>CAYJNU010000286.1:0-10592 GCA_964371005.1 uncultured Verrucomicrobiota bacterium | reverse complement strand
GATCGTCCCCGTGTAGCCAAGATCGCGCAGTGTGCGCAGGAAGGCGGTCATGTCGAACGAACCCTTCCCCAGCGGTTGGATGTAGCGCTCCCAGCCGGGCTTGTCGTCGAACTCATCCGCGCCGTTGATGGACACCGCCCAGAGTCGCGGCATGGCCAGCTTGAGCAGCGGTTTGTAGTCGCGCGATTTGTCCACACGCAGCCAGTGGCAAACGTTGAACATCACGCCCACGTTCGGGCGATCCACTTTGTCCGCCACGCGCACGGAATCTTCGATGCGCTCAATCCACGAACTCTGGTGCGGGTAGAGGAGCAACTGCGCACCGGAGTCCCGCGCCTGGTCAGACATCTCGCGCAGAATGGTGACCGCTTGGTCATCAATAGCGGGATCGGACGGCTTTTGCCCGTTCATCAGCAGGTCAAACTGCACTTGCCGGCCTTTGATCGCCACGCACACTTCCTTGAACCGCGCCACGTCATAGGGCGGTTTGCCCGGCGTGAGGTCCACGACCATCGTGATTTGAAACAACTTCAGCCCGGCGGCGTCGAGCGTCTTGATCCGCTCCTCGACCTTGTCCAGCCAGATGTGGCCGACGCCAGCATAGCCCAATTCCTTCAGCATCTGCGCCTGCTCCTCGAATCCGCGCTTCTTGGCATCGTGCCAGTCAATGCAGAAGGGAAAGAAGGCATTCGTCGGTCCGGCGGCGATACATGTAGAAAGCGTCGCCAGGAACAACGCGCTGAGAGCCAGGGTGGAACGGAAGAGATGGCTCAACAGTGCCCGCTCGCGGTGGGTGACGGTGTTCGTTCCGCAGCCCGCGCCGAAGCTTAGGCCTGACCGCCGCGAATTGACCGAGAGAAGTCCGAAGTGAATCATGCGCTTGGTTAGGACTTGACGGGCGCGAAGTCAAGCATGCCGTGGTTGTTTGGACGTGAATAGTGATGGCGTTCAAGATCGTTGAATCCCGTTACCGCCGAAAAACACTGCGGCGGGATCGTCGCCGCAGCGATTCGTGTCATGATTCTCGTCTCCGTGCCGAGCGGTGGCCTCACCGCACGGGATGACCGGGGATGCTTCGTAGTATCACCGGACCAAGGAGGCCAGATTCTAGCAGGGGATCATCCTTTTTCCATAACCGCCAGCTTGTGAAAGTGAACCGCCCGGTCGGACTGGGCTTCCCGTCCTGCAGCCATTGCGGCCATTTCTTCAACGTGCCGTTGGCGTTCCGCTCGCTGTCCTCGGGCAATTGCTCATCTCCGATCAACCGGTTGGGCCACAGATTCACGACGCGCACCTCCAGCTTGTTCGCGCCGGCCTTCGCTACATCGGTAACATCCACCACGAACGGCGGCTTCCAAAGCGTGCCAAGGGTTCGCCCGTTCAGCTTCACCTCCGCCATGACAGCCACTTTGCCAAGGTCCAGTTCCAGCCGCTGACCTTTCGCCAGCATCTCGCGGGGCACGGTGATCGTTTTCGTGTAAGCGGCTTCGCCGGAGAAATACTTCACGCTGGCGTCACTGTGGGCGCTCCAGGAGCTGAGCTTGTCCAGGGTAATCTCCGCAGGCGCACCACGGCCCGGCGCGAAACGAACCTGCCACGGACCGTCAATTTCGAGCGGCGATCGGACGGACTTCACGCTCACGCGCTGCATCTTGCCGGAGGCGTTGACCAGTTCGTATTCGCCCGGCTCTCTGGCTTCCAAAAACAGCTTCCCTTTTGGGTCGCGCCGCACGGTGACCGGCGGCTGGGGTGGCGCAATGGCGGAAGCCAGCTCAATCGTCTCGGGGTCTTTGCCGGTGACCTGGTGGGACTTGCCGTCCTGCGTGAATTCAAGCTCGAGTGTCTTGACGATCCCGTATGCCGGATCGTCACCCTCCGCCATGCGGGACACCCGGAAACTGGTTTCGCCGGAATCCACCAACCGCTGTGCCTTGGCCGTCACGTCGCGCGTCCGCGCGGGATCGTCCAACACGCCGTACCGCGCCTTGCGCACGGTCATGGCCAACGGCGGCTCGGGGGTTGTGGACAGAATCTCCTTCCCGTCGCGTTTCACCGCCACCACCGCGTCACTCTGGCGTGCGCGTTCGCGGAAGACGACAAACACGGAGCCGCTCGGCTCGAAGGGTACAACGACGCGCGTCGCTCCGCCTTTCTCATCCCACACCGCCGCGCGCTCGATGCGCCCGCTGTCCGGCCACCATAGCTCCGGCACGCGGCCCGCCACGCGGAAACTGCAAGCGGTCGCAAACGCGTAGGGGCGAGGGTTTGCGACGAAATAGATATCCGCCTCACCGGTGGTGCGATGAAGGTAGCGGAGCGGTCGGCCGGCAATGAAATCAGCGGGCACGCCTGATTCCGCCAGCACTTTCTCCGGCGAATCGCCCCAGACGACGCGGCCTTTGCCGAGGCGATGTTCCTTCACGGTTGTTCCGTTGGCGTCGCCCCACAATTCGGCAGCAAGTTGTTTCACTTCCGCGTCGCACTGCGGATCGTCGCTCAGGCTGGGCGAGGCGGCTGGCTTCGGGCCGAGCACGGTCGCGCCGGCTTGAACCAACTCTTTCACCTTGCGCAGCAAGCGCGGCGTCATCGTTTGCGATGACGGCAGAGCGAGCACGCGGTAGCTCATGCCGTCGGGCAGGACGAGGCGGCCATCTTTCACCGACATGCGCGTGAGCACGACGTCCGCGCCGCACTCGTCCCAATCGTACCCTTTGCGCTCGTAGTAGCCAAAGCCCTGCGGCGGGGCTTCCGCTTGGACGCGACAGATGTCCGCCACGAAGAGTCCTTGCCGGAGCATGAATTGGCAGCGGGCCAGATACTCGTGCCAGGCGGGCGTCCAATTCCACCAGGTTTGCGTGCGTTCGTAGTGTTGCCCCCACGGCCCCATGGTCATGCCGGGCTCACGTCTCTCCGCCCATGGTTGCAGCGCATAACGGTGGAAGACGAACCGGTTGATGCCCTCGCAAAACGCGCGGTCGCCGAGCGCCTTCAAACCCGCCGGATGCTCCAACCAGCGCTCATGGTCCCCGGCCGTGAACGATTCCGCGCCAACGATTCGTTTGCCGTAGATGTGTCCGGCCGAGGCCATGCCCCGACAGCTTTCGAGGTAACTCCCACCCGGCGTCCAGAATTCGCCCATCGGTTCGTCCGATTGCCCGCCGTACGGAATGGAGTCGCACGGGCCGCCGTAGGCTTCGCAGGTGAACCTCATGCCCGCCGCGTGGGCCAGCTCGCGGAAGTGGCCGGCGTAATTCTCAATCACCAACTCGGATACCGTCTGCCGCAGATCCCAGAGGAACCGCTCCGAGATTTCCAGGCTGCCGACGACCCGACCCGTCATCACCGGCAGGAACGGCAGCAGATCGTAACCGCGCCGTCGCTGGAATTCCTCGCGCATCTTCGCGGTCCAGTTCTGCGAGCCGTTCTCCCAACTGTCAATATGCGTGGCGATGAGCCCTGGTTTCTCTGCGCCGGGTTTGAGTTTGTTGTCCACGGCGAGCTTGGCCATCATGCCGGCGAAGTTCGCCTCGATGCCTTCCTTGCTGAGCTTGTCACACTCGAGGCCCCGACCCGACTTGGGCGCAGGTGCGTTCTCGACACCGGTGCAGGTGTGGCCGACGCGAATCACGGTCCACTGACCGGGCGGCACGTCCCAAACCAGCTTGCCCGTGGCGTCCATGCGCGCGGTGATATTGGTCACCGCGCCGCGCTCAATACGCATCGAATCCGGCAGATTGCCCTTCGCCGGCTTGCGGCTGCCCCGCCTCTGGAAAGCTGCCTTCGATTCGATGTTCGGGATGCGGTACTCGCCCAGGGTTGGAAATGCCTGAACCACGATGTCGCGATAGAATCCCGCCGTGGTTTCGGGCTGGGCCAGCTTTCCCTCGAAATGTTGCGGGCCGGTGAGTTCAGTTTCGGTCCAGACGACTTCCTGCATGGCTTGCTCGGGCTTGATCCATGGGCCGCCGCTGCCGTTCCAGCCGGCGTCGTTGTTCATGTTCACTTCCAACCCAAGCCGGCGCGCCTCGGCATGAACATGGTGGAAAAGCCCGCGCCAGCTCGCGCCCATGAAATCCGCCGGTCCGACAGGCGCGCCCTGATCCACTTCCATGATCAGCACGCCGCCGATGCCGACGCGTTTCATCGCCTCGAGATCGGCGGTGATGCCGTTACTGGTGATGTTGCCGTTCAGCCAAAACCAATAGACCCACGGACGGGCATCGGGGGGTGGCTTCACGAACTGATCTTCCAGTTTGCCGGCGAACGTCCGGTTGCAGATTCCGCCGAGGAGGAGCAACGAGAGGCAAAGGGTTAGGCTTCGTTTCATAGAGTGAGTCAGTGAATGCATCTGGGCTTGAAGGGTAGCGGCGAGACCGCGATTGAACAATGGACGCCTTGACCTTTCGATTGGACTTTCTGGCCCGTGAACCGGGCAAGCACCCTCAAGTCCCGGGCCTGCAGGAACCGCTCTCCGCCACCGGATCACGGAAGGTAGAAGACTTGTTTCAAGTCCGGCTCCACGGGCGAATGGTCCGGGTTTGTCTCCATAAGGTCCGCCATGAAGTCCCACCACTTGCGCATGACCGGGTGCGTGCGAAGGGCGGCGGCGGTGTTGTTGTCGGCGAGCTTCTGCACGGCGAAGAGTGTGAGTGTCTCCTCGTCGAGGAAGATCGAATAATCCGTTATGCCCCCCTCGCGCAGCAACGCAGCCAACTCGGGCCAGATTTCGTCGTGCCGGCGTTTGTATTCTGCCTCGAAGCCCGGCTTCAGCTTCATCTTGAATCCGCGAATTCTCATGTCCGTGGATTTTGAAGCGGCCACAGCACGGATTCCAGCAACAAACAAGACCACGCCACAGGACCGTTCAGGTTTGCGCCATCCAGCCGGGGGATGTTCCCTCGCCCGTCGGACGGGAGAGGGTCGGCGAAGGCCGGGTGAGGGATCGAGCACCAGCCATCCAGAAAGCCGAGCTCTGCCGGCTCGAAACCGCCACCGGCCAGCGCCGATGCGCGTCCGGTAACTGGGAACGGCCAATCGGGTCAGAGACGGAGCATCTCCTCCTGCGTGAGCGCACGGAATCCCTGCGCTTGCAGGGCGTCGCGGGCCTTGGCCACGTCCTGGACTTCAATGATCAGGATGGCACGACCGTTGGCGACGAAGCCGGACGTGTTATCGAGGTTGATCTTGTGCTGCGCCAGGCAATCGGCGACGGCATGCAACGACCCGGCCTTGTCCGGCACTTCCACGGCGAGGACTTCGACCAGCGTAGCCACGTAGCCCTCGTGCTTCAACGCCTGGTAGGCCAGGTCACAATCGTTCACCAAGAACTTCATCACGCCAAACGCGCCGATGCTGGCCACGGTGACCCAGCGGATGTTGATGTTGGCGTCGGCCAGAATCTTGGTGAGGCGGGCGGTCTGCCCGGACCGGTTTTCGGCGAACACGGCGACAAGTTTCACAGCACTCATGGTTTCCTCCAGTTATTAGAGTTTGCGGTGATCAACCACCCGTTTGGCTTTGCCCTCGCTGACCGGAAGCGAGCCGGGCGGCAGAAGTTGAACCTGCGGTTTGACGAGGATTTCGGCGCGCAGCCGTTCGGCCAGTTGTTTCTGCAACGCGATGAGATGTTCCACCTGGCCATCGAAGCCTGCTTCGGCCAACTCGACCTTTACGGTCATCTCATCCAGGCCTTCCAAAGTGATCATGTAGTTGCGTCCGACGCCAGGCTGCGACATCAGGACCCGCTCAATCTGCTGCGGATAAATGTTCACTCCGCGCACGATGAGCATGTCGTCGGAGCGTCCGGTGATGCGGTCGAGCCGCCGGTGCGTCCGTCCGCAGGGGCAGGGGGCAGCGATGAGAGAGGTCACATCGCGGGTGCGATAACGAAGCAGGGGCAGCGCTTCACGGCAAAGCGTGGTCATGACGAGTTCGCCGCTCTGACCGTCCGGGAGCGCCTCGCCGGTTTCTGGGTCAATGATCTCAATCAGGAAATGATCCTCCCAAAGATGCATGCCGTGCTTCTGTTGACATTCGAACGCGACTCCGGGGCCGTTCATCTCCGAGAGGCCGTAGGAGTTGTAAACGTCCAGTCCCAGCCCGTCTTCGATCTTGCGCCGGGTTTCTTCCGTGTATGGCTCGGCGCCGACGAAGGCCTTGCGCAGCTTTAAGTCGCGGCGGGGATCGATGCCCTGCTTCTCCAGGAAAGTGGCGAGGTAAAGCGCGTAGCTGGGTGTGACGTGGATCAGCGTCGTCCCAAAATCCTGCATCAGCATCACCTGGCGCTCGGAGTTGCCGGGGCCGGCCGGGATGACGAGACAGCCGATCTTCTCCGCGCCGTAATGCGTGACCAACGCCCCGGTGAACATGCCGTAGGTCATCATGTTCTGGAACACGTCCGCCTGGGTCACCCCGGTCGCCACGAACGAACGGGCGCAGAGTTCGGCGGAGTTGTTCACGTCCGATCGCGAGAAGAACAAGGCCTTGGGCTTGCCGGTCGTGCCGCTGGAGGTATGCAGGCGCAGCGTTTCGTCATAAGTCACCGCGAGCAGACCGGTGGGGTAGTTGGCGCGGAGATCGGCGCTGGTCGTGAAGGGCAGCTTGCGCAGGTCCACCAGCGAACGGATGTCTTCCGGTCGCACGCCGGACTCGGCGAGTTTCTGCTGGTAAAACGGCACGTGCGTTGCCACACGGCGAACGGTGGCTTGGAGGCGTTGAAGCTGCAACTGCTCCAATGCGCCCCGGTCGAGGGTTTCGGTCTTCTGGTCCCAAAACATGTTGGCAATTTCCTTCGCTGGAGCGCCTGGCCCCGTTGCTTCCCGCAAGGCCCGCTGGCGCTCTCCCGCTCAGCGGCTGGCTGAGGATTTACAAAAGCCGCCACGAGCGCAAGGTCCGAGTCGTCGTTGGGTCTTCCTCCAAATCCCAGGATGGCCGGCATTTTCGGGGACGGCGACGCGGATGCCGGCTTCCTCCCGCTGGTGGCCCGGCGGCGGCCTGGAAGCGTCTTCGGCAGAAGCGGCGTTTTGCGCTTTCGTCGTTCAGCATCCCGCGCTAGCGTTCCACCATGCTGCTGGAATTCACCAAGATGAACGGTGCGGGCAACGATTTCATCCTGCTCGACAACCGGGCAGGTCAGATTTCGCTGGCGCCGGCGCAGATCGCCCGCCTCTGCGATCGCCATTGGGGCATCGGTGCGGACGGCTTGATTGCCCTTATCCCGTGCGACTCGGGCAAGGCCGATTGGGCCTGGCAGTTCTACAACAGCGACGGCAGCACCGGCGAGATGTGCGGCAACGGTGCGCGCTGCTTTGCGCGGTTTGTTCAACGGGTCGTCGGCGTGAAGGATCGCCTCACTTTTGAGACGGAAGCGGGCGTGATCACGGCGGATTTCCAAGGCGAGCGTGTGACGGTGAATCTGACCGGGCCCAGGGATCTCCACTTGAACCAGTAAGTCCCGCTCTCCACCGGGCCGGCGACCATTCATTCGCTCAACACCGGCGTGCCGCACGCCGTGCTCTACGTCTCCGATGCTGACAAGGCGATGGTTTCCCACCTCGGGCCGGAGATTCGCCGCCACCCGCACTTCGGTCCGCGCGGCACCAACGTGAACTTCGTGCAGATCCTCGGACCGAATGCGATCCGCGTGCGCACGTTCGAACGCGGAGTCGAAGGCGAAACGCTGGCTTGCGGTACGGGCGTCACCGCGTCGGCGCTCATCTCGGCGCGCGTTCACAAACTCAGTTCGCCCGTGCAAGTGCGCGTTCAAGGCGGCGACACGCTGGAAGTAGGTTTTCGGGACACGGGCGAGGCGTTCGACGAGGTGCGTCTGAACGGCCCGGCGGATTTCGTCTTCACCGGTGGGGTTGAAGTCTGATATGCAGTCTGGTGATAGGCAGGCCTCGCCTGCTGGCCTGCTCTGATTTCTCCTCGCCAAGCAGGCCGGTTTTGCGCAAGCTCCGCTCCGCCATTTTGGAACATCATGTTTACCGGAACATACACAGCCATCGTAACGCCGTTCAAAGACGGCCAGATTGACGAAGCCGCGCTTGCACGCCTGATCAAGCTGCAAATCAAGGGCGGCGTGGATGGCATCGTCCCCGTCGGCACGACGGGCGAATCCGCCACGCTCGATTACGAAGAGCACATCCGCGTGATCGCGCTCTCCGTGAAATTCGCGGCCGGTAAGACCAAGGTCATCGCCGGCACGGGCGGCAACTCGACCAAGGAAGCCATCTACCTGACCCAAGAGGCTGAGAAGGCTGGGGCGGATGCCTCACTTCAAGTCGCCCCCTATTACAACAAGCCCACGCAGGAAGGGGTATTCCAGCATTTCCGCGCGGTTGCGCGATCCACCGAGTTGCCGCTCATTCTCTACAGCATCCCTGGTCGGTGCGGGATCGAAATCGGCGTGGACACCGTCAAGCGCCTCGCCGCCGAGTGCGAGAGCATCGTTGCGATCAAGGAAGCCGGCGGCAATCCCGATCGCGTGAGTCAGCTTCGTGCCGCGCTGGGACCGAAATTCACGATCCTGAGCGGCGATGACTCATTGACGCTACCGTTCATGGCTGTGGGTGCGCAGGGCGTGGTGAGCGTGGCGTCCAACGTCATTCCCCGCCAAGTGGTGCAGATGGTCAAGACCTTCGCCTCAGGCAGGTCGGCAGCAGCCCTGAAGCTGCACCAGAGATTCTACCCGGTATTCAAAGACCTGTTCATCGAAACGAACCCGGTTCCCGTCAAAGCCGCGCTGGCCATGATGGGTGTCATGGAAGATGAATACCGCCTGCCGCTTGTGCCCATGGCCGCTGCCAACCGCGAAAAGCTGGCAAAGACACTGAAGGCCTGCGGCGTTTTGAAATAAGCTTGGACAGCGAAGGCGCGAAGGCGCGAAGCGTCTTTATTCTCTTCCCGTCTTTGTGGCTTCGCTGTCAGTCAGGAATTATGACCAGAGTCATTATCACCGGATCGAAGGGTCGCATGGGCCGGGCGCTCCTCGCCTGCGCCCCAAACCATCGCGAGATCGAGGTCGTCGGACAGATTGACCAGGGCGACGATCTGGCGGCCACCATCAACGGCTGCGACGCCGTGATAGAGTTCAGCTCGCACAGCGCCACGCCGGGTATCGCGGAGCTATGTGCAGGGCAGGGGAAGGCCATGGTCATCGGCACAACAGGGCACGATGACGCCGCGAGATCGCTTATTACGAATTGCGCATCTCGCATCCCCATCGTCTTAGCATCGAACTTCTCGACCGGCGTCAACACGCTCTTTTGGCTCACACGCAAGGCGGCGGAGATACTCGGCCCGGGTTACGATCTCGAAGTCGTGGAGATGCACCATCGATTGAAGAAGGATGCGCCCAGCGGGACAGCAAAATCACTGGCGGAAATCCTGGCCGATGTTCGCAAGCAGCAACTCGCCAAGGTGGCGCGGCATGGACGCGAAGGCCTGGTGGGCGAACGCACACTGGAGGAAATCGGCATTCATGCCATCCGCGGCGGTGACGTGGTGGGCGATCATACGGTCATTTTCGCGACGCCGGGCGAGCGGGTGGAACTCACGCATAAGGCGTCGAGCCGCGATACCTTCGCCAACGGCGCGTTCCGTGCCGCGCTCTGGGTCGTGAAACAGAAACCCGGGCTTTACGACATGCAGGATGTGCTGGGACTCAAATGAAGTCCGAAGTCCGAAGTCCGAAGTCGGGTGTCTGGCTTTTGTGGCTTTGGGTTCCAACCTTGGCGACTCCGCCCGAATCCTGCGCGAAGCGATGGCCCGCCTGCAGGAGTTGTCCGCACAGCCGATTCTGAAATCCTCACTATGGAGAACCTCACCGGTGGATTGTCCACCGGGGTCGCCGCCATTCGTGAATGCCGTGATTGGGCTCGTACCTCGCGCTGCAGAGACCCCTGAGTCGCTACTGGCCAAGCTGCAGTCGCTGGAAAAGGAGTTTGGCCGTCGGCCAAAGGAGGTCCTCAACGAACCGCGCCCGTTGGATTTGGATTTGATCGCGTTTGGTGGGCAAACGAGGAACACGCCCTCGCTAACCCTACCGCATCCGCGCGCTCACCTGCGACGGTTTGTGCTTCAGCCACTCAGCGAGATCGCGCCTGACCTGGTGTTGCCCGGACAGACCGAGGCAGCATCGGAGCTACTCAAGGCACTCGATACGGGCGAAATGCTCGTTCGCTTGGCCTGACGCCATGCCCGAGCACCACGGGCGGCTCGGCGTGTCCGAATATGCCTTTACGTCCCGGCGGTGCAGTTCAGGCTTTCCAGCCTTTACGATAGTCGCGTTTTACCCACCGATTCAGCTCCGGCAGGTTGGTGACCTTCATCTTCGGGCCGTCCCACATGACCTTCTTGCCCGCACCCGCGTGCATGGCGAGGTTGGCGAGGATGGAGAATTCCGTCAGCCGCGTGCCGTAGTCGAAACTTGCCGCCGTTTCTGTCTTGCCCGCGCGCACGGTGTCGAGGAAGTCGTTGAAGATACCTTTTCTGTACCTCGGCAGGACTTTGTCTGGGGCCGGCGTATCGCGCATTTTCTGCCACGGGACGATGTGCATCTTGTCTCCGTAAGTGCCGGTGAAAATCACGCC
>CAYJNU010000285.1:3159-10593 GCA_964371005.1 uncultured Verrucomicrobiota bacterium | reverse complement strand
CTGTTGGGGATCGTGACGTTGGTCAGGTTTCTGCACTCCCGGAACGCGTTGTTGCCGATGCTGGTGATGGTGACGCTGTTGGGGATCGTGACGCTGGTCAGGCTGGTACAGGACCGAAACGCAGAGCTTCCGATGCTGGCGACGTCGTTGGGGATCGTGAGGCTGGTCAGGCTGGTGCAGTACTGGAACGCCTCGCCTCCGATGGTCGTGACGGCCTTGTCTATCGTGAGGCTGGTCAGGCTCGAGCAGGAAGAGAACGCAGAGCCTCCGATGCTGGTGACGCCGTTGGGGATCGTGTAGCTTCCGGCTTTGCCACCCGGACATTGGATGAGCGTGGTCTTGCTCTTGTTGAACAAGACCCCAGCCACACTGCTAAAGGCGGGATTGTTCGTATCCACCGTTATCGCGCTCAGGCTGCTACAGTCAGCAAAGGGACCGCTTCCGATGCTGGTGACGCTGTTGCCTATCGTGACGCTGGTCAGGCTGGTACAGGACCGAAACGCCCTGTCCCCGATGTTGGTGACGCTGTTGCCTATCGTGACGCCGATCAGGCGGTAGCAGTAAGAGAACGCCGAGCCCCCGATGCTGGTGACGCTATCGGGGATCTTCAGGCTGGTCAGGCTACTGCACCCATAGAACGCCGAGCCCCCGATGCTGGTGACCGGTAGGCCATTGATCATATCGGGAATTGTCACCGCACCGCCAGGACCGCTGTATCCCGTGATGGTGATCGCGCCGTTGTTGGTCGTGAAAGTGAATTGGGCTTGCACCGCGACGGGCAGCGTCAACAGCAGCACCAGCGGCAGCAGCCTCGCGGCGCAGGCGCTTCTGAAAGCAGGGCATCGCCTTCTTGACGCTGCGTGGTTGGCAGAAAATTGCTTCTCTTCCGGGTTCATGTGGCCAGCCTGCGCCCCGCCGTTGCCGGGGTCAAGACACGAATCGCGGAGGGCTGGGATCGGAAGAGCGAGGCTGGAAGAGGGTCACGGGAGGATGGCTAATCCCCCGCCATCACCGCGGCAAACCGCAGTCCACGCGTGCTGACGCGCAGCTCGCCAAAGCCGAAGGCTTCCATCGCGGCGGCGTAGGTGGCCGCACCCGTCAAGATGACGTCCGCCCGTTCGGGCGGCAGGCCGGGAATCCGCTTACGCTCCGCCAAGGGCAGCGACCAGAGCCGCTCGACCCAGCTTCCAAGTTGTGCCCGGCTCAGGCGCGCGGCTTCGATCCGTTCCCGGTCGTAATCGTCCATGCCCTGCTGCATCCGTGCCAGCACCGTGGCGGTGCCACCCACGCCGACCAACTGGACAGCATGATGCTTTGCGTGCTGCGCCACTTCTTTGCGGAGCGCCGGCGTCAGTCTGGGCGAGACCACCTCGTGCAGAAAGTGGCGGATCCAGGCACAACAATCCTCCAGTTCGGCGGGCGTCGGCGGATCCCGTTGGGGCAGGGTTTCGAGCAAGCGAACGGCGCCCAACGAAAAGCTCTCGCGAAGATGGATTTCGCCGGCCTGCCCCAGGATGAACTGCGTGCTGCCGCCGCCCACCTCCAGCAACAGCAACGGTTCGCGGGCGAGCTTTGGGTTTGTGCGCACGCCGTGGAACGCCCATTCCGCTTCCTGCTCGCCGGAGATGATCTCCAGCGTCAGTCCGCAAGCCTGCGCGATGGCGTCGGTCAGGTCCTGAGAGTTTGTTGCATCGCGGGCAGCGCTCGTGGCGAAAACCCGTACACTGGTGGCGCCCTGGTGACCGGCGGTTGCAGCAAACTCCGCCACCGCGGCGATGGTTCGCTTGATGGCGGCGGGCTGCAGACGGTGCGTTTGGTAAAAGCCCTGGCCCAGCCGCGTTTGATTGCCGGACTCCAACACGGGAAGGACCTTCGCGCCGGCAACGTCGGCCACCAACAGCTTGACCGAGTTGGTGCCGACATCAATGACCGCCCGTCGCTGAAGTTGCACGCGGGCATTACACCAGTCGCCGGCGCGGCGCCCAAGTTAAATCCCGGTGACCACAGCCACGCTGGCCGCCGCCTGGAACTGGCTTCCACGCGGCTGCAATCGCGGATTGATTTCGCGCCCCCCACTGGCGAACCTTCACGGAGCAGCTAGATTGGAGTCATTCGCTATGCAAACAAACGAACCGAGAATTCTGACGCGGGATGTGGAAGCGGCGATCGTGCCCGTGGGCACAAAGGTCACGCTGCTCAAGGGCGAAACCGCTCAAGTAACGCAATCCCTCGGCGGCGCCTTCACCGTCATCGTCAACGGCAACATGTTTCGGATTAACGGCCAGGATGCCGATGCACTCGGCCTGGAGGCTCAACCCGCCGTGCCGAACGCGGCTGCCGCCGCGAGCAGTTCCATCACTCAGGAGCAGTTGGAAAAACAGGTTTGGGACGCTCTGAAGACCTGTTACGACCCGGAGATTCCCGTCAACATCGTGGATCTCGGCCTGATCTATGATTGCGCGGTCGTACCCCTGGCGGACAGCACCAGCTATCGCGTGGAGGTGAAGATGACGCTGACCGCGCCCGGTTGTGGCATGGGCCCCATGATTGCCCAGGACGCGCAGAACAAGATTCTCTCCATCGAGGCCGTGGACGAAGCCAACGTCGAGGTGGTCTGGGATCCGCCGTGGAATCAAGCCATGCTGTCGGAGGCGGCCAAGCTGCAACTGGGGTTGATGTGATTTACCGCAGAGACGCGGCGTCTCAGCGGAGAGAGATGTTCCATGAAGCACACCATTGATTGGCCGGCGCTGCGGGCCGACTTTCCGATCTTGGATCAACAGGTCCACGGCAAGCCGCTGATTTATTTCGACAACGCCGCCACCTCGCAAAAACCGCGGGCGGTGATTGACGCACTGGTGCGGTATTACGAGCGCGACAACGCGAACGTCCATCGCGGCATCCACGAGTTGAGCAATCGCGCCACGGCGGCCTACGAAGGCGCCCGGGCCCGCGCCGCGAAGTTCATCAACGCCCGCAGCGCCGACGAAATCGTCTTCACGCGCGGCACGACGGAAGGCATCAACCTCGTCGCCAGCTCCTGGGGCGCGAAGCATCTCAAGACCGGCGACGTGATCCTGCTCACGGAAATGGAGCATCACAGCAATCTCGTGCCGTGGCAATTGCTGGCCCAGCGCACCGGCGCGAAGATAGCCTACGTGCCGGTCACCGGCGACGAAGGCCTGCTCGATTTGACGAAGCTCGACTCGCTGCTCACAAAGCAGGTGAAGTTGTTTGCGCTGGTTCACATTTCAAACTCGATGGGCACGGTGAATCCAGTGGCTGACCTCTGCGCCCGCGCCCGCAAGCTCGGCATCACCACGTTGGTGGACGGGGCGCAGAGCGCGGGGCACATGCCGGTGGACGTCCAAGCCATCGGCTGCGATTTCTTTGCGTTCTCCGGCCACAAAACCTGCGGCCCGACCGGCGTGGGCGTGCTGTGGGGCCGGCAGGAATTGCTCGACGCCATGCCGCCTTACCAGGGCGGCGGCGAGATGATTCTGTCCGTGGGCTATGACCAGACGGAATTCAAGCATGCTCCGCATCGGTTCGAAGCCGGCACTCCGGACATTTCCGGTCCGGTCGGCCTGCACGCCGCGATGGACTATCTCGACGCCGTTGGCCGCGAGAACATCTGGAAGCACGACCAGGAGCTTGCTCAGTACGCCTACGAACGGCTCGTGGGCCTGAAAGATATCCGCCTCTTTGGCCCGAGGCACAACCGGGCCGGCCTTGTGAGCTTCCTGCTCCGGGACGTTCACGCGCACGACGTAGTGATGCTGGCCGACCAGGCGGGAGTGGCGTTGCGCGGCGGCCATCACTGCACGCAACCGCTGATGCACAAACTCGGAGTCGAATCCACCGCCCGCGCAAGTTTCTACTTCTACAACACGCGCACCGAAGTGGACCGGTTTGTGGACGTGGTGAAGGAGATTCAGAAGTTCTTCGGTGGGTGAGCGACTCCCCAATGCACCAAGACGGGCCGCGATTCAGGCCGTTTGGGTAAGCGAATCGTCAAGAGAGTCAGATGATGGAAACTCCCCGCAGGCTTCCCTGCCGGGCAAGCAGCCTGCGATTATTGACCGCGCGCCGCTTGATCAGCCGCCTCCGCCCGCCTTCCTCAATGCATCATGGTCAAGACCAGCACCTGTTCCAGCGTTGACACACCTTCCCGGGCGCGATCCAGCGCCACCATACGCAAGGTGCGCATGCCCTGGCCGATGGCCGTCTTGCCGATGTCCTGGGCGTTGCCCCGGGCAATGACGAGTCTGCGAATCTCATCCGTCATGGTCATCGCTTCGATAATCGCGAGCCGCCCCGCATAGCCAGAGTTCTTGCAGCGCTCGCAGCCGCGCCCCCGATAGAGCGTGACACCGTCGAACATGCCCGGGTCAATACCCAGGTCCTGAAACATTTTCGCCGGATAAGAAACCGGCTCTTTGCAGTGCGAACAAATCCGACGCATGAGGCGCTGCGCGCAGGCGAGAATGACGGAGGAGGAAATGAGAAACGGCGCGATGCCCATGTCATCCAGGCGGGCGATGGCGCCGGCGGCATCGTTGCAGTGCATCGTGCTGAGGACTTGATGACCCGTGAGCGCCGCCTCGATGGCGATCTCCGCCGTCTCGGTGTCCCGAATCTCACCGATCATCACAATGTCCGGGTCCTGGCGCAGGATGGAGCGCAGCGCATTGGCGAAGGTCAGGCCGATCTCCTTCTTCACCGGCACTTGATTGATGCCGGGAATCTGAAATTCGACCGGGTCTTCGACGGTGACGATGTTGTAGATCGGGTTGTTCAGTTCGTTGAGCGCGGAATACAACGTGGTGGTCTTGCCGGAACCGGTGGGACCGGTAACGAGGATCAATCCGTGCGGGGCGTCCACCGCGGCTTTGACCTGCTGGAAGGTGCTCTGATCCAGCCCAAGCTTGTCCAAGCTGGCGGAGAGGTTCGACTTGTCGAGCACACGGAGCACGATCTTCTCGCCGTGAACCGTGGGCATGACCGACACGCGCAGATCGTAATCCTTGCCGCCCACTCGAATCCGCATGCGTCCGTCCTGCGGCAGCCGGCGCTCGGCGATGTCAAGGCTCGCCATGATCTTGAGGCGCGAGGCCAGCGCGAGCTGCATCTGCTTGGGCGGCGGGGTGGAGTCCGCCAGCACGCCGTCCACGCGATAGCGCAGCCGCACCTGCTTCTCGAAAGGTTCGATGTGAATGTCGCTGGCGCGGTCCTTGATGGCCTGCACGAGGATGAGGTTGGCCAATTTGATCACCGGAGCCTCTTCGCTGGAAGCCGCGAGCTGGTCGAGGTTCACTTCCTCGACGGCCTCTTTGGCGATTTCAAGATTGTCCGCTTCAGCTTCCGCGTCGCCTCGCTTCTTGGCGTCCTGGATGATGTCCTCGATGCTCCCGCTCTTGCTGGCGTCAATGCCGTTGAGCTTGTCCTGGATGGCCCGCTCCGAGGCGATCATGGGCGCGACATCCATGCGCGTGATGCGCTTGACGTCGTCAATTGCCAGCACATTCAACGGGTCGGCCATCGCCAGGAACAGTTTGTTGTCCAGGCGCGCGACCGGCAACACCTTGTGGTTTTGCGACACGTCGCGGGGCAGCAATTCCGTGATCTCCGGCGGGATGCCGATGCGGCTGAGGTTGATGGGCGGCACGTTCAGCACACGTCCCATCGAAACCGCCATGTCCGCTTCACTGACGTAGGCCCGCTCCAGCGCCAGCTTGATGAGGCGGGTCCCGCCTTTCTTCTGCTGTTCGAGCAGTTCTTCCACCTGCTGGATCGTCAGCAGGCCGTCTTCGACCAGCGCGTCGGCGATTCGTTCTCCGAATGTTTTGACCGGAGGCATGGCTCAGCGAAAAATCTTCCGGAGGTTCTTGATGATCTCCACCGGGGGTGCGAGATACCACAGCAACCGATGTGGTGTGGCGGCCGCCAGCTCTTTGGCCGCCTGGGCATTGTAGGGATTCGCCGTGGCGACCAGGACGGACTTGCTCATACGGTCAAAGGGCAGCACGCACCAGCGCTGACACGTCGCCGCCGGGAACTGCCGCGCGAGTTCGAGGTCCGGATCGTATTTCTCCAGCGGCAGATAGCCCAGCCGGGTCTTGTCACTCAGAAGTCTCAGCGCTTTATCCAGCGGCAGGATGCCTTTGTCGGCCAGCAATTGGATGAACGGCTCGACCACACTACTGGCCGCGCCGGCCCAGTCGGGCGTTTGCCAGCAGAGATCAAAATCGCCGGCCGAGATGGTCTTGGATTCGACGAAGACGCGATGCATGGCCTGTCGGCCATCATCCACCGCTGCCGGCGTGAGGGTTTCGGTCGTCCGGCGCGGTGGGGTGTGGGCGCTCTTGGTGGTCGGCTCCGCTCTCGGAGCGAGCGTTGATTCCGCCCCAAAGTTCGTGGCTTTGGCCTCGATCTCGCGGAGCGCCGCCTGCACGTCTTGATCGTCTGGATACCGCTGCAGGATGGTTTCGTATTCGAGAATGGCCGACGAAAGCTGACCGAGTTGGACGTAGGCCTGCGCGATGCGCTTGGCGGTGCCCACGACTTCCGGGTCGCGGCCGAGCTTGGAATACGCCTCCTTGAGAATCTCGAGCGATTGATAATCCTGCGGCTGCGATTGAGTGATCACCTCGAACATCTCAATCGTCTGCATCAACTGAGCAATTTCGCTCTGAGTCAGCGTGGTCGCCGTGGCCATGGATATCGAACTCGGTTCAACCCTGTGGTCCGCTCCAACTCATCGCAAACGCAACCAGCGGAACGGCCATCGGTGTCGTATTAGCATTCCGCCAGCCACTTTAAGGCTCGGCTCCCACCAGCGCAATCCCTCGTTGGGGTCCGGCCCGTCCAGCGCCCGCTCGTCTGGTTTGTCTCACCTGCATGGGCCGGTGCCGGCAAACGGGACAGCCTGCGGTGGTCGATGACCCTCGGCTGGAGTCCGGCCGGCTGGGCAACAAGTGGAAGGGTGTGAGACAGAATTCCTCGAATGGTGTTTTTCGGCTGGTTTTTCGGGTTGTGTATGCCTAGCGTGCTAGGCACACATGAATCAATCCAAGAAAACTCAGTTGCTGGAACAAATCGCAGCCATCCCCGCCATGGAGCGGGGAAAGCTCTCCCGTCATTCCTCGGGCCGGCACCAAAAACTTCAATGCTGGCAGGGGGGGAAGAACCACACCCGGCATGTCGCGGCGGACGAACTGCCCGCCGTGGCAAGCGCATTGGCCGGCTATGCCCAATACCGCCAACTGACCGAACAGTATGCGGACCTGGTCGTCCAGGAAACCCGCCAAAACATCGCGGCCGCCAAAAAAAAGAATCGCTCCAGCCCCCGGTCTTCCTCGCCCAAGAAGAAGAAATCCAGCAACTGATCGCCCGTTTTGAATACGGGGAGTTGAATGGCCAGAGCGTTGCCGA
>CAYJNU010000285.1:0-3149 GCA_964371005.1 uncultured Verrucomicrobiota bacterium | reverse complement strand
CTGGAAATCCTGGTGCGCACGGCGGTATTCAAATCCGCCAATGCGTTGGTCGGCTGGTTGCTCCAAAAAGCGGCGGACCGGGCCGACGCCGCCTACCAACCCAAAGCCGGACAGACGCGCAAGGGCCGGGACACCCTCGGGGTGCAGGGCATCTTCGGCGGTTTCCAACTGGAGCGGGATTACTACTATCACCCCGGCAAGGATCAAGGCCACCATCCCGCCGACGCCGCCTTGGGTTTGGAAGTGGGCTATACGCCGGCGCTGGCCAAGCTGATCTGTCTGGAAGGGGCCGACGAGCCCACTTACCTGAAAGCCGAACGCCATCTGGAGCAGACCGGCGGCATTATGGTTTCGGCGCGGCAGATTCAACGGGTCGTCCAACGGGTCGGGGGCAGCGCGCAACAATGGCAGGAACGCGAGCGCCCACCCGGCGAGTGCGACGCGCCAGTCCTGTATGTCAGCGCCGACGGCACGGGCGTGCCGATGGCGGCCCCGGAGTTAAAAGGCCGGCGCGGCCAGCAGGCCGACGGCACGGCAAAGACGCGCCAGGTGTATCTGGGTTGTGTCTTCACCCAGCACCGGACCGATGAGCAGGGCCATCCCGTGCGGGACTACGAATCCACGACCTACGTTTCGAGTTTCCAATCCATTGATGAATTTGGGCCGTTGCTGCGGCGGGAGGCCATCGGCCGTGGTCTGGGCAGTGCCGGCCAGGTGGTGCTGTTGATTGACGGAGCGGCGGGCCTGGAAAACATGGGCCGGCTCTGCTTCAAGGACTGCGTGCAGATCGTGGACTTCTACCACGCGATGGAACATGCCGGCCAGGGGCTGGAGGCGTGGCTGGGCAAAGGGCACCCGGATTACCGAAAGCAGTCGCGGCGTTGGGCCAAGCGGCTGCTCAAGGACAAAGTCCAGGCGCTGATTCAAGAGACCCGCCAACATTGCGCGGGCACACCGCAGGCAGCGGCGGTGGAGCAGGCCTTGGGTTACTTCGTGCGCAACGTGAGCCGGATGCGATACGGCACGTTCCGCGCGGCGGGCTGGTTCATCGGGTCGGGCGTGGTGGAAGCGGGTTGCAAGACCGTCATCGGGGGGCGGTGCAAACAATCCGGCATGTTCTGGTCAAAGTCCGGAGCCGAAAACATCCTCGCCCTGCGCTGCCTTCATAGCAGCCGGAGGCTGGAAGACTTCTGGAAATTCAGACTCAACCAACACGCCGCCCGCAACGACGCCCTGCCGCTGGCGGCATAAAGGAAGAATTTTGTCTCACACCCGACGAATCGCAATGCGTATTTTCAGACTTGCTTCCGCCCCCGCCGCCCGGATGCTGGGCGCATGGACAAACCTGACCAGTTCCGCGAACTCTGGCGCATGCAGAAGGCGCTCAATGAGCGCATTGGCGTGCAGACCGACGGCATGAGCGACGAAGAGAAAACCAAGTGGATTCTCAACTACTGCCGCGCGATGTCGCAGGAGCTTGCCGAGCTCACCGACAGCGTGCCATGGAAGTGGTGGGCGAAATACCAGAAGTTTGATCAGCAAAACGCCCGCGTGGAAGTGGTGGACCTGTTCCACTTTCTCATCAGCCTCGCGCAGGTGCTCGGCCTGAGCGCCGACGACGTGTTCGCCGCCTACGTGAAGAAGAACGAGGTAAACTTCAAGCGCCAGGAAACCGGCTACGCGGTCAAAGACGAGCACGATTCAAAACACATCTGAGGCGGGGCGCGAGTCTGGCATGCAAATCATTCCCGCCCATGACGCCGAACATCTCCCCGCCATCCGCGAGTTGTTTACCAAATCCTCCCGTACTCCGGATCGGGACGTTTGCTTTCGGGATTTCGAGCGTGAACTGGCCGGTCTGCCGGGCCGTTACGCGCCACCGGAGGGGCGGCTCTTGCTGGAGATCGAATCCACCCAGGCCCTCGGCTGCGTGGGTCTGCGGAGGCTGGCGGCCGACGCCTGCGAGATGAAGCGGCTTTTTGTGCGCCCGGCAAACCGCGGCCAAGGTATCGGACGTCAGCTTGCCAAAGTCCTGATCCAGGAAGCGCGGGAAGCCGGTTCTCCTCTGTCCCCAGTTTTGACGACACCGCACTTTCATGCGGGTGTTGCATTGTGAGGGAGAACTTGACGATATGCACTGGTATGAATTTAATGTGATCCAATGAAAGCCAAAGCCACCCTTGAACAGTCGAGAGCGCCCCTTGCACCGATGCCCATCACCATCCAGACGAGGCGCGGCTTCACCCTGATTGAACTGCTCGTTGTTATTGCGATCATCGCCATTCTGGCGGGGATGCTGTTGCCAGCGCTGTCGAAGTCCAAAGCCAAGGCCCAGGGCATCATGTGTATGAACAATACCAAGCAATTGATGCTCGCCAACAACATGTACCAAACCGATAACGCGGATAATTTCCCCATGGCCTTTCACGGGAACTACGTGCCGGGGGTGAACGATGTCAACAAGCCCTGGGTGACCGGCTGGCTGGATTGGTCTTTGAGTACGGACAACACGAATCTGACGTACTTGCTTGAGCCCCGGTATGCGATCTTGGCCCAGTACTTCGGCAAACAAAAGAACATCTACCTGTGTCCAGCCGACAAGTACGCCAGTCAGGCGCAACGGTCCCGAGGCTGGAGTTCGCGTGTTCGTAGCGTCTCCGGGAACATCTACATCGGCAAGGGTAATGGCTGGACCAGCGGGCCCGGTTATAGCGTCAGCGGCCCAAACAACCTTGCCATCTACCGAGGGGCCATCAAGGCCTCCGACCTGCTCATTCCTGGCGCGGCTCAAACCTGGGTCTATGTGGATGAGCATCCGGACAGTATCAACGACGCCGGCTGTTTCCCCTCCGCCAGCGCCGCTACGTTCACCGACGCTCCGGCGACCTATCACAACGGAGCCGCCGGATTTGCTTTTGCCGACGGCCATTCTGAGATTCACAGGTGGATTGGGAACACCATGAAAGGCCGGCTGCGGAAGGTGGCCGCCGGCACCGACCCCAATTGGAACGCTAATTCCTACACGGGCGACCCAGATATCGCTTGGTATTCCTTCCATAGTCCCAGGGTGAGTACCAAGACGGTCGCGAACTGACAGCGATTTCGCAGGATTTTGAATCGTCTTTGCGTAGGCATGCTAGTTTCAACGG
>CAYJNU010000284.1:0-10640 GCA_964371005.1 uncultured Verrucomicrobiota bacterium | reverse complement strand
CGATGCAAGGGAAGAAACTCGGTGCATGGGGCGCGATGGGGATCTTCAGTTTTCAGGCCAGCAAGGTTATGCCGTCGATCGAAGGCGGCATGGGCCTGTATTCGACGCGGGAGTACTTCGAGCGCGCCACAGCCTTCGGACACTATGAGCTACCCGGGAAGTTCTCGGAGAACAGCCCGGTCCGCCCCTACGATGGCACGGGCTTTGGCCAGAAATACCGCATGCACCCGCTCGCGGCGGCATTGGCGCGCCAACAGTTGAAACGCCTGGATGAATTGAATGCCATCGTTGGCAAGAACGTGCGGGAGTTGAACCAGCACCTTATCCAGCTCAAAGGCATCGCCGAGCCGCGTCTTCGTCCCGATCAGGAACGGGTGTACTACTGCGCCAACATCCTGTTCATGGATTTCAAGAAACTCGGATTCACGCGGGATCGGCTGATCAAGGCACTCCAGGCGGAAGGCGTTTCGGTCAAGTTTTGGGACTATCCGGAGCAGCACAAGCTGAAGATCTACTCGGAAGCCAAGTGGTGGCACCACGCGCCCATGATTCCGTCCTCCATGCCCGGTAACGAGTGGGTAAACGCCAATCACATCATGCTGCCGCTGGTCTATGGCGACGCGCCGGAATTGACCGAGCAATACGCCAAGGCGTTCCAAAAAGTCTGGGCGCACCGGCAGGAACTGTCCTGAAAGAGCAATGGCGCACCACGACAAAAGAACTCTGCGCCCTGGACTCCGGCAGACCCGGCGGTCGTTGGGATGCGGTGGCGATGCGGCGGTTAGTTGCCTGCCTCTTGACTTCTGTCAATGCCGACAGTGCAGATGCATGGCAGCCTTTCGCCATGAGTGAACTGCCACTGATTGCACTGGACCACGAGACAATCGTCTCGCTGGCGAATGAGACCCAATTCGCGCCGAATGGCATCGTCAGCCGGACGCTATTGCGTGCCCCGAACGGACGCATGGTGTTGTTCGGCTTTGCCGCGGGGCAGGAGTTGACCGAACACACCTCCACGCAACAGGCGGTGATTCAGATTCTCTCCGGCGAATGCGAGTTCTCGCTCTCCGGCAAGCCACACGTCATGAAAGCCGGCGACCTGCTGTTTATGCCGCCGGGCCTGCCGCACGCAGTCAAGGCCACGCAGCAGTTTTCCATGCTACTGACGCTGCTCAAGCCGGCGTGAACGAGGAGCTGCACCGGTCATCGGTTCGTCCGGGTAGTAGATTTGCCGCGGTCCAGCAATCCGCCCAGGCCCCGTAACAGATTGCCCACGGGTGCGGCAGGTGAAGGGTTCGTGGCTGCAGGGGCATTGGTTCCGGTCGCGGGCTGCGTTGTGCCACCACCGAGCAGGCTGCCGACGGCACCGAGGATGCCGCCTGTCTTTTCGCCAACCGCGCCGCCAATGTTCTGCACCACGCCCGCTCCCGTCTTCAAACCTAGGCCCGCCAAAGCCAGATAGTTGATGTCCGCCTTTGAATTCCCGAGCGTACCCTTCATCGTCAGAAAGTCGGGGAGCGCCACGTACACCTGATTCGTCGGGATGTCCGCAGTCACCAGCCCAATCTTGTCCCCCAACTCGCGGCTAAGCGAGACCCTGACGGGGAACAAGATCGTCGAGTTGGTCAACACACGGTCGAGCCCGATGGTCCCGCCGGCTTCTGCCCGAAACGCGGCGCTTCGGACTTCTGCGGTCTGCAACTCCACGCGGCCGTTGCCCGCGTTGCCCCGCACGTCAATGACGCTGATCGGCGAAGCAGTAAGCTGGTCGGCCCAGCCACTGCGTGGGCGGTTCGCGCCGCTTAGGCTGCCAAGGAGATTGCCAACGATCGCCGTGGGATTCCGAATCAGGTCTGGGATGCCGACGATAACATTGATAATCGTGTTCATCAGCGGGTTGCGGACGTTCGCGATGGAGAGATCCATGTTCGTGGCGAGCATGCTGAACTGACCGGTCAGGTTCTTCTGCAGGTTCGCACCGGTAACACCCGCGCCTTTGACCTGCGCGCCGAGGGTCGTCGTGCCACCAATCTGTCCTTTCCGTTCCGGCACGAAGCTGTTCACCAGCGGCGCGAGCGGGATCTTGTCCCCGCTAAACGCCACGTCGTACTTGAAGCCCGGCACGCCGAGTTCAGCGTCCACCCTGGCGCTGACGGGGGCGCCGTTGAGCGTAAGCTGACAGGGCTTCACGACGACATGACTGCCGTCGAGCTTCACGGTCGCCTGCAAGTTCGTGATCGCCACCTCGCGCAAATAGAAGCGTTCAATTCCGGCATCGAGCGTGAAGTTGCGGAATGGCAACGTCACGGCGTCGGGTTCCTTGTTCGGATCGGAAGCCGGCGCGGTTGCCGTGGCGGGCGCAGGCTTCGCAGCCGAGTTGGAATTGCCCGCGAACAAGTCGTAGTAACGCGTCACATCAAGGGACTCAGCGGCGAGCTTGAGACTGCCGGTGATGGCGTTGCTCTTCGAGAAATCCACCGTGCCAGTCAACCCAAGCTGGTTCTTTGCACGGTCGGTGGGCGTCAGCGTAAGCTGAAGCTGGCGGACTTGGGCCACGTTCTTGGCGACGCCGGCATCTGCCTGCACCCGAACTTCGAGCGGGGTGGTAGGCAGCGTGCCTTTCGGATCGTTCACGACGAGGTTGGCCACTTGCAAGTCCGCCTTCGCGCTCGCATCGCCGTTCGCGGCCAGGCTGGCGGCCACGGTGGAGTTGATCGTCACCGAAACCAGTTTCTTATCGCCCAGCGCGGCGGCCAGGAACGGCGCGACGGCATTCTGGTTCATCCCAACGAGCTTCAGCACCACATCGCCGGCAGTGGTGGCAAGGTCGTAGTTGGCGGTCGCGTCAAACTCGCCTCCTGGCTGCTCCGCGCTCGTGAGCTTGCCAGCGGCTTTGCGGACTTGAACCTTCGGGCCGGTCTTCAAAACGTCGAGGTCCGTTTCCAGGCCGAAGTTCGCCAGCCTGGTCGTGGCGAATCCACCGGTGAAGCCGCGGAGCGAAACCTTGCCTATGACCGTGTCGCTGTTCGTCGTGTGCGCCAGCTTCGCCTGCAACTCAACCGTGCCGGCGGCCACCGTGACGTCTGGAAGCGCGACCATCCGCACTGCTGCCGGCAGCGCGACCATTACCTTTGCGTCTGCGTCGGCTGCTTGCGAGCCCAAGTCGTAAGCTGCCGTGCCCTCGGCCGAGAGAATTTGCTGACCGTTTTGCGCAAGCCGCGCGGTGTAGCTGCCCAGTTTGATTTGTTTTAGGTCGCTCGCCTGTCCGCGCGCCTCAACGCTTACGCCCAAACCGGAAAACCGATTCGTTCCCGCCACGACTAACAAGTCCGCCACGCCGGCTTTCGCTTCGAACTGAAGTTGTTTGCCGGCCTGTTGCGACGTCAGCTTGACATTCACATCCACCTTGCCGGTCGGTGCAATCTCGCCGACGAACGGCTTCCAGTCCGCGAGGTCAAGCGCACTTACAGTCAGGTTCAACGCCGAATCGCCGACGGCGTTAGCGGTGTTGCCCCACGCGACGGTCATGGGCGCAGTGAGCACGGCTTGCAACAACGGACGCGGACCTTGCGTGCCAGCGAGATTCAGTGTCTTAAGCACGGCGGATTGGGCTGCGTTATCCACGGTGACGTTGTAGTCGCACCGCAGATCAAGCGTAGGCGTGGTTTGGCCCGCCCGGGTAACCTGGAAGCGAGCGAGGTTCAACTGGCCACTGGCGGTGACTTGTCCGCCCGCTTTCGTGAGTTCCAAGTCCGTGGTGAGACCGACGGTGGTGCTGCCGAAATCCAGCCCGCTCGCGGCGCCGGCGAGGTTCAGGAGCTTCTTGTCCACACCGGCCAACTCAACCTTCAACTTGCCTTCCAGCTTCGTCGCATCGAACGGTCCACTCACGCGCAGCTCGCCGAGCGATTCCGCTGCCTTGCTGAAACGCACCGCCAGTTGCCTGATCTCCGTAGGTGTGGCATCTGCGTCGAGCTTGACTGCAAGCGTGGCAGCCTCGGCGAATGTGCCCGCCGCCTTCTCCACGGCCAGCGTCAGGTTGCCTTTCACTGCCCCGGGCATGAGATCCTTCGTGAGCTCGAAGGTAAAGTCACCGCCCAGCTTGGCGCTCAGCGCCGAAGCGGGCGCGTCGGGCTTCGCACTCTGGTCCACGGCGAGTGCGGCGCTTAGATCGAGCTTGGCGGATTGACCGTTCTTCAGATCGCTGAGCGTGAGGTTCAGGCTGGAGACTTCGAGCACATCACGTCCGCCACCTTTGAGGTTCCTGGTCTGGCGCACGGTGGCGTTGCTAAGCTTCACCGACTTGATGTCGAGCGACAGCGTAGCGGAAGACTTGGTGCTCGGTGTAGGTTCCTTCTTCTCGGCAGATTTCTGCTGCTGCGATTTGAGAATCGGATCAAGATTGCTTGTGCCATCGGCGTTCTCCACCAACGTGATCGTGGGATTCATGATCGCCACTTCCTCCACAACGATGTTGCCGCCGATGATGGACATCAGACTGTAGCGGGCGCGCACTTCGCCGGCGCTAAGCAACGGTTCAGCGCCCTTGGGGACGATCTTGAGATCGCGCAGGACGATTTGCGAGAACGGGCTTAGGCTGATGTCCGACGCCGTGACCTCGGCGTTCATCGCCGAGCCGACCTTGGGCAGGACGACGCTCTTGATAAACGCGCCGCTCGTGACTACAAACCACGTCACCACCAGCAGAACGACCAACGCCCCAGCGATCCAAACCAACTTGCGTAACCATCCGCCGCGCTTGGGAGACGGCGTTTCCGGTTTTGTTTCAGTCATAGTCAAAGCCTTTGTGAAAGCGGGCGGGCGCACTGGGACTCTCGGCGCGACCACCCGGCATTAGACAGGATAAGCCGACGACGCCGGAGTTCAAATGCAGAAATCAAGCGCACTTTGCCGGCCTCCACTCCGGTGGCAGCTACTTCTCAATCATGGCGAGGCCTGGCCTCACACGGGCCTGGTTTCGGCAAAGCCGGCACAGATGAACTCGCGGATCAGCGCGATCTCCGCTTCGCCAGCGATGGTGTGTTCCTTCTGGAACTCATGCCAGGCAATGTTGATCCCCGCGTTCTTGAGGTGGCGGATCTGGCGCTTGGTGACGGCGAAAGGCAACACCGCGTCGAGTGTCCCGTGCGTGGCAAACAAGCGCTGCTCGCGTGCCACAGGCGAACACTCTTGGATCAGCTTGTCCGGCTCGCAAACCAAGCCGCTGATGCTCATCACGCCGGCGAACTTGTGGGGATAGCGCAGGCCGACTTCGATGGCCATCAAGCCGCCTTGCGAGAATCCGCCGATGACGGTTTGCTCAGTGGGCCAGCCCTTGGCGCGAAAGGCATCCAGCAATTCCACCACCTTCTCGCGGCTACGGCGGACACCGGGCGCGATGTCGCCGTCAATGTCGAACCAGGAAAAACCGCCATAGTAATCGTCCGGTGCGTTGACGACCAGGTAGTTCAGCCACGGCAGCCGCAAGACCTCCGGCATCCACAGGTAGCCGGCGAGACTGTCGCCCAAGCCGTGCATCATCAGGAGCAGGCGTTTCGAGTTCGGCTCGGCGGCCGGGATCAAACGATGATCAAGCATGGGGCACAGTTTGGGAATCGCCCGGCGCGTGTCAGTAACAAACCTTGTCGGGCTTGTGTTTCCACTCCAGGAAGGCGGCCTGTGCTTCGTCCCGGAGCAGTGGCTTCAGCGGAAGTGAGCGCTTGGAGATCGGCAGGGCGACTTCGCGGTAGAGCCGAGCATCGTCAAAGCCGATGCGGGCCGCGTCCTGGCGTGTATTGCCGAAATAGACGCGTTGGAGCCGGGCCCAGTAAATCGCGGAGAGACACATCGGGCACGGCTCGCAACTTGTGTAGAGCTCGCAGCCGGCCAGCGAGAAGGTCTTCAGCCGGCGACAGGCGTCGCGGATGGCCATGACCTCGGCGTGGGCTGTGGGATCGTTGGCAGACGTAACGCAATTCCAGCCGCGTCCGACAATCCGGTCACCCTGGACGACGATGGCCCCGAACGGACCGCCATGATTGCGCCGCATCCTCTGGATCGAGATGCGGATGGCTTCCCGCATGAATTCCGACTTCACGCGAACAGCGTGCCCGCGCTCACGTCTGCGGGCAACAGCTTTCCACCTTCGTAGAACCTGACGAGCTTCCCTTGCGACCATTTCCGCAGCCGATAGAGCGCAGCAAACGCGAAGTCCGGTGCCGCGCCGCCCTGCCCCCCGGCGACTTCAGCGCCACGGCGGACGTTGTCCATCATCCACGCCGGGAGGAGCAGATGGTACGGATTCCGCGCGACCTCGCCGACGTGGAAGGTCGTGGCCGCGATGAGGTCGGCCAAGTTGTTGGCGCTGACTTCCACCATGAGATTCGGATCGTCCATCGCACCCCAGAACTCGGTTTCCACGGTGAAGCACTCGAAACTCGCTGGCATCTGATTCAAGGCGTCCACGACCAGGTAATGCGTTCCAATATGCGTCCCGTTCCAGTCGCGCTCGTGCGGAAACAAGATCACGCGGGGCTGATGTTCCTGCAGAATGTCGGTGATGACCTTGACCATGCCCGCCCAAAGCTGCGGATCGTTTGCCCGCGTCTTCGCCGTGACCTTCTCCAAACCACGCGGGCCGGTCGCCTGCAATCCGTAGCCGAGAAAGCGACAGGCGTCCTGCAGTTCCGCGAACCGGGCGGCCTGCCGGTCTTTTCGGCTGCCCTGAGTGACGGCCACATCAATCATCTCCATCCCAGCTTCGCGCGCGATGCGCAGGGCCAGCGCTCCGACGATGGTCTCGTCGTCCGGATGGGGTGCGAAGAAGAGCGCCTTGGGGGCGTTGGCGGGAAGCTGTGGCTTGGGCAGCGGCGGCAGTCCGCCAAGCGGAATGGACTTGGCGTCATTGATGACACGCTGACCGTCGATGACGAACTTCAGATACGGATTCATAGCGGAGAAAGCTACGCGGCGATTTCCGGCAGGCTGGCCGCAGCGATGGCCTGGCCGTGGCGCTTGAGTTTCTCGTCTGGCACATGCAACTCGATCTTCCCCACCAGTTCCGGAAACTCCGTCTGCAACACATCCCTGGCTCCGGCGACGATCAGATCGCCGCCCAGGCCACTGGTGACACGACCGAGGATCAGCAGATTCCGCAGATCATAGAACTCCGCGAAGTGCGCGATCTGATACCCGAGATAGACCCCGATGGTTTCGTAAACCTTGCGGGCGCGCTCGTCGCCCTGGGCCATGAGCGATTGCACGAGCTTAAGTTTCTCGGGCAATGGCAGGCCCTCCGGCGCTTCGATTCCCGCCGCCGGGAGCAATCGCCCCACCGCCTGCTGCGAGAAATACTGCGCACCGACGCCGTAGTCGCCGGACCATTCGTCGCAGGCGGCGTTTGGATTGTAGTCCACCGGCACGAAGGCGAGTTCGTTGATCCACGACGTGATGTTGCCGTCCCCATTCACCCAACCGCCGGCCGTGCTCGTGCCCAGCGCGATGCCCAGCACGCCGTTCCTGCCGAGCGCCATCGAGCCGGCCAGCGCGGTGACCTCCCCGTCATTCACCACCTCGAACGGCACGTTGTGCCAGGCTTTCTTGATCCCCAGGAACAAATCCTTCACGCGTTTCTCGAACGCTTCCTGTGGCACACCCCGGAAAAGTGACGCCACTTTCACGCGGTTGTTCACATAGATCCCGGCGGCGCTCCCGCCGATGGCGTCCACCCGCGGCAGATGCGCCGCCGCCTGCTTCAGCGAATCCATGATGCCGTCAAAGTGATACTGCGGGTCCGGATGAAAATACGGATCCCAGACCGTCTCCTCGCTGAAGATCACTTTGCCGTCCACGACGGCCGCGGCTTTGCGATCGCTGCCGCCGAGATCGAAACCAATGCGACAACCGTCGAGATGCCGCCCCAGTGGTCTCGCCTGCGCCCGCTCTGGCGGGATGTCTTTGGTGTTCACCACCACGAGTTCGTGGTCAAACACCTTCTCGCCGACCATTTCGGAATCGAACTGTCCGGTGGGATCGTTGGCGTAGTGCGCCGCCAATTGCGCCGCCAGCGGTGCGGGGCCGTCGAAGTGAATTCGCCAACCACCGCGCGACCACAGCAGGAACTTGAGGATGCGTTCGAGGTAGGTGTAGTTGGCCGCCGCCGCCGGCGTGCCCTCCGGGAAGATCGGCGTCTTGTAGTGATAGACCGAGCCGTCGGTCTGTTCCAAGGCCAGTGTGACCGGTTTCGCGTCGCACGATTTCGCCGCTTGCTTGCGGAACGCGTGGTTGGCCAGCACGGCCGGACGGAATTGCGCGTCCAACACCGGCATCACCCGCGGAGTCACCAATGAAAGCCCGTTATTCTGGTTCATACAGCGGAATAGGTTGTAGAGGACAGCCCTTGCCTGTGCAAGTTCACGCTCACCCGCTGAACCCGGGGGCGAACTAGCAAGGCCAGTCGGCCTTCGCAACGCGGTGGAATCAAGATTTGGGACTCACGCCGGAGACTTGGCCAAGCCGGAAGCGATCCACGCCCAATCATCGGTTGCTGGCTCGCCGGCGAGGGGGGTGACGATTACTCGGGAAGCCTGACGAAACCGACGAAATCCTGACCCAAATAACTCAAGAGCGTCCTCAACAGCGTGCGCTCGCGCTCCGTCACCAGCCGGGCGTGTCCAGAATCCACGTATCCGTCCCAAGCGGTCTGGAGTTGAGCGGGATTCAGCACTCGGGCTGGGTAGAGAGAAAGCCGAATCCCCTCCGACTCCCGATACTCTTTATCCAGTCGTGGCAGCGGCCCGTCTCTCATCGGTGGCCCAGCGACGATATAACTGCCTCCAGGAATGACGACCTGCGTGGTCGAGTACATCACGGGCAGTTGAGGTGGGACGGCCACCGCGCGGGCATGCCGGTCAACCAGGACGACCAGCTTAAATGCGGCTTCGTCCGGGGCGACAATCTGGAACCCGCCCGCCTTCAGCTCGGCGATGAGCGCTCGGTATAGTTCCTCGCCTCTCGATTGCGTGGGGCTTGGCTCGCTCACGGCGATCTTGTCGGCCTTTGAAACCGGGTGCAGCGGATCGTGGCGGGCGACGACGTAGGCTTTGCGTTCTGCGCAACCAAACGAAGCGAGCATTACTGCGCAGAGCCAGAGAAGCAGAAGTCGTTTCATGCGGTTCCGTTTGCTCAACAGACCGCCGGCTGCGTGATCACAAGCTCGCCGCGGTTCGCGTCCAGCAGGGCTTCGCCGCCGACAGGCAGAGTTGCGTTGTGCGGGACATGGCCGAAGGGGAGACCCATAACCACCGGGACTTTCAGCGGCGACAACCGATCGCGGAACACGTCTTCCAGGGTCTGCCGATACTCCCGGGACTTCTTTGCCTTGGGATCGTGGCAGTCTTTGTTGATTCCGATGGCTATGCCGGCGACTTGCTGGAGCGCGCCCGCGTTGAGGAGGTACGTCAACATGCGATCCATCCGGTAAGGCTCTTCGGCGAGGTCTTCGAGGAACAGAATCCGGCCTTTGAAGTCCGGTTGCCATGGTGTGCCGATGGCCGTGCAAAGGAGCGTGAGATTGCCGCCGATCAGCGGGCCGTGCGCCACGCCGCGTCGCAAGGTCTCGACCGTTTGTCGGCGATAGCCCCGGGCGATGCTGCCGTAGGCGACTGGTTCGATCAGAAGCCGGAGGAAACTGCGTCGCGTGAACTCTGGCATATCGTCCTTCACGAAGTCTGAATTCAGCATCGGGCCGTGGAACGAAACGAGGTCCGCCCGCTTCAGAAAGGCGCAGTGCAACGAGGTGATGTCGCTGTAGCCGACGAAAATCTTCGGGTGCGAGCGGATGGCGGCGTAGTCGAGCATGGGCAACAGGCGCGCCGTGCCGTAACCGCCGCGCACGCAGAGGATGGCGTTTACCTTCCGATCCGTGAACATGCGCATGAGATCGGAGGCCCGCTCCCGGTCGCCGCCGGCGAGGAAGCCCCACCGTTTGCGAACGTTGGGGGCGAACCGAACCTTGAAGCCGAGTAGCTCGAGCGCGGCCGCTGCGCGGTCGAGGTTCTTTGGATCCGGCGGCGCGCTGGCCGGAGCAATGATGCCGAGGGTATCGCCGGGTTGGAGACGCTGCGGGAGAATGGGCATGGGAATTGGCAGAACGGTTGACGGAATCCGGGCTAGGCGTTGCGACGCGTCAGCAGCGCGTCTCTGGTCTCCGCGAAAGAATGCTCCAGTTCGCTGAGCAAGGAAGCCGCGCCTTCGGTGTGCCCGGTTCGGCTCAGGTTCTCGAGCTTCTGGCAAAGCTCAACGACCTTCCGGGCACCAAGGTTCATGCTCATGCTTTTGAAGGTGTGAGCATGGAACTTCAGTCTGCCAGGATCGGACAGTGAGCTGCGAAGCTGCACGAGATGCTGCGGAGCAGCTTCCAGGAAGAGATCAATCAACTCTTGCATCATCGAAACCTCTTCGCTGGTTGGGATTTCGCGCAATTCATCCAGGATGGAATCGTCCAGCAATGCCTCCGGAGCGACGCCGGCTTGGCGGGCAAAGAAGGCAGTCGTGTCAAAGCCGATCAGCCGCGTGGGCCCCCAACGCTCGAGCGCGGCTTGCAGTTCCTCTGTGCGGACGGGTTTGGAGATGTAGTCGTC
>CAYJNU010000283.1:0-10671 GCA_964371005.1 uncultured Verrucomicrobiota bacterium | reverse complement strand
CCGCTCAGCCCTTGCAGCACCTGGATGTACTCCGGATTGTTCCAGCGATTGTCCGTCACGCGCGCAGCGATGAAGTGCGTCTCCGCTTCCGCGCCCCGTTGCCACGGCTCGATGAATCGCTTCCGATACCAACCGTGCCCAACCCCGCCAGGATTCGTCGTGCTGCAGATGCGCGGTCGCCAGTTCGGCTTTGAACTCCGGCAGCAGGTCGTGATGTCCTGGTATTTCCGGCTCGTCAACGTCGTGGCCTCCTCGATCCCGATCACGTCGTATTCCAGGCCCAGGTAGGCATCAATGTCCTTCTCGTTCTGGAAATGCCCGGCGATGATGCGCGAGCCGTTGTGGAAACTCAGGATGCCGCGGAACGCCGAGAACTCGTGACCGAGTCTCGTGAACAGGTTCCGCCGCAGATCCTCGAAGTGTTCCAGGTTCGCTTTGCCCACCTTGCGGAGCAGCAGGCATTTCAATTCCGGCACACGCTTGGCAATCGTCCACGCCCATCTGGCCGAGCAACCAATGCGACTTCCCGCCGCCCCGGGCGCCACCGTAACCGATCGCCGTCGGCCCGTTGCAAAGGCGCGCCGCCGCACTGGCCACAAGCTGCCGCTCCTGCAGGACCTGCTCTCTGCTTTTCGGAAGGAACTTCCTCGACATCCATCATCAATGGCCAAACCATACGGCGCGACGATCTTTACGGCGCGCGCACAAACGACGCGATCCTTTGGCGAGATTTCCGGCGCGGTCAGGTTTCCACTTCCCAGGTCCTTGTTCGTGTTGCGGGCGGCTTCGATGGCGGCCTCCTTCGACGGGAACACCTCGCGCTTCCGTTGGCCATCCACCCAATAGCTCAGGGTGAACAATTCCCGCTCGCCGGTCGGCGTGGAATAGACCTCGGAAATTGCCGACCCAACGCGCACTTTCCACTGCGTGATGGTCTTGGTCGTGCCATTGCTCTTGCGCTCCTTGGTGATCTCGGTGACGACCGTCTTGACCTGCTTGAGTCGCACGCTGAAGAGCGGGGAAGTCGTTGCAGGGGGAGAGTTTTCGTGGCCCGAGAATGGCATTGTTTTCGCAGCATCGGACGTGGAGCAGGGGTTGGTCAGCTCACCTTGCGTGACAACCGTCGCGGTTCTCATATCCCCGCCAATATGTCGGCAAGTCAAGCACCCCTCCGAATTCCCAAGAAAATGATGGTCGGAGCGACAGGATTTGAACGGGGCGGGGTTTTGCAGGCTTCTCGGGCTTATCATGTTCTCAGGTTTCCAAGTGCTCTTTCCGTGCTGGATATTCAGCAATGGTGAGCTGTGATCAAGCGGATAATCCAGCAGCGCGGACAGCAATCTCCACTTGAGAGCGGATGCTCTTTCCGCCCGGGATCCACGGTTCTTCAGCGGGAACGGACGCTGGACACCGCTTCCGCCCGGAAATCCGGCTTTTTCGGCTGAAAACAAATTCCTTCCCGTGGCAAGCACGCCTTGGAAGTGCTCAGAATCCACTGCAAAGTGGACGTTGTCGGACATGGACGGATGGAAAACCTCTCCCTGCGGGTTCCGAAAAAACCCATCCGGACAGCATCCACAGGTGATTTCCAGATAATCCGAATAATCGCTGAAAATCCGTCCAGCCGGACACTGCGGACGGGCTTTTTTCAGTCCCGATAATCGAAAATGGGGTAGCAAACCCGTTTGGACAAACTTGGGCCGGCGATCCAGAACCTGCGTTTTGCCTGCCCCCCTGCTACCCCAAGCGACTTTAGCCAATGCTGGCGCGGGTTTCAGGGGTAGGAGACCCCCCCCGGCGAGTCTGCTACCCCTCTCCTACCCCGACGTTTCCGGGGTAGCGGAGGGTAGCGGAGGGGGGTAGCAGACCCCCCAACACTGTTTTTTGAAGATTCCCATTATTTATTGGCCTGTTTTGCCCTTTGGGGTAGCAGAGTAGCAGACTATTTGCGTTTTTCGGTGGCAACGTCCGGTTTCCATGATGACTGGACCGGTTTTTCGGGTTTGGGAAATCCATGCCACGGTGGAAATGTCGGTGGGTGGACTGCGGCCAACAAACGACGGGGGTGCGCAGAAAATCGGGAAATCCCAAGCCCGTCACAAAAGCGAAAAAGATTCGGCACGCGGCTACGGCATCACGGCGGGGAAATCGTCCAAGAGCGTTTGCCTTTGCTCTTGGTGTATTTCACCCGGGCGTTGTCCACGCCGGCCAGTTTGGAAAGGAACTGTCCGCAGGCGGTGGAGTAGTTGAGAAGCTGCCGGGCGATGGTGTCAAAAGAACTGCCGACAAGCTCCTTTTGCAGTTCCGTTGCTGTGCCCCGCCAGGGTGCGTGCGGCGCGGCGTCTGGCTTGAAAAGGACGGCGTCAATGATTTCGAGCAAGCGCAGGTGTGGTTCAAACTGCGAGAGCAAGTCCACGATTTCCGGCGCGTGATAGGTCTTCACGCCGAAGCGCCCATGCTGTAGCGCCGGGATGATCGGATGGACGCTCAAGAGGAAGTGGACAAACGCGGGCAATTCCGCGGTGAACCGGGCCTTGTTCTCTTTCCAGTCCGGCAACATCTCGGCGCGGCCACACTTCAGAATCGTGATCTTGTCCGCAACGGATGAATCGAGCATCGGCAAAACGGTGATGTAGTCCGGGTCTTCGTTAATCGAGATCGTCATGCGTCGGAACGTGGACAGCAGGACTTGTTTCTTACCCTTGCCGTGAACCGCCAACGCCTGACTGACGGTCGCTTGTTTGATGGACCCGCCGAAGTTCGCCCGGCTCTTGGCGTCGCGGTGGGCGTTTTTGTCTTCCATCTTCCAATGCTCCGCTTCCGCCAGGTCTTCGTTGAAATCCGTCTTGCCCACCATCCAAAGGTAAGGGTCCGCCTCGCGCCCGCCCATGCTGGACGTGATGAGCATTTGCAGGAATGACTTGCCGCAATCGGGCTTGCCCACCAAGGCGAGCATTTGATTGTGGCGCCAGCGGGCCGGGTCCAAGCCGTGCAAGTCTTCCAAGGCGACTTTCCACCAGCCCAAGAGGTAGGGCAGTTGCTCTGCGCCGATTAACTCGCCCAAGAGCTTCTCAAAGTTCGGGAACGGCCCGGCGCATGGCACAACCAGTGCCGGCGTGCGCGGGATCAGGACGCGTCTGCCGTCTTCGGTGCGAAACAGCCCAGCCTTGTGGCCAGCAAGCGCGCACGCATGGTCAACGGCGCTTTCGTTTTGGACGCGGCACAACGCATCGTCAAACTTTGTCAGACCGAAGCTGCCGACATACTCGCCCACGCGCACGCCCCCAAAGCGCAAGTGGCGCTTCAAGTCCGTTTCGTTCACACGAACAAAATCCCCGTGCGGCGTCTTGCGCCAGTAATCGCCCTTGGCCTTGTCATAGTGGAACGCGGGCAACGGCACTTCCTGGGGCGCATTCCCGGGGGCGGGATACTCCGGCGCGGTGTCGGCCAGCTTGCGGAGATCGTCGGCAGATCCGCCCGCGGCGAAGTAGTCGGCTGGGTCTTTCACCGCCTTGCCGGCCACGTCGGGCAGTTCCAAGACTTTCACGCAACGGGCCAGTGGCTTCACGCTCTCCGCCACAGCCAAGGCATGGGCCCGGCCGGGCGCGTCTTTGTCGGCCACGATGAAGGCCGCGGCGCCCTTGAATGCGCCGTTGTATTCCGGTCGCCACTTGCCCGCCCCGCCACAGTTGCACGTTGCCACCAAGCCCACCTTTGCCAACGCTTCAACGTCTTTCTCGCCCTCGGCAATGAAGACGGGTTGCCCGGCTTTCACCGCGGCGAGCAATTCCGGCAACCTGTAGAGCACACGGCGCACGCCTGCGGTTTTCCATGCCCAACCGTCCAGCGCTGTCTTGTCGGGGCGACGCTGGCGGAAGTCTTTGGGGTCAAAGCGGCAGACTTGAAACAGAACTTTGCCGGCTTCGTCGCGGTAATCGTAGCTCGCGACGATGCGCTTTCCCGTCGCGGGTCGGGTCGGGCTCTTTCCGTTCGCGGCCTTTGGGGGTGTCCCCGCGTTCGCACGCTGGCGAGGCACGGTTGCGGATTTTCCGTTTGCGCCGTTTACAAGGTCTCTAAACGTTAGCCCAAGCTTCGCCAGAACGTCTTGCGTCTGGCACCCCGCTTGGCACTTCAAGACCAGTTTGCCGGACGTGCCCTGACTGATGCACAAGCTGGCCTTGCCGTCGTCATGCGCCGGACAGCGGCAGACGTGGCCACTGCCAGACCTCGCGGGCTTGCGTTGCGTGTGGGCTTCGATTCGGGATAGCAGTTCGTTTAGAGTCATGGCTTGGAAATCTTCAGCTCGCATCGCCGTTTCCCGTGTGGCGATCCGGCGTCGCCAGTTTCGGCAATGATGCCGGCAACCGTTTCGAGGATGGCAGCGCGTTCAATGATGGGCATGGCCAGCAAACGGGAACGCCAGCGGTTTTTCTTCCGCTTGATCCGTTCCCGCTCGCGGAAGTCGCGGCCAAGGAATCGGTAATCATGCAGCGCGAACGGCTCCGGGAAATTCATCCAAAGGCACTCCGTCACACGCCGCCCGCGCCGGTTCACAGCCTGGAAAGTCACAACGCGCCAGTCCGCCAGCAAGCGCGAGTAGAGCGCGGACGGGTAGCCGGAGAGAATCACGCGGGCGGGAAGCTTCCGCAGGACGGCCACAAGCCGGGCGTGCTCTTCTTCCGTCGCAAATTCGTGGCGGTAGTAGTCGCGGGGGCAGGACCGGACGGCGCGCAAGTAAGGCGGGTCGCAATAGACGACTTCCCGGCCCTGCCACGCGTAGCCGTCCAGCCAGCCAACCGCATCGGCGCAAATGGCGGTAAGCCCTGGAATGCCTTGCCAGGCGGCAATCACTGCAGCATCGCAATCCACGACGATGCGCACGGGCGCGGGCCACAAGCGCCGGGTGACTTGGCCACTGCCCGCAAAGGCTTCAATCCAGACCTCGTGCGGCGGAATCTGATTGATGATCGTCTGCCACACGCCTGCCCCGCCTTTGCTTCCCGGGTAATCGCCCAAGCTGGCGAAGTTCCCGCCGTTCGCCTCGAGCATCGCCACGCGGAGCGAGGCGCGATCGTGGCGGCCGTTATCGCCGTTTCGGGTGTTGGTGGACGTCGTGGGTTTCATGCTTCCTGTGCCTCCATGTGCAACGCCAAGTCCAGCTCAGACACCGTGACTGGGCGGTCGCCACCGGCAACGGCCGCGTCACGTCGGCGTTGCAACCGCTTCCGGCAAGCGGGCGTAGCCGCGACTTGGTTTGGGGTGAGTTGTCGCCCGCAACCGCACGCGCACAGCCGGACGGCGTGCCACGGCACGGCGTTGCGGATGGCTTCCGCCAACACTTGCGCCACGGCCACGGCCACGCCGTTGCCCACGGCGGCGTAACGCGCCGCTTTCGTCATGCCGGGCAACGCGAAATCCGGCGGCAACCCTTGAAGCGCGCAGAAGTCCGCCCACGTCCGGCGATGTTGCCGGCGGCCTTCCGTGGCCAGACAGGTTGGCTGTGACTCCGCGCCGGCCAGTGGCAGGCGGCGTTGTGGAATGATGACTTGCCCCGCCGCGCTTCCGAATTGGAAATGCCGCAAGCGCCGTTGCCGCAAGCCACACTCGCGGGCGTCCAAGTCCAGCCGTTGCACGCGGTAGCCTTCCACGGAGATCGTCGGCACCGTCGGCACGTTTTCGAGGAGAAACCAGGCGGGGCGCACTCCGCCCACGACGCGGACAAACTCGCCCAGCAATTCCAAGCCTTCTCCCGTCGGCTCCGCGCGCCTTGCCCGGCTGAAGTCCTGACACGGGCTGCCGCCAATCACGCCGTCAAACCGGCCCGCGGGCGGATGGAATCGCCTAATGTCCCCGCCCCACAGCATGTCAGGGCCGCTCACGATACAGAATCCTTCTGCCTCGAATCCGCGCCCCAGAAGATCAATGCCCGGAAAAAGCGACAACACCAGCGGCGTGACGCATCGAGGCGCGGCAGAGTCCGGAGGGTCACACGGTTGCCAGCGTGACGTGGCCGGCGTGACAGTGCCAGGACCGGTCACAGCCGGCGCGTCACGCCGGGACTGAGCTGGTGTCATGGTAGCCAGGTGCGTCACAGTCAGGCAGTGAGAGGCTGCAACGCAACCAAGCCGGGAAACATCGGTTCGCGTAGCAAGCGCCGTTGCTCGCGTCCAGCGCGGGCGGCGGCGATATGGTCCGCCCGGTCATAGTCCAAGTGGCAGCGCTGGCAGAGTGCGGCGAGGTTCTCCGGGCGCACGTCGCGCTTGTCTTCCTTGGAGCAAGGCGTGCCGTCTGGGTAGGGCGTGCCCAAGTGCGCCACGGTCAAGACGACAACGCTGCCTGTGTCCGGGTGCGGTTCGCCGTGAACCGCTCCACACCATTCGCACCGGCCCCGGGCCCGGCCAAACCGAATGCGCGCCGAAATCTTGCGCCAGTTGCGCGGGTAGAGTTGGCGATTCATCGGCATAAGTCAGGCAACGGCTTGCGTGGCACAGACCGGCGCGGCCACGGCGGGCACGGCAGACGGTTGCGGCGCGGGTTGAATCAAAGGCACGATGTTGCCGTCTGGCGATGGCAGTTCCATGCCGATCGTCGCGGCAATCAGCGTGATTTTCTCCTGGGCTTTTGTAAGCCAGCTTGGCGACTCAGGCGCTTCACCTTGGCCGTTCGCATATCGTTTCAACGTGTCGGCGAGTTGATGCACTTTGTCTTCTGCGTCTTTGCCGTCGTAAAGCAGCCCGGCGACACAAGGCGCGACACCGCAGCGGATGAAGTTCGAGAACAGAGCCGCCAGCCGCCTCCTATCGTCGGCCAGGTGCGCTGGGCAGTTGGCCAGGTCGCGGGCCCATTTCATCTGCGCCGCAACCGTCCAAGACATTAGATTCACCTTGGCCAAGTTGGCGTCTGGCATCGGACGCGGCGGTGTGCAAACCGGCTCCGCTTTCTTGCCATTCTGCAATGCCACTTGGAGCAATTGCGCCATTTGCTCAGGGCTCTTCGGATGCTTTTCGAGCAGCAGCCGCATGAACGCGGCGCGGTCATAAAGGGCACGCCGTCCGTTGCTGGCCTGGCGCGGGATGTCGTGATGCTTCAGCCAGAGTCTTAACGCACCCCCGGTGATTTGCCCGGCTTGCTTGACGTAAACCGAGTGTGCCTCTGCAAATGGGATTCCAGTCAGTTCGGGGTTCATCGGATGAAAGGTTGCGGTCTTCCGCCGTCCAGATCGGATACGACGAAAGCCAGGGTGAACGCGGTTGTGCCCACCGCCAGCGAAACGCCCAAACACGGCCAGAGTAACAAGCAAACGGCAGCGGGCAGCGGCCACAAGTCCACGACGATAGAACGGGTGTCTCTGGTCTTCATCGTTTCCGCTCCCTTCTGCGCTGGCGGTTCTCTGCGGCGTCGGCATTCGCCTTGCACCAGAGCGCGTAGCGGTAACAATCCACAGCCGGCAAAGCAACTTCCTGCCGCGTGTTCTGCGGACGGAACGCAATCAAATCCCCCGCCGTCAGACAAACAACCAACCGGCGGTGCTTGTCCGGCCCAAAGCTGCCGCCAAGCTCCCCGACAGTGACGCGGCGTGCCGGGGCGGGCATGGTGTCCACAATGTTCCCCGCTTCATCCCGCACGGGGCGGACGTGTCCAAAGGTCTTCATCGGGCACCGTCCTTTCCGTCTGCGGTGGGTGCGGCAGGTTGCCCGGCGTCCGCAGTGTGTTCCGCCAGTCGCTTCGCTTCCGCGCCCCGTTCCATCCGTTCGCGCCGGTTGCCAAGCTCAATCAGCTTCTCAGGTGTGAGATCATGGCCCCCGCTCTGTTCGTGAATGCGCCGGTGCGCTTCATAGCCCACGCGATACACTTGCAGCGCGGCTTCGCAAGCGATCGTGTCGAAGTGCGTTCCGTAATCGGGGAACTGATTGCGGAGACCCGCCGCCGTGCGCGCCTCGCGCCGGCCCATGTATTCACGCCGGCCAAGGTATTCACTCACCAGCCCGTCTTTGATGGCCAGCCAATTCGTGAACGTGAGCCAGACCGCGGGCACGCCGTCTTCCTTGCGGAACATGGCCACCGGAAACTTGGGTTGCTTCATGGTGCTTGCTCCTTTCCCCTTTCGCCAGGCGAAGCGGCTTCGCCTGTGACCGCGCATGATTCCAGGCACGCGTCAATGTCCATCTGGCGGAAGCGCAGCGGCGACGTGAGGCCATACTTCACGACGCGGAGCTTGCCCCGCTGAATCAGCCGGCGCAGGGCCGTGTCATTCCCCAGACCAAGCCGGGCCTTGGCCTCTGCCTTGGTCAACAGTGCTTTCGGGTCGGGGGTCATGTGGGTTGAGAGTTGAATGTTGATGGTTGAGGGCTGGATGTTCCCGCCTGGCCCTTTTGCAGTGCCGCCAGAAGTGCGTCCGCAAAATCGCAGGCGCGCCGGGCGTAGGCTTGCTCGGCTGTCTCGCCGTCTTCTGCGCGGGCGGGGTTGTAGTTCGGGCTGGACAGCATGGCGCAGAGCGCTTGAGTGGCCACGTATCCCCGGCAGTTCTGAAACATGTTCGCGGCGAAGACTTGAAGCGACGCGGTGACCACCAAGTCCGGCATGGTTTTCATCATCCGCTCGCACGTTTCTTGCAGGCCACGCATCGGGCCGGCTTGCTGGTTTTGAGATTCAGGATTCATCGGTGTTCCTTTCGCGTGGTTCGGGCGGTTGCCCCTTCACGCGGCCAGTTGCTCCGGAGTGGCCGGGGTTTCGTTCGCCAACACGGCCACAGCGTAACGCAGGGCCGATGCCTCTGCCTGGTAGCCCGCCGCTTCCAACGGATGCCGGATGAAACCGGCTTCGAGCGCGTCCAGCGCCTTCATCGCCAAATCATCCGCGCACGCCAGCAAGACCGCACCGGCGGGCGCAAAGCTGGCGGGGACGGGCGCACTGTGCCGATGCCAGGGAACTACGTTCGCCGGTGCCAGGGCCGCTTCCGTGCGCGTGAACTCGCGGAGCGTGCCCGCTGCCAGCCGGAGCGCGTCGCCTTCCAGACGACACCGCGCCGCGTCCGCAGCTAGGTTGCAGCACATGAACAGCCGGGCGTCTTCTGCCGATTCAGCAGCGAGCAAGTCCAGCCTCTCTGCGGCCACGTCCAGCGCGGAAGCGCCGTTCGGAGTCCCGGCTTCAGCCGGTTGGGGATCGCCGGGGAACGGCGAGGATGGAGGATGGAGAATGGAGGATGGTTGGCGCCCCGAATCCGGGGCTTGAAGTGAGAGGGAATGGAGTGTAAGACTTTGCATAGGTAGTTAGTGAGTTTGGGCCGGGAGCGGTTGCACGCTCTCCGGCCCGGTTTGTTTTTATCGGGGAGCGGTCCGGTCTTCTGGCGATGGCGACAACCGCCGTTCGCGGATACCCTCGATGGTGTCGGAACATAGCGGGGCCCATGCCGCGTTGAGCTTCACTGGTCTGGTGTTTCCTTTCATGCGTTTGAGTTTCAGTGGCCGTCCGCGCCCGTCGCCACTGGCACACGCCAGCGGGGCGCAGACGGAAAGTGGTTCAATCAATCAGCGCGTTGCCAATCGTGGACTGTGCCGGCTTGCCAGCGGGTTGCGTCGGGGATGCGTTCGCCTGTTTCTTCCATTCGTCAAACGCGGCGTCCTGTTCGCGGGCGGTCTTCGCGCCGGCCCGGCGAATCACGCCTTGGGCGCGGCCATAGATCATGCGACGGCGGAAGCTGGACGCCTTGTCCTGCTTCCCGATAAGCCGCGAATACTCTTTGGCGAGTTTCGCCAGCGCGGCCTTGGGGTCTTGGGTGGTTTTGCTCATGTTGTGGGGTGTTCGGGGCTGTCTCTGTTCCCGCGCCGTGGCCCGGCGCACTCGCGCATAGGGTGGCGCGGGGGAAGGTCATCTGTGGACAAGGGCCGATGTGGCTTGGGCGCTGACAAAGACTTCGCGCAGTTTCGGAAGTCCGAACTTGATGCTCTGGCGCATCACGTCGGCTTTAATAAGCCCGGTTTCCTTGGCTGCCTGTTCAAGCTCCTTGTTCATCGGCTTTGGCAGCACAATCGAAAATGTCACGTTTTGTTCTTTCATGCGTAATCACCTTAAATCACCTGTTATCACCTGTCAATGGATAAATGGTGCATGTGGGCAAGCTTTGTGGCAGAGTTGGCGCATGGCAGGCAGACAGAAAATTGGTGAGAAGTTCTCCATCGTGCTGACTCCGGACTTGGCGGCGCTGGTCGAAGAAGTGCAGCAAGCTACGGGAGAAGAAACGTCGCCGCTTCTTCGTAAGGCCCTACGCGTCGGGCTTCCTTTGGTGAAATCCGGCGGGGCCGCTGACGTGCTGACGTTGGACAGCGAGCTTTCAAAGGAAGTGGACGCCGAGTTGAAACGGGCCAACGAGACTCGCGACTTTCTGAAAGAGCCACATCGCACACGCGCGTCCATGTTGATCGAAGCCATCCGCCACGGAATTAAGGCTGTGGGCATCTACGAGATGATCAAAGAGGCGAAGGCCAAGGAAGGTTTGGAGGATGCAATGGCGCAGGCGATTCTCGCCCACTCGGATTTGACTGTTTATCCAGAAAAGCGGGCGGCCAAAGTAGCGATGATCGAGCGTGCCCTGTATTGGGAGCAGGTTTGGGATTTGGTAATACATGTTCCCGAAGCGCGGGAACGAAAAGAAGCAATCGAGAAGCTGATAAC
>CAYJNU010000282.1:0-10703 GCA_964371005.1 uncultured Verrucomicrobiota bacterium | reverse complement strand
CCGTCCTTGGTGTTTCGCCCCGCTCTGGAAAAAGCCAGTTTTCGGCCAGACACTATTGAGCGTGTTCAGTTCCCGGTCAATGGCTCGGTCGCCTGTGCCCTGCTGAACTCGTTTCTTGCGCCAGTCCCGATATTTGTCGCAGGTGGCGTCGGTCACGGTCTCGACGGCGACGGGGTCCCAGAACTGGAGCAGGGTGTTGCAGTGGCGTTCCTCGTCGGCGAGGGTGATCGGTGGACGGGGTTGGAGGTCGCGGTCGAGGTAGCCGTCGGCTTGGTATTTGCGAATAACGTCGCCAACCACCTTGGCGATGATTTTGGCATCCTCCGGCTCCGCGTAGGGGCTTTTCCCCTCTGACTCCAGGCTTCGCCGCCGGTGGTATTCCTCACGAGCCAGCTTGAGGTTTTTCTGCGTGGTGAAGTTCACGCCAAGGCTTCTCCACGTCCGCTTGCCCCCGATGGAGGGCCTCTCGTGGTAGGTGCCGTTGGCCGTGTATTTGTAAATGCCGGTCTCGACGTTTACGTATCGCTTCGTTTCCTGCTCAGTTGCGCGTTCTTCAGTTTTCATGTTGTGCATCGCCTGCACAACGGGGCGCGTGTCACCCTCCAAATTAGTCGCGGACTGAAATTTGGACTGATGGGTGTTTTCTGAGCAGGGAGGCGGGCCAGCGGAAACCCAAAAACTGCGGATTTCCTAAGAAAAACTGGCGCGCCCGCCGTGATTCGAACACGGGACCCTCTGCTTAGAAGGCAGATGCTCTATCCAACTGAGCTACGGGCGCACAAAATTGATTATCAATGCTTTGCGGAGCGATAAAAACGCCACAAAATAGTCGTTATATCCCTAGATTGCATCCCATACGGTTCTCGCTGTGAAAACGCAGCGAAAAGCAACGACCACGGGGCGGGAAGGAAAACAAAGTCCCGCGACCACCAACTTTCCCCGGATGGGAAGTGGAAGTCGTTTCCGAAAGTCCCGCACTTGCTGCAATACAGGTCCACAGGAATGTATTATGCGAGGGTCGAGGTTTGCGGCAAGCTTGTTCGACGTAAGCTCAAGACGGACGTCTACCCCATCCGCTTTCTTCGTCCAGATGGTGATATTTACTACCTTCGCTTCGCCCCAGACCCAAAGGCCAAACCCATCGTCTTACTTCACGTCCCAGTCCTCTAACCCATGTCCGGTTTTGTTCGCACACTCTTTTCCAGCTTTGTTTGCTACACGACAAGGATCAGTGACAGGATCAGGGACAGGCTGTCGTGGTGCGGGCAAAACTGGAGAGGGCTGTGCGAGCAAAACTGGAATAATGAGGGAGACGCGGTGGTTTTCCTTGCGGGGTCGAGTTGCTGAGGCGCAAAGTGTCCTCGCTTCAGCGGAGGATAGGGCTCTGCGGGGACGCAACCCGAGCGCCGCTCGAAGCCTGCTAAACGGCCAGTCGGGCGGCCACACGGCGGCCCGGCTAGCCCTGGCCGGTAGCAGTTTCAAAGCGTTAAATCCACCTTCCTGCTAGCTTGCGCGCCATGAAAAACTCCAACTCCCCCACCGTGTTACCGCGCCGCTCATCCGCCATCTCTTGGCCCAAGCCCGCGCCGGCCTCCTCTCCGCCGAAGCCGTCGCGCTGGAACTGGGCGTGAGCGTCAGTCGCTACTACCAACTGCGCACGGACTACCTGCTCGCCTGGGCTCAAGGCCGCGCCGAAACCTGGTCGCCCGGTCGCTCGGGCGGCGATCACCCACCGGACTGGCCCGTGGAAGTCACCGCCCTGATCACCAAACTGCTCTCCTCCAAGCCCCCGTCCTGCTACAGCGCCGCCGCCAGTGAAGCCCATCGTCGGCTCCACTTCAAAACCGACCGCGCCAGCATCCGCCGCTGGGCCCTCGCCCATCAACTCGCCCCCGACACCCGCTCCAAAGCCACGCCCAAACCCGTCAAACGCTGGCAAGCCCGTGATGACGGTGCCCTCTGGCAATACGATGCCACCCCGCACGCCTGGTTGCCCGACTGTGCCGACAAACAAGTCCTGCTGGAAACCCTCGACGACGCCACCCGCCTCAACCCCGGCGCACGGCTTTACCCCGGCGAAACCCTCCTGGCCCATTTCGATTTTCTCTCCCGCGTCTTCCAAGCCCACGGCCTGCCCCTGGCCCTGTCTGTGGACTTCCACTCCTTCTTCGACACCCACAACCCCGACGCCTTCACCCAACTGGGGGCGGCCCTCCGCTTCTACGGCGTCCGACTCCTTTATGCGCCTACGCCCCAGGCCAAAGGCAAAATCGAACGCCGGCACGACGACTGGCAAAAACGCCTCGTCCCCCTCCTGGCCGCCGACCACATCGTGGAACTGGTTGGGGCCAACCACCTCCTCGACCAACTCGTCCCCCACGCCAACCAGCACGAAATCCACCGCGAACTTGGCCAAACACCCTACGCCGCCCACCAACAAGCCCTCGCTGAAAAACGTTCCGTTCTCCGGCCCTATCCCCACTGTCCGTGGTGGCTCTACGTCTGGAGCCAGCAAACCCGCGTCGGTGACGACCGCAAAGTCCCCGTCGGCTCGCAACGCCAGCCCCTTGATGCTCCACCCCGCACCACCGTCATCCGCTGCCTCCGCCCCGATGGCGACATTTACTACCTCCGGCACGCCCCAGACAAAAACCAGAAACCGATCGTCCTGCTCCATGGTCCAGTGTTCTGAAACCACTCCAGTTTTGTTCGCACACTCTTTTCCAGCTTTGTTTGCTACACGACAAGGATCAGGGACAGGCTTGACCTTTCGCGCGGCGAAACGTAGCCTGCCGACGCTTGAGTGGTGGCCGTAGCTCAGCCCGGTTAGAGCCCCAGATTGTGGATCTGGCTGTCGCGGGTTCAAATCCCGTCGGCCACCCCATCCTTCAAAAGCGAAGCTTTCGACAATGATATCAAGGGTTTCCTAAGCGTCCAAAGGCGTCGTAATCGTGTCGGGAGTTGACTTAGTGCAACACTGGTGCAACAGTAAAGGGCATGAAAACGACCGAATCGCGCAAAAGGAAGAAGACTCGAAAAGCTCACTTCGTTGCCACGTGTGGCCGGGAGAAAGTCCCCGTTTATCGGCGCATCGCCCCCAACGGCTCGCGGTGCTTCATGATCGCCGATTATTCCACCGGCAAGCGTCGTTTCCTCTCATTCGCGGACGAAGCCCTTGCCGTCGAGAAGGCTGGCAAGCTCGCCAAGCAATTGAGCGAGCGCGAGGTTTTGGCGGCGGCCATGACAAACGCCCAAGCGAGCGAGTACGCGGCTGCCGTTCAGAAGCTCGTCCCGTTCAAGGTTGGCTTGCTGTCTGCCGCTGACGTTGTGGCTGACGCGCTCAGAATCATGGGCGGCTTTAAGGACGATGAAGCCGTGAGGACAGCCGCCGCCCAAGGGCTGCCACTCCCTGACTTGGCCAACGTGCGCGACGCCGCCAAGTTCTACGCCACCCGCCAGAAGAAGATCATTCCCAAGCGCGTTGGCGAGGTTGTCGCCGAATTGGTCGCGCTGAAGAAAGCGCGCGGCAAGAGCGAGCGTTACCTGCGGGACTTGCGTTCCCGGCTCGCCCGGTTCGCCGGCATGTTCAAGCGCGACATCGGCAACATTGCGACGCCAGACGTGCAAGAGTGGCTGGACGCCATGAAGCTGTCGCCCCGTTCGGTGAAAAACTATCGTGCTGCGCTGGCCACGCTTTTCAGCTTCGCCGAACAACGGGGCTACTGTTTCAAAGGCGGGAATCCGGTTGAGGACACGGAGCGGATTTCCGGCAACGGTGACGGTGCGATTGAGATTTTCACCCCCAAGGAAATTGCTGCCCTTCTGAGTAACGCCCCCGCGGACTATGTGCCATTGCTTGCGCTTGGCGCGTTTGCCGGGCTTCGCAGCGCAGAAGCCTTGCGCGTTGAGTGGGCGGACATAGACCTTGCCGGCGGACTGATTCATGTTGCCGCCGCGAAGGCCAAAACCCGCTCGCGTCGGCTGGTGCCGGTTCTGCCAAACTTGGCGCAGTGGCTCGCGCCCTACGCGAAGCAACAAGGCCGGGTGTGGAAAGGCAGCGAACGCGAACTGAAGGCGTGCCGCCGTGCCATGCTGAAGGCTTCCGGGGTGAAGTGGAAAAGCAATGCCCTGCGGCATTCGTTTATCAGCTACCGGCTCGCCGACATTCAGAACGCCGCGCAGGTTGCCTTGGAGGCTGGCAATTCGCCCAACGTGATTTTTAGCAACTACCGCGAGCTTGTGAAGCCAGCCACCGCAAAAGCCTGGTTCGCCGCCGCACCGCAGCAAGCCGCGAACGTCGTCACCTTCGCACAAGCCGCCGCCGCCTGACACCTGACACCATGAAACAAGAAAGCCCTCCCAACACGACCGACGCTGACACGCTGGCAAGCCAAGCCGCAATAGACCTGTTCGGGCAGGCCCTCGCCGGCCTGGAGAGCAAGCTCAAGCAAGAGAAACGCACGCGCGAAATCGCTGAGTTGGACGCGAGAATCCAAGCCGAGCAAAAGAAGCGAGAGCGCACGGCTGAGCAGGTATGGCCCGACCCGGACACGCTGGCAATGTTGGCCGGGCAAGCGAGGTTTGCGGAACTCCCAGATGCCGACGCCGCACGCGCCGCGCTTAAACTACAGAATGAATGCCTCACGGCTCTTGAACAGGCCAAGGAAAACGTCGGCCAGCGCCTGGAGAGAGCCATTGCACTTCCCAATCCAAAGCAGTGGCCGGCGACACTCACCGACTTCTACAAGTTGGTCGTGCGCTGCAAACAGGAGAAGGACAATCCGCTGCGCTTTCAACGCTTCCTGCGGTTCCGGGCGGAGGGAAGAGGGTTGGAAGTTGTTGTATCGAGAATTGACGGGGAGAAGCTCGTTCACACCTTCAAGCGTGGCACTGGCGAGCAAGCGCCGACGCAGAGCGCGGAGGCAATAGAGCAAGCCGCGGAGCGGCACTTTGCGGAATATCGAGTTGCGCAGTTCAACCAAGAGGCTTGGTTCGACCTTGCGAGAGATTATCGGCGATGGTGGGCATGGGATTCTACTGAGAGCAAGCGGAGGGCTGGGCAGGCGCGAGCCGACAAAGCTGCCGAGACCAAGCGTAAGCGCAGAAAGGCTAGTATCGAACGCGGAGGGGTCAAGGTCACTGGTGAAAAAGCCGGTGCGATCAAACTCACCGAGGAAATACTGGCAGGAGCCGCAGCGAAAGACGCAAAGCCAGATTTCCAAAAGAAATCTTCGCCCCCCTCTTGACAGCCTGAAAAATCCCCGCTGCCGAAACGTGGTGTAGAAGTCCCGCCCTGCTGAGAATGTTGGCGTAGCAAGCCCGCGTTGCTGACTTTGCACGCTCCCAAAGCCCCAGTGCGCGTTTCCGCTACCGTGCGGGGCATGATTAAATATCAGTTAGCAACCGACGCCGCTGCGGGTAATTCAGCGGCAGTGACAGACACATTGCCGAGACAATTCGGCGACAAGCGCGACGTGGGCCGAATGGCCGGCATGAGCCCACGCTGGGTTTCCGACCAAATGGCCAGAGGGATGCCGCACCTCAAGCTTGGCCCGCGCCGCTGCCGTTTCGACTTGGGCGAAGTGGCCGCCTGGCTGCGCGAAACCTACCGCGTGCAACGTCGCGGGGGTGTCCGGTGAAATTTGCCGTCCCCGAATCGAATGTGGGTTTCCAACTGGAGACGGAACGGGAACGCCTCACGGGGCGGCTGCGCCTTCGGGCAGGCGTCGGCAGTGGGCGCACCGGCAACCCGCTGGCGATGCTTTCGTGTCAGCCGAAACGCGCCAACGCTGTTTGGACTCGCGCCCAATGGACGGCACTTTGCGAGCATCTTCACAACGGCAACGGGCGGACGCATTTCGTGATGGGCTTCCGCGATAAGGACGGCGCAAAGCGCTACGTGAAATCAAGGAAGCTGGGCGTTGACCGCGCAATCTCTTGGGCGTGGTCAAGCATTGCCGGCTCGCCGAAATCGCGGCTGGCGTTCGTGCCTTACTCGACAAACGAGTACCAGCAAAGCCGCTGGGGCGGACTGGACTTCGACGCCCACGACGGCAGCGCAGACCGGGCGCGGGAGCTTGCGCTTGCCGCGTTCCGTGTGCTCCTGAATGCGCCGGACCTGTGCGTCATCCTTGAAACCAGCGGGAGCGGCGGCTGGCATGTCTGGGCAGTCTCTCCCGACTTCTACGCCACAAGCGAATGGATTCAACTCCTGAAATCCGTTGCCCGCTTGATCGGCGCACCCGTCACGGCGGGCGTCTGCGAAATCTTCCCGCCGGACGCACTGCCGAGTCGTTTCGGCAAGGGGATGCGTGCGCCCGGTTGCTGGAATCCCGGCACGGAAACTTGCTCTGAAATTGTTTGGGAGAACACCCGCACTTCCCTTGAAAACGTCCTATCGGGGAAGTCAGAAACACGCCCCCTGATTTCCAGCGAGTTACAAAGCCACTTCCCCGATAAAGAAAGAAGTGTTTCTTTCTCTGCTTCTTCTTCCGGTGCTGCTTACCGAGAAACGGAGTTTCTTGAACGGTTTGGGATCATGGCTCCCAAGTCAAGGAACGGGAAGCTCTGTGCCTTGGTTGGCGCGTTGTTCAACCAAGTTGGGCACGCGACGGCGCGGCGGCTGGTGGAAGCTCAGTTCCGGGGTGCGACGGTCACGCCAAAGGCTACGGAAGCGGAACACATCGCCAGTTTTGAAAAGTTGTGGTGTGGACTCGTGGCGAAGTGGACGGCGACGCTCACGGCTGCGGAGCGCGAAGCACTCGCGGAGCTTGCCACGGAGAATGAGCGCGACGCCTTCCGAATCATTCGCAGCTACGCGAGGAAAGCGGAGCAAGATGGCGCGCCGGACTTCCCGATTGTGCGGGACAACCTCGCCTTGCGGCTGGGCGTCACCGGCAACGGCGCGGCGGGGATTCGGGACAAGCTCGCGGCGAGGGGATTGGGCGTGCTTGAGAAAACCGCCGACTACGTTCCCAATAAAACGTCGAAGCGTTTTCGCTGGTGTTTGAACGGAGCGAAGCCGGACGCCGCACGCGCCAACGAGCCATTTTGAAATGAACCCCTCCCGCAACCAGTTCCGACACCAGTTCTTGCTTCACACGTCAGACGGCAACACGTGCGTCCAACCCGTCTTGGCCATGTTGGAGCGGACTGGTTTTCTCCGGTGGCATCATCATGTCCCGGCCCAGTGGGTTCACCCGCCCAGCGAGCGCGATAATGCCGAGTGGCGAACATTGGTTGAGCAGAGCGCCGATTCCACCCGACAACTGGCCGACGCGTTCTACTTTGAGCACCTGATGGAGGACAAACTGTGAGCACGCCGACACTCACCTTGTCCGTCCACAACGAGATTGGCTGCCCCGACGGCCCAATCTTCAATCGGGTTGTGCTCGAAACACCGGGGCAGCGTTGAAGTTGGAGGGGTGAAGCGATGAAGAAACCGAAGTACACAGCAGAGGCCCACCAGCGAATCGTGAAGGCCATCCGCGACGGCGCGACGCAACGCGCAGCGGCCCGCAGGGTGGGCGTGACGCCGGAAAGCCTGAGCATCTGGAAGCGTAAGCATCCGGGCTTTGCCGAAGCCGTGGAGCGCGCCCATGCTCAGGCGCAGGTATTCGCCGAGACCAGCCTCTACAAGCTGGCCACGAAAGGCAACGTCAGGGCGCTGGTTGCGTGGTTGCAGGCAAGGCGGCCTGAGGATTGGAATTGTGAACCGGTCGGGCCAAGCGAAGTGGAGCAGCCGCCAAGGCGACTCGTAATCATGTGGCCGCACGAAGGGGCGTACGCGGAACGTGGTGGCAACGACCAGTTAGCTTCGTTCGGAAATCCGCCTCAGCTACGGCAGGGAGCTGAGCCATGAACCCGACCATGCCCGCCTACCTCGCCCCGCGCAACCCGTCGCCGGCTGCTTCCGCTGGTTTGCAGCATGAAAACAGCAAGCCCAAGGCCGTAGGCCGCCCGTGGGCGCGAGGCACGTCGGGCAACCCATCGGGCCGGCGCAAGGGCACGCTCAGCCCAACGGCGGCGCTCAAGCGCACCCTCACGAAAGCTGACTTGGAGCAGATAGTTACCAAGCTGATTGACCTCGCCAAAGCCGGCGATCGCCACGCTCTGCGGATTGTCTTTGACCGGATTGACGGCCCAATTTCGGCGGCGGTAGTTGTGGCTGAGGCCAGTAATAAGGATGCGCTCGGGGTCATGGTAGTCCAGATCGAGTCAACCCCACGCTAGTTGTTCAGGTCGTGTGTTCACCGAGTCGCGTCCTCTGTCTTGTTCGGGTGATACTTGTAGGACTCGACGGCGCCCCACCGGATGGAATGAGCAAGTCCCACCGTGTCCTTGACTGTTACGAAATCATCGCCGCTGTGAATAGCCCCAGCGGGACACGAGGGCTGCTCCGGAACGTGCCAGAGAAAGGGCGCTGGATGCTCCATGTTCGCAATCTGACCAACCGGAAAGAACTGCGCCCTCTGGCGAATTTCCTTTTCCAGTTGCATTGCCTCTTGGAGCCATGATGCCCCTTGTTTCGCGGCGCTACTTGAAAGCGCGGAATCCACGGCGCTTATGGCGCATGATGCCATCAGGACCCAGCTCAGAGACCCGAATGCCCACAAACCGGTGGATTCGCCGCCCATTGTTTGAGCCGCACCAGCCTTCAGCGTCGCAACCCTGTTTAGCGCCTTGGCGTCAACAAGCTTCACCTCGTCAATTTGAAACAGCGCGCCAGAGGTTAGCCTCACCTCAAGCAGCGAGGAGGCACTTCCAAACCAAATAGGCAGAAAAGGCGGAGACTCGATATTGGCGGGAGCATCTCGAATTGAAATTACGGGCACGAAGATGACGGTTTCCCTGCTACAGAACGGACATGGTAGGGTGCGTGTTTCGCCTTCAGAAAAGTCGCTCGCGTCAAATTCAATGTGGCCCTTGCAATGCCGGCAGGAACAAGTGACGAAGTGGGGTTCGGATTCGTGGATGTTCTGCTCTGCCTCTCCATGCGGTTCTCGCTCCTGCTCCACTTGCGCCTGCCGCTGTGCTTGCAGGGCAGCCTGCTTTTCGGCGATGAAGTTCTTGATGGTAACCCACTGCCCGTTGTGAAGGATCTCGTGGAGCATCCCAAGTTCGTTAGCGGCGAGCTTGGCTTCGATAACGGACGCCGGGTATGGCCCCTCCTGCCTGCCGCGCCAGCGGACGAGGAACGTCCCGCTGCCGCCGTCCAAATCCACTTCCGCCAAATCAGCAAAGTTGCTCATGCTTGGTCTCCCAGTGATCTTGCCGCAGCCTTCATTGTGTCGCGGGAGGGTTTGTCGAAACCAGACCACGCATTGAATGTGCTTCGGCAGCCGAACCTGTACTGGTGACCGAGGCAGTTTAGACAGACGCACTTCACAAACTGAGGGCTGGAAGGGCTCATGGGATTCAGGCTGTGACCGCTGCCCGAAGATTTCAAGTCAGGAATGCGGGGGAATGCGGAGGGCGTTCAAAGCCTTGAAGCCGCGGGCTAGGTGATGGACACTGCTGACAGCTTGAGCGGTAGCGGGCGACGGCCCGCGCAGGGCAGGGCAGGTTTCGCCGACTCCAATCCTCGCACGCATTTGACGTAGGACGCGCCAGACCCCGCAGCCGCTCCTGTGTCCCGCCCGCCATTCCGGCGCGTCCGTAGCCGCCCCAGCGACGCCAGAGCGCCCCGCTCCTGCCCACCCTCACATCCGACAGAACGAGTGCAACAAACATGTGTTGCACTTCATGCTTTGCACGCCAGAAACCAGACGCCAACGATTCGCGTCCCGGACGACTTTTTAGTGCAACACAGTGCAACAGCGAAAGTGCATAATGGAGCACTTTCCGGCCATTTCCGACGTTTTCGGTGAAGTGCGACTAACGCCTTTAGTGACGCTGGGAAGGTGCGTGTTTAGGGTGTTTTCGTGCAAGTGCAACGACGGGTTCAAATCCCGTCGGCCACCCCATCCGAGCAACTCGATTCTCCGGCCAGCATAATAAGGGCTTTTGTCGCTTTTGTGGGCGTTCCAGGGTGGTGCTATACAGGAAAGAGCTGCTCCGTGAAGTCAAGATAGTGAACGATTCTCTGAAGAGTCTGTATGGTGTGATTTGCAAAGCGGACGAACAGATAGCGCAAGGCGAAATAAAGGAGGCCTTTGTCCAAATCGGCGACGCGCTGAAGAATGAACCCGACTGGAAACCGCGGGTAGCCGAGGCTGCTCGTAATGCGGAGAATTACTTTGGCAATGGCGCGAAGGTCACGGTCGTTGGCTCTGCGGGTAACTACGCCTACTGGTAACCGTTCCAGAAATGTGTGCCGAATCAAATTTCGTCGTATCCATTCGCAGCTTCGAGTGTGACCTGCTGATGGGCAGGTCGTGGGACGTCTTCAGTGAGGCGTTCATTTTGCCCCGCTCGGCGGAGATTCACCTGCCCGGGCGAGAGGTTTATCGTTTCCCATGGTCTTTGGAACGTGAAGTTGCTCGCGGGGAACCGCTACCCAAGGCACTGCCAGCAGAAACAGCCGGTCCCACTGAAGAATTCACTCAGTTGGCGTAGCGCGAAGCGACTGTTCCAGCCAACCGCGCCCAGGTGCTTGAAGTGGTTCGGCAATCCCAAGCCAAGGCAGCCCACGATTGCCGCCAACAAGATCAAGTGACAGATGACGTGTTTTTCAAATTCTAGGGGCCGTGCCGCGTCGCATG
>CAYJNU010000281.1:0-10707 GCA_964371005.1 uncultured Verrucomicrobiota bacterium | reverse complement strand
GTCCGGCAACGGTGAGCATAGGTAAGACGTATTGCGTATTGCGTGCTGCGTCAAGAAGCGTAGGCGCGTCGAGCCTTACTTTACGGAATACGCAACACGCAACCCGTTATCACTTCATCGGCGAATAATCCGTTGCCGAGAGAAAAACGGATTCGGCTTTCTCCACCAGTTTACCGTTGGCTTCGGATTCGGCCTTTGCCTGCTTCCATTCGGGATCGGCGCCGAAGGCGGCCCAGGATTTCTTCGCCTCCGCGCGGCTCTTGTGGGCGAGCATGTAAATCAAGGTGCTGCCCGCACCCTTGTCCGCGTCGGTGGGAACCCAGAAGCCGATGAGTTCCATCCCGTGCTTCTTGAACAACGCGCCAGTGTGGTCGCGAAAGCGCGCGTGCATCGCCTCGAATTTGCCGGGCGCGGCATGGTAGGTGCGCAACTCGAAACAGCGCGAGTCCTTGGCGATGGACGGGCTGACGGGTGTGGCGTTCGTTTCGGCCGCGAAACACGCGGCGGAGGTGGTGGCGAACAGGATGGCGGCGAGGAATGTCTTCATACTTGGTTCAATTGGATATCTCGAGAGAAAGAGTCTACCGCCTGCGAGATTCGTCAAGCTTCTGTTGTTCACTCGGGCCAAAGGTGAAGAATGCGGAGCAAACCCTCATTGACCATCAGCGGAGCGGCGCCGAAAACGAACAACCATACGAGAAGCATCCGCGCAGCGCGATTGCGCGTCTTCCGTTCGATTAAGATACCAATCGGTTGCAACAAATAATAAAGCGTCATCCACCCGAAATATTTCCGGCCGGTGACGATGTAAAGGGGAACGTTGATGGCCAGTTCGTGCAGGACGCCTGAAGTCAGAAACACCAAGAACAGTGCGAACACGGGACGATTTTGCAGCGGACGGAAAATGATTTGGCGAAACCATTCACTCACCCACACGTTCCAACGACGCCCCCAGAAATCCGAGACGCTTTTCGCGAGCGGCGGCGATGCACCGTGAACAGGCGGCAGCAGCCTTCCTGCCGGTAGCGCAAAAAACGGAAGCAGCGAACTCACCACTTCGCTCGCCAGCCATAACATTATCGCCCCGAGGTAACAAATCAGAAGCGTCGGCAGCCGAAAGTTTTTCAGGAGCTGCCACCAGAGCCAAAAGGCGCAAATACACACGCCGAGGAACACGACAAAGCGACGGATCAATCGCGGCGCGGCGCTCAATGGCAGCGTCCGTTTTGCAGCAGCGAGAGATGGATACGGCGACAGAATCGCCGCCAAATCTTTGGATTCCGGTGCGCCCCAAAACGCAACCAGTTTCATCAAGAAACACAACGGGAGAACCGTGAGAGAATACAGCGCTGTCATTTGCCAGTTTGGAGAAAGCGCTGTGAAGCTCATGTGGAAACACTACTTCGGCTTCAACTGCGGGAACAGAATCACGTCGCGGATGCTTTCCTGGCCGAGGAGCATCATGCACAGGCGGTCAATGCCGATGCCGATGCCGCCCGCCGGGGGCATGCCGTGTTCGAGGGCGACGAGGAAATCTTCGTCCAGCTTTTGCTGTTCGCCGCCGGCTTGATGTTCCAGCGTGGTGCGTTGCGCGACGGGATCGTTCTGCTCGGTGTAGCCGGGGGAAATCTCCTGGCCGTTGATGCAGCACTCGAAGACTTCGACGGTCGTCGGGTCGTCGGGCGAAAGCTTGGCGAGTGGCACGAGTTCCTTCGGCAGATGAGTGACGAACGTGGGCTGGATGAGTGTAGGCTCGACGAGCTTCTCGAAGACCGCGCCGGTGACTTCAAAATCCTCGTAACCTTTGGCGATGTCGCCCGCGAGCTTCAAATCTTCCATCGCGCGGCGGCGGCGCTCCTGCGGCGTGACATCAAACCAATCATTGCCAGCGACGGCGCGAACGAGGTCTTTGTACTTCGCGCGTTTCCAATTCGGACTGAGGTCTATTAGCTTGATCCGGCCCGCTGATGTTCTTAGTTCATCATATAGTCGGATCAGGTTGATCTGGTTCTCTCTTTGAAGTTGCTCGTCAAGGCCGTGGAACTCACGTTTGACTGCATTGCGAAATTGTTCGACGAGTCGAAATGCTTCGAACGAGATTGCTGCGACGTCAATCCCGGCGGACTTGCGGTGCAAACAGTCTTTCAAGCCATTGATCGTTTCGTCGCGGTAACCGAGCCAACGATTTCTTAGTTCGACGTCGCTGACCGTTCGTATCCATGTCAGGCATTCCTCCATTACTGTTGCTAGCGAATCGTTGACTGCCATCTCAATATCGTATCCTGAGAAGTGGAATTGTCGGTCGTAAACCCAATATGTCTCCAGAACTTTCTGCGAGACATGGCAGACGAGTGACTGCACTGTTTCCATCATCGTCTCGTAGTCGCCGAATGCCTGATACGCTTCGAGCATCGTGAATTCGGGATTGTGTCTCGGTGAGAGGCCTTCGTTGCGGAAGTTCTTCCCGATCTCAAACAGCTTATCAACGCCGCCCACGAGCAACCGCTTGTGATACAACTCCAGCGCAATGCGAAGGTAGAAGTCGCAGCCGAGGGCATTGTGAAAGGTCTTGAACGGTTGTGCCGCCGCGCCGCCGGGGATCGCCTGCATCGCGGGCGTCTCGACTTCCACGTAGCCACGGCTGTGGAAAAACTGCCGAATCTCATGCACGATGGCGCTACGCTTGAGGAACACATCCTTGGCCTCGGGATTCCCCATGAGATCGAGGTAGCGCTGGCGGTACCGAATCTCCGTGTCCTCCAACCCATGCCACTTGGCCGGCGGCGGCCGCAATGCCTTGGTGAGGATGACGAAGCTGGTGAGCTTCACCGAAATCTCGCCGGTCTTGGTGGTGAACATCGTCCCCCGCACGCCGATGAAGTCCGCCAAGTCCAGATGCCGGAAGATGTCGAACTGCTCCTCGCCCAGCACATTCTTCTGCGCGTAAAGCTGGATGCGCCCGGACTGGTCGCGGATGTCGAGGAACATGGACTTGCCCATGTCCCGGTGCGCAGTGATGCGCCCGGCGAGCGCGACCTCGCGACCCTCGACGTAGTTGGCGCGAGCGGCGGCGCAGGTCTCGGCGGGGGCAAACTTGTTTTTAAAGGGGTCAATCCCCTTCGCCCGTAGTGACGCGAGCTTGGCCTTCCGCTGTTCAATGAGTGAGTTTGTCTCGTCCATAACCGGGAGGGATGAAACACGAACCCAGGCCGGAAACCAAGCAATTGATTCGAGACGAAGACGTCGCGAAGAAGCGGAGACGACGGGGCCAACCTGCCGTCCATCTGCCGAAAGCCCTACATACCGGCCCGCTCATTCCCACGCACAGAGACTCTCGACGTAAGCGGCGGAGCCGTCGCGCAACCAGCCATCGAGTTGGGCCTGGTCCTTGAGTTGTTGCCCACGCAGACGAGGCACGACGACGAAGCGCGTGTCAATCTCCGGCAAGGAGCTCATGTCCACCCAGAGCTTTTCGAACTGGCAGACGGGGAAGACGTCTTCCTGGCCGTGGCCCCAACGCTTCTTCACGTCTTTGACCGTGATGTAAGTCGGCATCCTCGCTGCGAGCGTGCGGATGGCCGTGGTGACCTTGGCATCAACCTCGGCGGTCGCCTTGGCTGTCCGAAGAATGTCGTCGCGCGTCAGTCCAAAGGCAGCCAGCAGTTTGTCGAGGTCAATCCAGCAGGTGTTCGAGTTGTAGTAAGAAAGCTGGAACTCGATTTCCTCGCGCGGCATGGCCAAGCCTTCGACGAGGCGGACGCGACCGTTCACACGCGCCAACCCGCCACCGCGATCTTCGATGCGCTTGGTTATGACTTCGAACGTCAGACACGCGCCGCTCTCGATGTGCTGTCCGAGCAGCGCTGGATCAACATCCGCCCCGAGCGTATCAATGTTATGCAGCATCAGGTGGCGCAACTGCGGGCGCTCGGCCAGCAACCGGCCCAGCACACCGTTACGGAGCAAGTTCGGGACTTCGTACCAGTGCCCGACCGGGTGCAGGCATTGCAGCGGGAGGTTGTCCGTGTAATCGCTGGCCTCGCCGACGCCCCGCGCCCAGCCGATCAGCGCGGCATGCAGACTCTCTCGGACCTTCTGTGCCTGCTCGTCGAGCAACTGCTGCGGCATCTCCTCCCACATGAAGCGGAGGTCCCGTTCGGTCGGCACGAGGCGCAGGCCGATGAACTTTCCAGGGGACAGCAAGACCTGACCTTCGTACGCGTAATCGTGCTGACGCCTCAGGAATTCCTGCGTCGGCTCGTGCGACAGATAGCTCGTCGTAAAGACATGCGGCAGCCACATACCCATTGCCTGCGAAACCCGCCGGCTCTTGGCCAGGTGTGTTTCGACAAACGTGCGGTGCTTGCCTGCCAACCGGCAAAACGGATGCAGTGCCTTCACCACGCCCGCACCCTGCGTCCACCGGGATCCTGCGCCGGCGGCCAGGGTGACAACAGCGACCTCGCCGCGCTGGAGGGCGGCCCGACCGAGTGACGCGATCTGACTTAGTGGCGCAAGCTTGCAGCTTGCGGTAGGTGCCGCATGCCTCTGGCTTGCGAGTGCATCTTGAGGGGGCTGCGCTGGCGGTTTCGCTGCACTGGCAAGTTGAAAACTTGCCGGCACTGCCGCAAGCTGCAAGCTTGCGCCACTACCTTGGTTCGCGTCCGGCGTCGCTTCTTCGCTCGTCACTGAACTCCCGTGGCCTACGAGCGCCTCGCCCGCTTTCAGCCGCGCCTTGACCGGATTCTCCTGAATGTAGGCGGAAACGCGTTCAAGTTCGTGCTCGTCGCGGATGATGTGATCGAACGACTCGTGCTGCCAGAGTTGACCTGAACTCCGAACCCGCCGGTTGATTTCGCGGGCGGTAAAGGACTTCCAACTGTGCAGGATTTCCGAGAGGTCGTGGCCCTGGATCGGGCGGACAACCACGTGAACGTGATTGGGCATGACGGCGAAGAAACCCAACCAGTAGCGCTGACCGTCAAAATGCCGCAGGGCGCCTTCCACCGTCCGCGCATGACTGGCGTCGCGCAGCAAGCAAGCGCCGTGGCCCTTGTCGAGTTCGGTTTCGATCTTCTCGCGGTAGAAGGCGAGCAGTTCCTCGCGGCGCTCCGGGGTGAGCGACCTGCCTTGGAGGTGGATGAACTCGTCCCGCTCACGCATCGTTTCGCTGACGAACGAAGCGGGCAAGGAATCGGCCAGGCGGAAAGTGACGAAGTAGGTCACCCCTTCCTGCTGCCAGTGCGGCAGGTAACGGCGGTGGATGCTGGCGGGGCGGTGCTTGTCAAATGGAACGAAGGGTAGTGGCGCAAGCCTCTGGCTTGCGAGTGAATCTTCCGGCGATTGCGGTTGGGTCTGGACCGTCGCTGCACTGGCAAGCTGAAAGCTCGCCGGCACCCCCGCAAGCTGCAAGCTTGCGCCACTAACCTCGCCACTACCTTCGCGCAGCCAGGCCCGAGCGTCCGTGACGTCCGCTGGCTTAACATCCTCAATCACCGCGCTGGCCGGAAGACGGTTTTGGGCCAAGCCGATGCGCCCATCCTTCAGGTCGGCGCGGATGTGTTCGTGGTGTGCACGGTCGAAGCCATATTCCGCCAGCAGCGTTTCGAGCGACTTGCCCGACGTGCTCTCCGCCTTGCCGCGCGGGAGCATGGCGTCAAAAAGCGTCTGCACCATGCCGCGCAACTCCGGGCGCGTCCGGCAGGCGGCGACGAAGCGGTCGAGCTCCGAGCGACGCAAGAGGGAAAGAGCGTTGCGATCCTGCTTGAGCAACGGCGGGGCAATGAGCGCGTAGTAACCGGCGGGCATCAATGCGTCCGCGGTCAATAGATCGGCGAACGTGCCACGCTCGTTGATGGCGAAGTCATACACCACCGGTTCCATGGCAAATGGCAGGGCATGCTGCAATTCGCGCTTCGTGCCGGACATGATTTCCTGCAAATGCGCCTGAGCTTCGGTTTTGCGATGCGGCGCGAAGATGAAGCCCATCCCGCCGCCACTCATGCCGCCGAGCATCCAGAAGCCCCAAAAGTCCTTACCGAACTCCGCCTGCGCCTTGGCGATGAGCGTTTCGGTGTAGTAATTTGAGGCCCAGGGGATGATTGCCTGAATCGGCTGGCGGAAGTTGCGCGTCGTCGCCGCGCCGATGGCTGGCACGTCGCCACGTTTCAGCGCCGCCATGATTTCGTCGAGAATTCCCAGCATGCTGAGCCGCGCCTTCCACTCGGGCCCGCAGCGGAGTAGGTACTTCTCCGTGACCATCTCCAGAATCGGCCCGACGTTTTGCGCCATGCCACCGTGGAGGAGAACCAGGCTCTCTTGAAGCCTGGCGCGGGTTTCGGCGGAGCAATCGTTCTCGCCGAAGATTCGGTGCGTCGGCATGAGCCGGCCGCGGCTGATGCCAGATTCAGGATCGTCTTCAGAAGCAAGCGCGCCCTCGATCAATTTCATTCCTGGCCACACCCCACCGGAATCCTGCCAGCCGCCGCCCGATCCACCCAGCCATTCGCCGAGCAGCGCCCGCGCGAGCACGATCCGCCGCTCGTTTTCCTCAAGCTGCCCTGTCAGCGAGTGGGCCTGTCCCGTGGCTCGCATGCACGCGCTGATCAGCGCGGCGAGCAGGTTGGTGGACACCGCTAGCCGCGAACCTTTCGGGATGTCGTTGACGCGGCTGACGATTTCCAAACCACGCCCGGGTCCGACAACCCTTGCCAATAAGTCGGCGAGACTCTGACCCGAGCCTTCGATTCCTGGCGGCACGATGCCAGAGGCAATCACCGCCGCCTTGAGCAGGCCGAGGTAATCCTTCGCAAAGTCAAACACCTCGGCGAGATGTGAGATATCCGCGGAGCAATTGAGGTCCACGCTGACCAGTCGCAGCAAGGGCTCCTCGATGACGCGGAGGTAGGCTTCGACCGGCGGACGCGGCGCGGTGTCGCGGCCATGCACGCCGAGATCAATCGAGACGTTCAGCACCTTCGCGCCCTCGGGATAATCCATGCCGAGAAAGAAGATGTCGCTCCAACCGCAATGCGTGAGGTCCATGCGCACCGGCATGCACTCGCGCAGGATCGGATACGCGCCATCGGCTCCGCGCTGGAGCAGTTCGGGGCGGATGCGTAGCGGCTGATCGGCGGGATGGCCCATGCGAAACATCCACTGGTTGCCGCGCACCGTGCGAACGCTGCGGCGGACCTGGTTGGCGAGCGTCTGAAACGCGAGCCGGTGATACGCAACGGCCAGAGCGCTGCTCAGACCATCGCTCGGCCCGCGCTCGGATTGCGCTTTGAGAAAGCTGTCGATGGCTTCCTCAAAGCGCCGATTCAGCAAATGCTCGTAACCGTGAAATGGAACCAGGCCGGGCGCGCTTGCGCCGCCGTCAAGCTTGGCCGGCAGATGAAACCGGTGAATGGCGTAGAGGAAAAACAGAGCCCGGACGCGCTCGTATAGGTTGTCGCTCGATCGTCGAAATGTGTCGAGCGCGCCACACTCGACAAGCAGCTCAGCCGCGGAGGCGCTGGCACAAAGGGTATCAAGCGATTGGTTGCGGATCGCCGGATCCGCGGCCGTGATCAGGTGCGAGAGTTTGCCAGCCATGGGAACGCTATTGTTGCGCCAGCAGTTCGACCAGTTGCGTCAGGACTTCGTCGCGATCCTTGCCGCTCAAGGACAAGGCGAGCTGGGCAGTCAGCAGACCATATTTCGCTCCGATGTCATAACGGCGCCCGTGCAGTTCACATGCGAGGTAACACTCGCGTTCGGCCAAGCGGGCCAACGCCGGGCTCAGTTGCACATGGCCACCGGACTGGGCGGCGCACTGAACGTCGGACGCCAGCATCTCCATCACCGCCGGCGTGAGCACGTGCATGCCGAAGAAACACAGGTAGCGACCCGCACGCAGCCCGGGCACGATGAGTTGCTGCTCGGCCTCGGTCGGTGTTGGCTTTTCGATGACGCGTTCGATTTCGTAAAGACTCTGTTTTCCCTGCACGCGCCGCGCTCCCACAGTCCCGTAGTAGGGCAACTTGCTCTCGTGCGTCGCCTGTACCGCCGACACAGCGCAGGACTCGGCTTCCGCCACCGCCACCAGTTGCTGCGCGCAATTCTTGGCGGCGCGACTGACATAAAGGTGGTCTCCCACCAGGAGCAGGAAGCACTCGCTGCCGATGAACTCCCGGCCACACGCCACCGCGTGTCCATAGCCCAACGCAGTGGGCTGCGGAATGAAGCGGACGCGTTTAAGGTGTGGCCCGGTAGCGACTCGGTAGGCGTCTTCGTCCCCCGGTCCGATGACCACACCGACCTCCTCCACGCCAGCTTGAAGGGCCTCTTCAATAATGATCGTCAGCGCGGTCTTGGACGCACCATCGCGATCCACAAGGGTTTGCAGGGGCAAGGTGCGCTGGCTTTTGCCGGCGGCCGTGATGAGAGCTTTGCGGATTTTCATGCGTTCCAACTGAGTCGGATTGTTCCTATCAAGCCCACGCGACGCAAGCATGCTCTACGGTAGATAAGGAATGACCATCACCTTACCCGTGCTGAAGTCAAGTGTGTCGCCAGCCTTCACCCGTCGAACTGCATCCTGCTCGGTTAGAGTGGCTGTTGCCGCGCCGTTCCGCATAATCAGCCTTCCAGGACACTCCAGCGAAAACTGTGCGCCGTCCTCGAGGCGGACGGTGCCAGCGGCAATACTGACCGTATATGACAGCTCTCTCCACGATTTGTGAACGCTGCCATAGAACCCTCCAGCTTCGAGTCGCAGAGCAATGTGGTCTGGCCCTCCCGCCCAAATTGCCGAGGTCCGCTGTGCCACCTGCGTCAAGAATAGCACGGAATCCGGAGTAAGCCGCACAGTGTTCTCACCTCCACATGGCTGACCATAAATCCTGGGATCCGGATTCATCAGCCCGCGTGGCACTTTGACCCCAACACCCAACACCAAATCAACGAACGAACCTGCCGCCGTTTGGATTCTCGCACCTGGTTTCAGAATCTCGCCAACGCGAATCGGCGTCCACTCTTTGTCACCGTTGTACGCATAGCGTGCGCTCCCTTTTAGACGCACGACAGTCGAAGGAAGCGACTTCTCGCCGTCACCAACGCGGGGCGAGGCGCAGCCGAAAACCAACACAAGAAGCGCACCGGTGAACGATGCCCAAGCAGCTTGCCAAGCAGTCCTCATAACGTCGTGTTGCCGACCATGCGTTGAAGACCACCGGGCGTCAATCCGCAAAACCTGCGACGGTTCGCTTCAACACCCGCCCCACTCGGGCGGACTAGTGCGCCGGCGCTGAACCGGTTTCCACTGGTTGACCGATCTTCGGCGGATGGAACAGCACGCCCAACGCGACCGCTGTCACCAAGGAAATCACCGCAGGCAACAGAAAAAGCGATTTGTAGTCGGTCACGTCGCCCCGCGTGAAGAGCGATTGCTTGAGCCACGGGCAGGCGAAGTTCGCGGCAATGTAGCCGAAGCCGAAGATCATCATGTTGAACAGCCCTTGAGCGCTGGCACGGGTGTCTTTCGGGAAGTAGGCGTCCACGAAGATGTACACCGTGGCGAAGAAGAACGCGTAGCAGATGCCGTGGACGAGTTGCACCAGGATGATGATCTCCTTGTGCTGCGGGAAGAAGGCGTAGATGACAAACCGGGCCGTGTGGCCGAGGATGCCGATGATCATGGTCGTGCGCCAGCCCAAGCGCTTAAGCGTCATGCCGAGCACCAGCATGGTCAGGATTTCCATGACCTGACCGATGGTCATGACCGGCATGATCCAGTTGCCCGGAATGCCCGGGCCGCCGGCTTCCGGGGGCGTAGCGAGGAACGATCCGGTCCAGTTGAAATAGCAGTAAAGCACAAAGGCGTCCACCAGCGTGATGATCCAGAGGACCAGGACGAACGGTTGTTTGAGCAGCTTCATGGCTTCCAGCCAGGCCAGCTTCTCCGCGCCCGCGCCCGTGGCTTTCTTGGGCGGCGTGTGCGGCAGCGTAAGACTGTAGGCCGCCATCACCAGCGAGGCGATGCCAGCGACGATGTAAGTCCAGCGCGTGGCGGCAAAGAGCGCCGGTCCACTCAACCCGCTGCCGAGCACCATCCCCAACCACGCGACGAAGCCGTCGGGATTTGCCGTCCGCACTTGATCCCAATCCACCAAGATGAACGTGAACGGCCAGGCGGCGAGAATCCACCCGATCGTGCCGCCCATGCGCACGATGCCAAATTCCTTCTGCGCATCCTTCATGTGCGTGAAGGCAATCGAGTTGCAGATGGACATCGTGGGCACGTACAGCAGGCAGTGCAGCAGCATCAGTCCGAAGAACGGCCAGAACGCTCGCGTGAACGCCAATCCGAAAATCGCCAATCCGCCAACAAGGTGACTGAACGCGAGAAACTTTTGCGCGGCGAAATTCCGGTCGGCAAATTGGTTGCTGAAAAACATGCCGACGATGGCGGCAATCGGAAAAGCGTTTAGCACCCAAGATTGCTGGAGGGTCGAGAATCCAAGGCTGGGCAGGTAACCGTAGACCAGCGGCATCCAGCATCCCCAGATGAAGCTCTGGAGGACCATCATCGTGAAGAGCCGGCGAATTGTTGGGTTCATAAAGACCGCGCTGGGCACGGAAGGAAATCAACTGCCGCCGGACCGCGACCGGTCCCTCGGTCGCAGCACGGACAAATCAGCAGTGACTTCAATGCAACCTATGCTG
>CAYJNU010000280.1:0-10735 GCA_964371005.1 uncultured Verrucomicrobiota bacterium | reverse complement strand
GTGGATCGGATTGTCACCGCGGAGGACATCCCGGTCATGGACCTCGGGGAGGACCTGGTGCGGTTTTACCTGCCCGATGTGCTGGAGGCGCTGCGAAGCGGTCAGCGGAAGTTCGGACGGAGCGCCGTGGCTGGCGAGGAGATGGGAGATAGAAGATCGGAGATGGGAGATCCGGAGGGAGACCACCAAACACATGAATCACGCGAACGGGATCACTGAAACATCAACCACAGGAGAACAAACACAATGAACCACATCGTATTCGACATCGAAACTATCCCACAGGACGAAGCCAAGTTGCTGGCGCTGGCGCCGGAGTTCACGGCCGCCGCGAATCTGAAGGACCCGGACAAGATCGCGGCGAGCATCGCGAAGAAGCGCGCCGATTACCTCGCCGATGCGGCGCTGAACTGGAAGACCGCCGAGGTCGTGCTGATCGGCGCGGGTGATGACACGGGCGTTCAATCGCTCACGGCGGACACGGAGAAGGAGTTGATCGGGGATTTCCTTTCGGTCCTGGCCGATGCGCTGGGCGACGGTGTGGCCGTGGGCGGCCACAACGTGAAGGGCTTTGACCTGCCCATGCTCGTCAACCGCGCCCGCGTTCATGGACTGCGCGTGCCGGGCAACATTCTCTCCTTCTGGAAAGGGCGTCCGGCCTGGCACGAGAACATCTTCGACACGCTGGAAATCCTGTCGTTCGGGCGGTCCTTCGACGGCAACGGCGTGGATGATGTGGCGCGGGTGTTCGGCTTGCCGCCCAAGCTCGGTCGAGGTGGTGACTTTCCCCTGCTCTGGCGCGCGGATCGTGCCGGGGCGCTGGCGTATAACCGGCGCGACGTGGAAATCGAAATCGAGATCGCCCGCATCTGCGGGTGCATCTAAACGCAAAGCAGAAATTGGGAAAGCAGAAAGCAGAAACCCAAGGAAAGGACCATACCATGAACAAATCTGAATCCATCACGCATCTGGCGACGGCGCTCGCCAAGGCACAGGCGGAAATGCCGGTCGCGGTTTTCGATGCGACCAATCCGTTTCTCAAGAGCAAGTACGCGTCGCTGGGCGCCGTGATCCAGGCGAGCCGGCCGATTCTGGCGAAGCACAAGCTGAGCTTGGTGCAGTTTCCGATCAGCGGGCCGAACCTCGGCCTGGGCAATGGGACGAATGGGACAGATGGGACGAATGCAGTGACAGTTCGCGGAGATGCACGCCCCGCCGCGGATTACATCGGCGTGGAATCCATCCTGACGCATGAATCCGGCGAGTTCGTTTCGGAGCGGATCGTCATCGCGCTGACGGAGGAGAAGGGCAAATCGCGGGTGCAATCGGCCGGCAGCACGCTGACCTACCTGCGCCGCTACTCGTGGGCTTCGATTCTGGGCATGTATTCCGACGAAGACTCGGATGGGTGCGTGCCGCACGGGCCAATGGCACCGGCGCAACCGAAACAAGGCAAGCCACTCCTGCCGCCACCGCCCATGCGCAAAGCAGTCACCCAGAACTGAGGCGAAGGCCATGAACAGGCGCTGGGCCAACAGGCTTCACCGGAAGGCGGACCGCTTCAAGGCGGAGCACTGGCAGGGAAATGAATTTCGTCCGGAAGTGAGTACTCCCGGCCGGCAAGCGAGAAGAACACACAACAACAAACCCCGCGCTCTGACGAGTCGCGGCTACGACGGAAAGGAAAAGAACTGATATGGAAGTACCCCAAGAAGGCAGATACGTCTGCAAGCTCAACGGCCAACTGGTCATCTACGAGGCCAGCACTGGCTCTCTGTGCGGCGCCGTGCCGTGCGTCATGGTGGTGTCAGCGACACCTGGCAACCCGACACCGGCTCATGACGGCTTCACGTTCAAGCACACGCTGGTGCTGGTGAAGGCGGACGGGACGATCCAGACCAAAACCACGGACACGCTGAAGGCGGTGTTCGGTTGGGACGGCGTGGATCCGTTCTGGCTGATGGATAACTCGGAGGACGGCGGCCCGATGCGGTCGGTGGAATTCGAGATCGTGGGCGGGCCGGAGACGGGCGACAAGGGCGGGCAGTATTTCAAGAGCCAGTGGCTCAACCCGGTCGGTGGCGGTCTGAAGACGCCCGCAGCGGCAGACCGGCGGTCGGTGCTGGCGAAGTACGGCAGCAAGTTTCAGGCGCTGGCTGGCGTTGCGCAAAGCAGACAGCAGAAAGCAGAAAGCAGAAATGGCGGAGTGCCGCCGGTGCCGAGCGGCGCGCAAGGGACTGCGCGCCCTGCCCCACCGCCGCCGGGTGCCCTGACGGCAACGATGGAAGAGGCGTGGATGGCGCTCAACGAGAACCACGCCGACCAGGAGGCCGCGGTGATGGAGAAGCTCTGGTTCGACACCATCGCGCGGTTGTTCCCGAACAAGTCCAACACGGAGCTCAAGCCGCACGAGTGGGGCAAGCTCAAGCAGGAGTTCAAAGACGAAATCCCCATGTGAAGTCCGCGGATTAAGAGGAAGAGGAAGATTATGATTAGGAGGCTGAAGCCGTCAGAGATCGTCACGGACGCCGGAACGCAGGTTCGGGCGGGTCTCAATGAAACGACCGTAGCGGACTACGCCGAAGCGCTGGCCGCTGGCGCGAAGTTCCCGCCGGTCGTCGTGTTTCACGACGGCAACCGCCATATCGCCGCCGATGGATTCCATCGCATTGAGGCAGTCCGGAGGATCGGCGCGACGCAGATTGAATGTGACGTCCGGAAGGGCTGCAAGGCGGACGCGCTGAAGTTCGCCCTGGGGTGCAACGCGCATCACGGCTTGCGCCGAACCAATGCGGACAAGCGGCACGCGGTGGGGATGGCGCTCAAGGAGTTTCCGAAGCTGAGCGACCGTGCCTTGGCGGAAATATGCATCGTGTCTGATCACTTCGTCGGCGACATCCGCCGCGAATCAGGTGCGAACGGTTCGCACCTGCCGCCGCCGCCGAGAATCGGAAAAGACGGAAAAGCCTACCGGCTGCCGCCGCCGCCGATGCGGCCGCGTCCGACGATTCCGACGGTTCCGACAGGTGGGACGCAGGGGACCAAGGGGACAAATGGTTCTCCGGTCGGGGCCAGGATGGCGACGGCAACGCCACCAGCGCACCGGGAAGATGGATCTTCCGGCGGGACGCCGGAAGCACGTTTGACTCCGCCTCCACCGCCACCAACGGAGGTGTTGGACGCCACTGGTTGGCCCATCCCGACGCATCTCATCCCGCTCTGGCAACGGGCGGGGGAAGTCCAAGAGATGCTGACGGCGCTCAGCCGGGTCAAGGGGGCGCTCCGCTCGGCACAGGAAACCAAAGACAAGCTGTACGCCGAGGTCTTGTTTTCCTCCGCGCTTTCGCATCTCGACCAGGCCTGGCAGGACCTCAAGACGGCCAAGCCGTTTGCCGTCTGCCCGACCTGCCAGGGGCAATTGCCGGATCGGTGTCTCTCCTGCAAGGGGCGGGGATTCGTCTCGGAGTTCCGCTGGAACACCTGCGTCACGCGCGAGGACAAGGAGTTTCGCGCCCGGGCAAAGCAGAAAGCGGAAAGCAGAAAGTAGAAACATCCAAGGGAACGGGCGATGAACGCGACGCTATTTGAAGGCGGGAAGGTGCATCGGCTGGGCGAGGAAGCGGCGCGCTGCGGCGTGGGCAAGTCGCCCCGCCGCAGCGAGTGGCAGGTGGAGTTCGGCGAGGTCACGTGCGGGCGCTGCCGGAAACTGGTCACGCTCGATGAGAGGAAACGCCAACCACGCGAAACACGCGGATCGGGCGGCTTGGAGAAGGCAGTGCAGACAACAAGAAAGGGAAACCACCGATGAACACAGATTCACACGGATTCGGGAAAGGGGCAAGGCGATCCATGATGCGAAGACTCGACAAGGTGTGGTTTCGGCTGCTGGGCGTGTTGCATGCCTGGGTGCAACGGCGCGGTCAGGCGCATTGCCGGCGGGAGCAACTACGGCGGCTCCACCGTTTTCTAGCGTGGCAGAAGAGTCACCTGAATTAGGCCATGATCCTACGTCCCTATCAGTCTGCCGCATCGGACGCCATCTTCACGGAATGGCAGGAGTGGGATTCGACGCTGGTGGTCATGCCCACCGGCGGCGGCAAGACCGTCCTGTTCGCCGACGTCATTCGGCGCGTGTTTCCGCGCCAGGCGCTCGTACTGGCCCACCGCGAAGAGCTGATCTTCCAGGCGCGGGACAAGATTCAACGGGTCACCGGCCTGCGCGCGGACGTGGAGATGGGCGACTACCGCGCCGAGGGCGGTCTGTTCGGCGCGGCGCGCGTGATCGTTTCCACCATTCAGACGCAGTGCTCCGGTGGCGACGGCGGCGGGCGCATGGCCAAGTTCGATCCGCAACGCTTCGGCGTGCTCATCATTGACGAGGCTCATCACGCCACCAGCCCGTCGTATCGGCGCGTCATTGACTACTATCGCAGCAACCCGGCGCTGAAGGTCTTGGGCGTGACGGCCACGCCCGACCGCGCCGACGAAGAGGCGCTCGGTCAGGTGTTTCAATCGGTGGCGTTCGATTACGAGGTGCTGGACGCCATTCACGATGGTTGGCTGGTACCGATCGAACAGCAGATGGTGCATGTGGAGGGGCTGGATTACTCGAGCATCCGCACCACCGCCGGCGACTTGAACGGCGGCGATCTGGCCGCGGTGCTCGAAGCCGAGAAGAACCTGCAACAGATGGCCGCGGCCTCGCTGGCGATCATCGGGCAGCGGCGGGCGCTGGTTTTCACGGCGTCGGTGAAGGCGGCGGAGATGACGGCAGAGATTTTCAACCGGCATCGGGCGAACATGGCGTCCTGGGTGTGCGGGAAGACGGAGAAGGAAGAACGCCGCTCGGTGCTGGCCGCCTTCGCCGCCGGGAAGGTGCAGGTGGTCTGCAACTGCGGGGTGCTGACGGAGGGTTTCGATGATCCGGGCGTCGAGGTGGTCATCATGGGCCGCCCGACGAAGAGCCGATCGTTGTATTCGCAAATGGTCGGGCGGTCGACGCGGCCGTTGCCGGGTGTGGTGGACGGGCCCGAGACGGCGGAGGCCCGTCGCGCCGCGATTGCTGCCAGCGCGAAGCCGTCGTGCCTGGTCGTGGATTTCGTGGGCAACGCCGGGAAGCACAAGCTCGTCACCAGCGCGGACATCCTGGGCGGCAAGGTCAGCGATGAAGCGGTGGAACTGGCCCTGGGCAAGGCGAAGCAGGCGGGCAAGGCGGTGAACATGACGAAGGCTTTGGACGAAGCGGAGGAGGAAGTGAAGCAGCAGCGCGAGCAGGCGCGACTGGCGGAGGCCGCGCGGCGGGCGCAGTTGGTGGCCACGGCGCGGTTCACGACGCAGCGCGTGGATCCGTTCGACGTGCTGGCGCTGGAACCGGGGAAGGCGCGCGGCTGGGACAACGGACGGCAACTCACCGAGAAACAGCGGTCCCTGCTCGCCAAGCAGGGGATCAATCCCGACGGAATTTCCTTCAGCGAGGGCAAGCAACTGATCGCCGAAATCTTTCGGCGCTGGGATGGGAAGCTCTGCTCGTTCAAGCAGGCCAAAGTCCTCCGCAAATACGGGTGCCCCACGAACGTCAGCTTTGCGGAAGCGTCGGCGATCATTGATCGGCTGGCGAAGAACAACTGGAAACGACCGGTCGAGGAGGCGGTGGCGGCATGAGTGCGTTCACGTCAGCATGGTTGGCGGGGTACCGCGCAAAGCTGGGTCAGACGGGTGGGACCAGTAGGACCAGTGGGACGGGTCTGGCAGGGCGCGAGGCGGAGCTGCACGAGCAGGTGTTCGACGAATGTCGGCGCCGGGGCTGGATTGCCCTGCACGGCAGCATGGCGGAGCGGACGTGTCGCACGCTTGGGGAGCCAGACTTTGTGATCCTGGCCGGCGGAGGTCGCGTGCTCCTAGTGGAGTGCAAATCGCGGACCGGCAAGCTCTCGCCCGCGCAAGCCGCGCTCAAGTTTCACGCCGAAACCCTCGGGCACACGGTGCATGTGGTGCGCAGCCTGCAGGAGTTTTTGAACCTGTTATGAAACCGAACCCAACAAACGAAACGACAATCAAACCACCCGAGGCCATGACCGACGCGGACATTTTCAATGCTGTGGCGAAAGTGACCGGCGGTCACCGGGGGCATTGGGTCACCTATCAAATCCCGACGGATGCGGTGCCTTGCTTCTTCACGGTCTATCACTCGCAGGGGTGGACCGATGCGGCGGGCCAGGTCCATGAGGAACCGCCCGATTTCCTCCATTCACTGGACGCGCTGCTGCCGGTCATCCGCCAACTGTCCTTTGACAGCCAGTTGGCCCTCCACCGCCGGGTGCGGCTGTCCACGCCACCGCGGGAGATTGGTTTGGAAATCCTGCGCGAGTTCGGCCACTTCCATCCATGACCTTCACGCGCGTCACAAAGCAGAACCGCTGTCCCGTGTGCCAGCACCCCGATTGGTGCCGGGTGTTTGCCGATGGCTGGGTGGAGTGCATGCGGATGCCATCCGAGAAGCCGGCGAAGTCCGGCGGCTGGATGCATTGGCAACGCCAACTGTCACCATTTCCCCTGACGCAACGGAGGCCGGCCTTTCCTCCGCCGCCGCAGATCAATGTGACGAAGTTGATGCGCGAGTGGCAGGCGGCCACGACGCCGGCAGCGCTGGATGACTTGGCCGCGACACTTGGTCTTTCGACTCTCTCGGTGAAGTCGGTCGGCGCGACGTGGGCACCACCGCATGGCGCGTGGGCGTTTCCGATGTGCGACGGCTACGGCAACGTGGTCGGCATCCGGCTGCGCAACCAACACGGCAAGTTCGCCGTGCGCGGCAGCCGACAGGGTATTTTCACGACCACCGACCACGGACCACCGACCACGGTGCCGCAGGACACTTTGTTCGTCTGCGAGGGGCCGACCGATACCGCCGCCGCCGTCGAGCTGGGGCTGTTCGCCGTCGGTCGCCCGAACTGCTGCTGCGGCGGGCCTGACATCCGGACTTACGCCCGCGTTCACCAGTGCAGCCGCGTCGTGGTCGTGGCCGACAACGACAAACCCGGGTTGGACGGCGCGCGCAAGGTCGGCAGCGAGCTCAAGCTGCCGTTCGCCCTCTGCGTGCCGCCGGCCAAGGATTTGAGAGAGTTTTTGCGCCTGGGCGGTACCCGGGCGCTGATCGAGAACACCCTGAAAGGAACGGTATGGCAAAGTGGATAAAGATCGAGACGCACACCCCCGACAAAACCGAGATCCGGCACATTGCGCGCCGGTGTCATTGCACCAAGGCCGAGGCGTTCCTGGCGTTCTTCCGCGTGTTCGTGTGGCTAGATGAGCAGACCGACGATGGGCACGTGGAGTTCTTCACGCCCGAAGACGCCGACGAAATCACTGGCCTGCCGGGCTTTGGCGAGGCGTTGCAGGAAGTGCGCTGGATCGTGTTCAGCCCGACCGGCGCGGTGGTTTCCAACTGGGATCGGCACAACGGGAAGTCGGCCAAGGCGCGCTGTCTGGCCTACGAGCGCAAGCTGCGCGAACGGGCGCGAGGGGAACAAGCCGCCGGCGGCAATGGCGCTGTCACGCCCGAAGCGTGACAAAAGCGTGACTAGAGGCGTCACGCTCCAGCGTGACTAGATAAGATAAGAACAGAGAAGAGAAGAATAGAATTCTTCCATAGGTAACAAAGGTCTTAAGAAGAAAGGCACCAAGGTATGATCAGTACAGCAGAAGAGGGTACACAGGAGAAGGTAGTACCAGGGACCCGGCGACGGCTGGTTCGGTGTCTGTTTTGCCCGCCACCGCTCGGGCCGTTGCCGACTCGGGCCGGTGGGTTCGCCGCACGGCTGGCCAAGTCGCCGCCCGATCTGGTCACGCACCTGGGCATGGTCCGGGCGAATGCCTACTACGACGCCGGCTGTCCGCTGGCGCTCTGCGACCATGCCGCTGCTCGCGACATCTGGAACGTCATTCATGCGGACGCGATCGGGAAGGAGGCTTCATGCCGTTAGCGTTTGAACAACAACCACGCGAGAGCAACAAGGCGTTTGCCGCGTTCAGTCTGTATCTGAGCCTGGGGGCGCAGCGGTCGCTGGCGCTGGTTTCCCAGAAGCTGTCGAAGAGTGAACAGCTTCTGAAGAGATGGTCGGCGAAGTTCGACTGGCAGGGGCGCGTGGCAGCGCACAACGCGCACTTGGCCATCGTTGAGCGTGAAGCCATCGAGGCGGTGGCACGCGGGAAGTCGGCGGAATGGAAGAGCCGCGAGCAAAAGCTGCGCGAAACCGAGTGGGCGATGCACGAACGGGCCATCGCGGCGGCGAAGAAGGGGCTCGATGCTTACATGGCGCGCGACAAGGTGTATGCCAACCTCGCCGACATCGCCCGGATGCTGGAGATCGCCAGCAAGCTCGGGCGGCTGGCGACCGGGCTCGGCACGGATGGCGAACGGCGCAAGGGCGACGACCTGCCGGCGGTGCGCGTCGAGGTGACGGTGGCGCTGGAGAAAATCTACGGTGAACCCCTGCCGGGCGAGGTGGTGGATGTGGAAGAAGTCCGAAGTGGGGAGCAAAGGCAACTGCCGGCGCAAACAGGCAATCCGACACCGCAAACAGGAGAAGTGCCGGTGCAAACAGGCGAGGTGAAGCCGTGACACCTTGGGAACGGTATTTCTTGGTCGGGCGGAGGGCGGGCTGTCCGAAAGACCAGATGGACCGCTTTCAGCAAGCTGACGTGGTCCTGCAGGAGCGCCAGCTTGTGGCCAGTGCGGCGGCGCGGCTGTGCGACCACGCCAACGGGCCCACAGCGATCGGCTATGGTGGCGCCCGGGGCGGTGGGAAGTCGCATTGGTTGCTCGGCCAGATGGGCGTGGACGATTGCCAGCGCGTGCCGGGGTTGAAATGCCTGCTGCTGCGCAAGGTCGGCAAGGCGAACCTGGAACACTTCGAGGATCTGCGGCGGAAGCTGTTCACTAAGCTCGGTCACGAGTTCTCGGCGTTCCGCGGCATCCTGAGTTTCCACAACGGCTCGCGCATCATCGCCGGGCATTTCCAGAACGAGAAGGACATTGATGCCTACCTGGGCCTGGAATACGACGTGATCGGGATCGAGGAAGCCACGACGCTCACGAGCCGGAAATACCAGGACATCACGACGTGCTGCCGGAGTTCAAAACCGAACTGGCGACCGCGCATCTATTCGACCACCAACCCGGGCGGCGTGGGGCATGGCTGGTATCGGAAGCGATTCATTGAACCGTGGCAGCGAGGTACGGAAGCGGAGACGCGGTTCATCGCCGCGCGCGTCACTGACAACCGCTGGAACAATCCAGAGTACATCCAGGTGCTGCAAGGCTTGAGCGGTTGGCAACGCCGCGCCTGGCTGGACGGCGATTGGGACATCGCCGCGGGCCAGTTCTTCACGACGCTGCGGCGCGAAGTGCATGTCGTCGAGGACTTCGACGACACGCGGGCGCGCGAGTGGTGGGCGGCGCTGGATTACGGTTACGCCCACTACACCGTTTGCCTGCTGGGCTGCCGCGATGGCGACGGCAACACGTTCATCGTGGACGAACACGCGGAGCGGTTGTGGCTGCCGCAACGGCATGCCGTCGCCATCAAGGCGATGCTGGCGCGGCATCGCATCGCGAATGGCCGATGGGCAATGGCTGATGGCAAAGTCGAAACGCGGCCGTTAGAGATGGCGGACTTGAAGCGGTTCGTGGCGGGGGCGGATGTGTTCTCGCGGCAGAGCGACGGGACGACGATTACGGCGCAGTATGCCAGGTCAGGAATCAACCTGCGCCCGGCGAACATGGATCGGATCAACGGCTGGGCGGAGATCATGACCCGATTCGGGGACGTGGACGCCAAGGTCCGACCAACGCTGTTCATCCACAAGCGGTGCGGGCGGCTGATCGAGACACTGCCGGCGTTGCAACACGATCCGAACCGGCCCGAGGATGTGCTGAAGGTGGACGCCGATGAAGAAGGCGTTGGTGGTGATGATTGCGCCGACTGCCTGCGCTATCTGGTCGCGACGAAGTCACGGACGATCACGCAGCGGAAATTGCGGGGGTTCTGAAGTTGAGTGTCCAGAGTGCATTGCACTTTGGCGCGGGTCTGGGGCGCGTAGGCCCAGTGGTCCAAGATGGAGCGTCCAGAGGCGTGGCCTTTGGCGGGTAGGGTTTGGGGAGGAGGTCGCCTCCCCAAGAAGAGGCAAAGCGGCTGAACCGGCGTGAGCGGTTCAGCCGCGCGATATTTCTGGGGGCGGTCAATCTTCCCCGGGGAGCGAGACGGTTATGGCTGGCGCTGGGTCGTCAATGTCCAGCGGGCCACAGGTGGCAACCAGCTTGACCAGCTTGGCGCGGTGGTTGTCGTTGCGCACGTAGAGTGCGACCGGGATGCGGGCGGCGCCGGGCTTGGCGCGGAGGATGGCAAATCTCAGCATCCACATTACATCCCATAACCGGCCAGACTCGTCCTGAGCGGTGACGCCTTCGGGGACGGTCACGTAAGCGTCATAGACGCCCCGGGTGAGGAACACGGGAAACCGGATGCCGGCTTCGGCGGCAACCGTTGAGACTTCAACTTGCACGCCATCGGCGATGGCTTGCGCGCGGGTGTAGCTGTAGATGACCGGGCCGAAAGGTTCGGCGGTGTTGTGGTTGTGTTCGTTCATGGTGATTCAGCGGTTGAGGATTTCAAGTTCGGAGTTTGGGGAGATGCGGACCAAGGCGGGCTTGGGTTGGATGCGGACGGTTTTGCCA
>CAYJNU010000279.1:0-10753 GCA_964371005.1 uncultured Verrucomicrobiota bacterium | reverse complement strand
GCTTTGGTTTTACGGCTTTCTGGGTCTCGGCATGATGACCAAAGGACCCGTCGCAGTTCTTCTGCCGTTATTCGCGGTCGTCGGCTTGCGATGGCGTCATCCAGATCTGCGGCTGCGTCAGATGGGCTGGCTGCGAGGCGGGCTTGTGATGCTGGTGATTTCGATGCCCTGGTTTTTGATCATCACTTGGCGACAGCCGGAGTTACTACACTATTTCCTCGGACGCGAAATTGCCGGGCGCGTTCTGAGCAACGTCCACGGCCGGAGTGAAGCGTGGTGGTACTTTCTGCCGGTGCTGGCGGGCGCCATGTTGCCCTGGACCCCCTGGCTCGCGCTCACCCCGCTGATCCGGCGCAGCCTGCCCCAGCGTGAAGCGAACCTGCTACGAATGTGCGCGATCTGGGCGGGCGCCGGCCTGGCGTTGTTCACCCTCAGCCGGTCCAAGCTGCCCACCTACATCCTCCCCCTGACGCCGCCACTGGCGTTGCTCGGAGCGCTCACGCTCTTGCGTTTGCCGCAGGTCTTATCGGCGGGCCGGCTGCGACTCGCGAGCCGCGGGTGTGGACTCATTTCAGCGCTCGTGTTGGTCGGAGCGGGAGTCACGCTGGCGCTGGTGTCGCCGTCCCGATACGAGTTGCCGCTGGCGCTGGCGATCATTCCGGCGGCGGTGGCGGTGCTCCTGGCTGGAGCCGCACTGGTCTTAATGGAGGCTCGGGGGCTGTCAACCGGGGTCGGGATGCTGGCCGTCACCGTGCTCGGGGTGGTCTTGAGCGTGTTGACTTTGCTGCCGAGAGTAGAGCGGCATCTGGACGGTAAAACTCCGGCGAAGTTTCTGGCGGAGCGCATCCGGCACGAGGATCCGGGGCAGCAGGCAAGCGTCGTGGCTTTCGGGAAACTGCCGCTGGGATTACCCTTCTACCTGAATCGAACCGTTTTGTGGTATCGGCCGCCCAGTGCAGACGCAGCCGCGGCAAATCCTGCCGCCTTTGAATACATGGACCGCGCGAACCATTCGTCCACCGTGCTTGATGGTCCCGAGCGCTTGAAGGCGATGCTGTCGGGAACGAACCAGGTCTTCTGCGTGGCCAGCAAACTCGAAGCGACGGGATTGAAGGAACATTTTGATTTGCGCGAGTTGGAAAACGACGGGCGCCGCGTGCTGCTCGTCACGCGCGAGCGGCCGGAAGCGAAATAGAAATGAATCCTGTCCCCGAACTGAGTGTCGTTGTGCCCTGCCACAACGAGGCAGAAAACCTCGCGCCGCTGGTCGAGGCGATTCGCGCGGCGCTCTCCCCGGGAGGGATCGCCTACGAGATTGTGATCACCGATGACTGCAGCACCGACGGCAGTTGGGAGATGCTGCGCCGCTTGGCAGTCGCCGACCCGCGCATCCGGGCGCAGAGGTTCGAATTCAATTGCGGCCAATCCGCAGCGTTGTGGGCGGGCCTGCGGGCGGCGCGCGGACGCATCCTGGCCACGCTGGATGCCGACCTGCAGAACGATCCGCGCGATCTGCCAAACCTGCTGGCGGCTTTGCGCGACGCCGACTGCGTGTGCGGCAGCCGCGTGGCCGCCCGGGCGGCGGGCGACAATTGGGTGCGTCGGGCGTCCTCCCGCATCGCGAACTCGGTGCGCAACCGGCTGTCGGGCGAGGAAATCAGCGACGCCGGCTGTTGTTATCGCGCCTTCCGTCGAGAGTGCATCGCGAACGTGAAGTTCTTCAAAGGCGGACACCGGTTTCTACCCACCTTGATCAAGATGGAAGGTTTCACCGTGAAGGAAATCCCCATCCGCCACAACCCGCGGCGATCCGGCACCAGTCACTACGGCGTCTGGAATCGGCTGTTCAAATCGTTCGCCGATTTGCTGGCGGTACGTTGGATGAAGCAACGGATGATTCGTTACCGGGTCAATGAGACCGTGAACTTGGGGCAGGATTAGCCATGCAACACTACCTATTGGCCGCGACCTGGATTGGGCAGGAACACCGGTTCTTTGGCCTGGATTTCAGTTGGCTGGATCTCCTGGGTCTGTTGGGCCAGGTCATATTCTCGTTCCGCTTCATCACGCAATGGATCGAGTCCGAACGCCGAGGCGTAAGCTACATCCCGGTTTCCTTCTGGTACTGGAGCCTGGTCGGCAGCTTGATCCTGACGGCCTACTGGACGTTCAAGCGAAGCCCCGTCGGCATCCTCGCCAATCTGCCCAATGCGTTCATCTACCTGCGAAACCTCCAGTTGATCAAGCGGCAGAAGCTCAAGCCGCCGGCCACCGTATCGCCGCCGGCACGCGCAGACGAGCATCCCTTTCCGGCGAAGTCCCCGCCGAGTCCGGTCGCTGAAGGAGTGGAAGCGGAGGAATGACGACGCACCTTTCCGTGTCAGCAGGCTTCCCCGAATCGGTTGCAGGCGAGATGCCACACCACGAGCAGCGGCTCTGGGCGTGTCGCTGGCGGGAGCAACAGAGACTCGGCTTGAATTTCTCAGCCTGCGACGGCGTCTGGATGGTGCGGTCGCTGCGGCGCGAGTGCGCTCGCAGGGGCGAAACCGGCTGGATCCGGCTGAAGGCGCCGGGTCTGGCTGGATCGTATGCGGATCCTGCCTTTGTTTGAGTGAACTGGTTGTATGCAAAAGCTCCCTGTAATTGTCTTGATCGGCTCGTTGGCCTCGTGCCTCTGCCACCCCGTGTTCGCAGCCACGCCTGACTGGCCGCAGTGGCGCGGCTCAAACCGGGACGGTCTTTCGGCCGAAACCGGTCTGCTCAAAGAGTGGGCTGCGGATGGCCCTCCGCTCCACTGGAAAGCCACCGGCTTGGGTGCAGGCTTCTCCGGCATATCCGTCGCCGGCCAATGCATCTTCACTATGGGCGATCAGGCTGACGCCAACCACGTCCTCGCCCTGAACCGTGCGGATGGCAAGGTCGCCTGGTCCACCAAGCTCGGCAAAGCCGGGGCGCCAGGCTGGGGCGGTTTCGCCGGCCCCCGCGCCACACCCACGGTGGACGGCGACGTAGTGTTCGCCTTGGGACAGTACGGCGAGGTGATTTGCGTCAACGCTGACGACGGCAAGGAAGTCTGGCTTAAACACCTCACCACCGACTTTGGCGGACCGCTTATGGAGTGGGGTTTCTCCGAGTCACCGCTGGTGGACGGTGACCAGGTCCTGTTCACCCCGGGCGGGCCGCAAGGGACCATGGTCGCTTTAAACAAGAAAACCGGCGCCCTGGTGTGGCAGAGCAAAGACTGGACGGACAACGCTCATTACTCCTCAATCATCGTGGCCGAGATTGACGGTGTGCGGCAATACATTCAGCTCACGGACAAGAGCCTCGCCGGCGTGTCGCCGAAGGATGGCCAGATTCTGTGGAAGATCGCCCGCAAAGGCGCCACGGCCGTCATCCCCACCCCCATTTATGCCGACGGCCACGTGTACGTCGCCTCAGGATATGGCATCGGCTGCAACCTGTTCAAAGTGGCGAAAGGAAGCGACTTCACCGCCACGCAGGTGTATGCCAACAAAGTGATGGTCAACCAGCACGGTGGAGTGCTCAAAGTCGGCGAATACCTCTACGGCCATTCAGACAGCAAGGGCTGGACCTGCCAGAACTTCAAGTCCGGCGAGGCGGTGTGGCAGGAAAAAGACAAGCTGGGCAAGGGGGCAATCGGATACGCGGACGGACGGCTCTATTGTCGCGAGGAATCCGAGAAAGGCGTGGTGGCCCTGCTGGAAGCCACCCCGAACGGTTACGTCGAGAAGGGACGGTTCACTCCACCGGACCGCAGCGGCAAGAAGAGCTGGCCTCATCCCGTCATTGCCGGCGGCAAACTGTACCTCCGCGACCAGGATGTCCTGCTGTGCTATGACGTGAAGGCGAAGTGAGGTCAACGGCTCGCACCGAACATTCGGCAAGACGCCGAGATTCGGGCGGGACGGTTCGCATTTGACCGTCCCGCTCCGTCCCTCCTGGACCACGAGATCGTCGCGATTGATCTGTAACGGTTCAACGCTCGGAGGGGAATGGCGAACCTCAAACAGCTTTGAATCAGGTGCGACTGCTGGCAATATGTTCGCGAGCCGATTGAACGTGTGAACATCAGGAACACCATCGCCGCGATCAATCAGATGCTGGCCGACGGCATCATCGAGCAGTACGCCATCGGCGGAGCGGTGGGCGCGACCTTCTACCTCGAACCGGTTGCCACGCTCGACGTGGACATCTTTGTCACCTTCCGATCGGAAGTCGGCAGTATGCTGGCCAACCCGCAGCCGTTGTTTGATTATCTCAAGGCGCGTGGGGGCAGGATGGAAGGCGAATACGTCATCGTCGCCGGGTGGCCGGTGCAATTTCTTCCGGCTGCCGGTCCGCTGGTCGAGGAAGCGCTGGCGGAAGCCGTCGAAAAGGATGTCGCCAGTACGCCCGCGCGCGTGTTCACCGCCGAGCATCTGGCTGCCGTTGCGCTCCAAACCGGCCGTTCCAAGGACAAGGCCCGTCTGCTCCAGTTTATCGAAACCGGGGCACTCGACCCCGCGCGGTTTCAGGCCATCCTTTCCCGGCACGGCTTGTTGGAAGCATGGAGACGCTTTGAAAAGCAATTCCTCGACGACACGCCATGACCTTCGACCTTGCCAAAATCCTGCGAAGCAAGCGCGCATTCCGGCAACGCTTGGCTGCCCGGCCCATCGAGGAAAAACTGGCCATGCTCGATGCCCTGCGCGAACGCACTCTGGCCATTCACCCGACGCGGTCCGCGTCGGGAGCCGGCGTTCTGCGCGAAGAACCGCCCCTTTATCGGATGCAAGGGAAGAAATCAGAATAGGCGGGGGCGTCGGGAAAATCCTGTTGGACACCGTCCGCCGCGTGTGGTAAACATCTTACCACGGATTCAAGTTAAGCCTATGTTTGGAACATTCATCAAGGAACTGCGGGCGAAGCAGCGGCTCGGCCTGCGCGAGTTTTGTCTGGAGCACGGCCACGACCCCAGCAACTGGAGCAAGATTGAGCGCGAAGTCCTCTCGCCCCCGCGCGACGAGGAAACCCTTCGCACCTGGGCCAAGCAACTCGGCCTCAAACCGAACTCGGACGACTGGTTGAAGTTCTTCGATTACGCCGCCGTGGACGCGGGCCGCATCCCGGACTACGTGATGAAAGACGAGGAACTTCTGGGCAGACTGCCTGTCTTCTTCCGCACGCTCTCCGGCCAGAAACCCTCGCGGGAAGACTTGGAGAAACTGCTCGAAATCATCAGAAGCGCCAACCAACCGTGAACGACCCGCGCAGATTCAAAGCGCCATTCATCCCGAAGGAACGCATCTGGCAGGCCGCCGAGACACTCCGTGCGGCCCATCCAGCGGGCCGCCGCGTGCCGGTGGAAGTCCTCGAACTCGCCGAATTCGATCTGGGACTTGAATTGATCCCGGCGGAAGGATTGCGCGAGAAACTGGAAATTGACGCGCTTCTCATGGGCAATTTGCAGTCCGTCCTCGTGGACCGTCGGGCCTTCATGAATCCGCGTATGGAATACCGCCTGCGGTTCTCCGTCGCCCACGAAATCGGCCACCTCACCCTGCATCGCGACATCTACGCCGGCCTGCAACACGCCACCGCCGCCGAATGGTTCGATTTCATCGCCGCCATTCCCGAAGTAGAATACGGCTGGGTGGAATGGCAGGCCTACGAATTCGCCGGACGCCTGCTCGTGCCGCCCGAGGCGTTGCGCGAAGCCTTTCAAACCGCCGTCCAAACCGCGCAAGCCGCCGGTTACGCCGACTGGCTGGCTGCCGACGAAGCCGCGCTCGACTACATGGCCACGCGCATCGCGCCCAAGTTCGGCGTCTCGACGGAAGTGATTGCCAAACGATTGCGGGCGGAAGAACTTTGGCCGCCAAATAATCCGTAACTGCGGATGAACACCTATGACCATCAATGAATCCTTCAAACTAGTGCTTTCCCGCATTGAGCCGACCTCGGGACAGATAGAGGCGGCAGAAGGGCATCTTGCAGCAATCAAGACCCGGCTGAAAACGGTTTTCACTCTGAAAGACTTTCTGAAAACGGGCAGCTACAGCCGGAACACATTCAACAAGAATTCCAGCGACGTGGATGTGTTTGCTGTCGTTAGCCGTGACGAATTACGGCGGGCAGACAACTATGTCACTTCCGACACGGCACTCGACCGATTCAAACAGGAATTGGAAGGGCGCTTCTGGAACACCAAGGTCTATCGTGATGTTCATGCCATTGTTGTGGAGTTCACAGATTGTAAGGTGGACGTTGTTCCAGCGTTCTTCAAAGGTGTCACCGAGCAGAACTGGCCGCTCTATTCCATCCCAAATGGCTCAAGCAAGTGGATGGAGGCGAGCCCCGCGCTGCATAACGCCTATATCGCTCAACAAGACAAGATAGGAGCTGGCAACGGGAAGATTCGTGGCACAGCCCGGTTGCTCAAATACTGGCGTGACAGTCGCCCGATTTCTTCGTTCCACATCGAATTGCTGCTTGCTTCCACTGGCATTTGCACCGGCGTGAAAAGCTATGCCGATTGTGTTACCGAAACGCTTCAGCTTTTGGCTCGTCAGGAATGTCGCGCTGTAAAAGATCCAATGGGAGTTTCGGGCTACGTCCCCGCAGTCAAATCTGAAAGCCAACGTGAAACCATCCTGCAATCCGTGCGTTACTCGCGCGACAAAGCACTGGACGCGCTGAAAGCGGATGCGCGGGGCGATATCAATGAGGCGCGGCGACTCTGGGACATCGTGTTTCGCGGCGACTTCCCCTGGTAACGATTATGAGTAATTCCTGCGACATACCCCAACGGCAAAACACCGAACCACATCTCGGTCGGCTAGCAGCGTTCAGTATTTTCTATCAGCGCGCCAAGGTTGTCGCGGCCATTCAGTTCACCCTCACCGTGCCAATGGCGGTTGTGTCGGCGGGAATCACCGCCTATGAACCGAAGGCAAAGGTCTGGACGACCTTTTTCGCCCTGACGGTTGCGTTGGCGGATGCTTTAATTCTGGAGCGCATCCAGAATTATTTCCGAAAGCTGGCTGCTCGCACACAGGAACAATTCGATTGTGATTTGTTCGGCTTGGAGTGGCGTTCGCTTCGAGCTGGCGAGAAGCCCGAAATTGGTGACGTGCTCCACGCCGCCAATCATTTCAAGAAGAAGAATCCCGAGATGGGCCACTTGAAAGATTGGTATCCGCCAGCTGTGGATAAAGTGCCGCTGCCGCTGGCTCGGTTGATTTGTCAGCGAACGAATTGCTGGTGGGATTCCAGTCTGCGGAAGAAATATGCGAACACACTGATTGGCATCTTGTTGCTTGTCATCGTGGCAGTGTTCGTCATCGCGCTGGCTCAGGAGCAGTCCGTGCAGCAAATGATTCTGACGGTCTATGCGCCCATCGCCCCAGCAGTTCTTTGGACTGTGAGGGAGGTTCGTCGCCAGCATGAAGCGGCGGAAGCGTTAGACAAGCTGCGCAGTCACGTTGAACGAGTTTGGGGTTCTGCGCTCAAGGGGCAGCCGACACGCGCGGAACTCGACACTACCGCGCGGGAGATTCAGGACTCCATTTTCGACGGACGCTCAAAGAATCCGCTCATTTTTGATTGGATCAACAACCTGATGCGCCCAAGCCACCAAATCAGCATGAACGCCAAAGCGGATGAAATGATTGCCGAGGCGATCCGCTGCGGCGTATGTGAAAAATAATCGTAATCCTTGTATGCTTGCGAATTCAACATCGGTTGCCATGCCGCATGTAGAGATTTACACGGACGGTGGATGCGAGCCCAATCCCGGTCTGGGCGGCTATGGCGTGGGTGCTGTCGCATCTCCCAATACGTGCCGAAGCCAAAGGCGGCATTCAATATTTCAGCCCATGAAAGTCAAAATTTCGACGTTCATCCTCGCTCTCGTGGCGGCTCGTATCACCGCCGCTGAACCGGCGGCTCCCAAGGACGGCGACAGTCCAGCCGACCATTCGCCGCCGCACATCCGCCAGGTGACCGCGTTTGGCGAGCGGGCCGACTGGTCGCACGACGGGAAGCGGATTCTCTTTCTCTCGAAGACCTTCGGCGACGCCATGGAGCTTGACCTCGCCACGAAGGCCATTCGCAACCGCACCGCGCATTACGCCCATCACGGCTACACGCGGGCGCTCTACCTGGCCAACGGCGACATCCTCCTCTCCGGTCCGGAGCAGTTCGACCCGAAGAAGCCCGGCGAGGCGCGGGTGCAGTGCTGGTTGTACGTCCTCGACCAGAGCGGGACGAGACCCGCCGCGCCATTGGGCAGCAAGTGTTCCGAAGGCCCGGCGGTGTCCCTCAAACGGATGCACTTCGCCTGGACGCACGTGGCTGCGGAATACCCGGACGAAATGCCGGCGGGCAGTTCGCGCATGCAGGAAGCGGACATCGTTTATGAAGGCGGCAAGCCGAAGCTGGCGAATCAGAAGGTCATTCTCGACAGCCGCGACCTCCCGTTCAAATGCACGATGGAGACGCAGAACTACCGTCCGCCGGATGAGCAGGAACTCACGTTCAGCGCCTACGAGCACCAAGGTACGGATGTCTGCGGAGTGAATCTCGTCACGAAGAAGGTCATCAACTACTCCAACGCCCCGGACCAATACGACGAACCGGAAGGCATCTTCCCCGACGGGCAATACACGCTCGTCGAATGCGACAAGCAGAATCATCGCGGCCCCGGAGCGGTGGATCTCTGGAAGCTGAAACTCGACGGCAGCGGCGCTTACGAGCGGCTCACGTATTTCAGCGATTATCCGGGTTACAAGGCCTCGAATCCGGTGGTGAGCGACGACGGGCGGTTCATCGCGTTCCAGATGGCGAAGTCGCGCGAGGCTGCCGGAGTCGGGCATGGCATCTTTGTGCTCGACCTGACAACCGCGCGTGCGCCGCAACGCTAGCTCGGTTCACGTTCGCAGAATCCGAAGCCTGCAGGACTCCGAAGTTCGCATCACCTGAATCATTACCGAGTAGCCTGGCCCCTTCATTCACCGGAGCGGTGATCTCGGCGACCATTCCAGCGTGCTTCCAGCGGCCTTGCCGGAAGGACCGTTCCCAGCCCGGCCCTGGATGTTCGCAGGAAGAATCCTGCTCCTCCCGGTTGCCGTTTCGTTGCCACGGGTTACGTTAAGCCCAGTCGGTGAGCTTCCAAGACTTGGCCCGCCATCTTTTGGTGTCCCCGCAGAATCGCAGCCGTGATTTCATGAGTAATAATGCCAGTGCAGCGCCGGGCGAATGCCGGCCCGTGTCCGCCCCTTGGAAACAGGTGGTCGCCCGATACCAGACGCCTTCCGCCAGACGCGCCACCTGGCAGATTGCCAACACCCTTGTCCCGTACGCTGTTCTCTGGTACCTGATGTATCTCAGCCTGACGATCTCGTATTGGCTCATCGCGCCGCTGGCAATCCTGGCGGGCGGATTTCTCGTGCGAGTGTTCATCATTTTCCATGATTGCGGCCACGGTTCGTATTTGAAATCGCGCACGGCCAACGGCGTCTTAGGTTTCATCACCGGCGTGTTGACCTTCACTCCCTACCGCCAGTGGCGCTGGGAACATGCCATCCATCACTCCAGCGCCGGCGACCTGGACCGCCGCGGCACGGGCGACGTCTGGACGTTGACCGTGCAGGAGTACCTGGAAGCGTCGCGCTGGAAACGCTTCGCCTACCGCCTGGCGCGCAACCCGATCGTGCTCTTTGTGCTCGCGCCGCTGTTTCTGTTTCTGGTCATGCAGCGGCTCCCGAATCCCAAAGCGCCGCGGCGGGAACAGTCTTCCGTTTACTGGACCAACCTGGCGATTGCGGCGGTGGCAGTGGCCTTGACCTGGGCGTTCGGCCTCGAGGCCTACCTGGTCATCCAACTCGCGGTTCTGATGGTGGCCGGGTCCGCCGGCGTCTGGCTCTTCTACGTGCAACACCAATTCGAAGGCGTGTATTGGGAACGCGGCGAGAAGTGGGATTACGCAACCGCAGCCCTGCAGGGCAGCTCGTTCTACAAGCTGCCGAAGGTCCTGCAGTGGTTTTCAGGCAACATTGGCTTCCATCACATTCATCATCTCAGCCCGCGGATTCCCAATTACCACCTGGAGAAATGCCACAAGGCAGAGCCGCTGTTCCAAACCGTGAAGCCCATCACGCTGCTGGCCAGCTTCAAGTCCTTCACCTTCCGCCTGTGGGACGAGCAGAAACGCAAGCTGGTGGGCTACGGTCATCTCCGCGCCTTGCGACGCCAGCAACGACGGGCGGCTCAGCACTGAACGGGTCGTCACGGTCATCCACCGCACATGCCGCCGCCGGGCTGGTGATTGTACGCGGAGCGTCTTCTCGCCCAACTTGGTGTCTTCGCGTCTTCGCTGTTCAACTCCTGTTTCCAAGTTCGACGACGCCGAATTTCTCCCGTCTCCTTCCTTCGCCACCACAGCATCTGCTCCAACCCAACCCGGTTTGGATACGAACGGGGCGTCCATTCCGACACCAGTTTGAAGTGCGGGGAGAAACGTTCCCACAATTCACGCCTCGTCACCCCAAACGGCGGCGCGTCGCCTCCGGTTGGAATCATGTAATGCACCGCGAGAAAGCAACCCCCGGATTTCACGCAACGAGCCACGGCCTGTGCGTAGGCATCACGGTCGGCGGGGTTAATGGCGCAAAAAAGCGTGTGCTCGAAGAGCCAGTCGAACCGCACGCGCGGCTTGTGATGCAGGAAATCACCGCACCTGAATCTGGCC
>CAYJNU010000278.1:4855-10829 GCA_964371005.1 uncultured Verrucomicrobiota bacterium | reverse complement strand
GCAGAGCGCCGCGAACTGATTGCTTCACGTCGAAATGCGCGGCGCTCTGCCGAGCCGCCGCAACGATCATGGGCTTGGGACACTGGGGTTTCGGTTTCATACGAGATGCAAAGTGACGAGTGCGATGTCCACCAGCTTGATGCCAAGGAACGGGGCGAGGAAGCCGCCGAGACCGTAGAGGAGCAGGTTACGGCGCAGGATGCCGCTTGCACCCACCGGACGGTAGCTCACGCCACGCAACGCCAGCGGGATGAGGGCGACAATGATGAGGGCGTTGAAGATCACCGCGCTCAGGATCGCGCTTTGCGGCGAGGCGAGGCGCATCACGTTGAGCGCCGCGAGCGGACCGTGGCCATCGTGGCCAGCGTAGAGGGCGAGGAACATCGCCGGCAGGATCGCAAAGTACTTCGCCACGTCGTTCGCGATGCTGAAGGTGGTCAACGCACCGCGGGTCATCAGGAGTTGCTTCCCAATCTCCACGATTTCGATGAGCTTCGTCGGATTGCTGTCGAGGTCCACCATGTTGCCGGCCTCGCGGGCGGCCTGGGTGCCGGTGTTCATGGCCACGCCCACGTCGGCTTGGGCGAGCGCCGGAGCGTCGTTGGTACCGTCGCCGGTCATGGCCACGAGATGGCCGCGGACTTGCTCTTCGCGGATCAGCTTGAGTTTCGCCTCGGGCGTGGCTTGCGCCACAAAATCGTCCACTCCAGCCTCGGCCGCGATGGCGGCAGCGGTGAGCGGGTTGTCGCCGGTAATCATCACGGTACGGATGCCCATCTTCCGGAGTTGGGCGAACCGCTCGCGCATGCCTCCCTTGACCACGTCTTTGAGATGAACCGCCCCGAGCACCCTGCGCCCCTCCGTCACGACGAGCGGCGTGCCACCGTTGCGCGCGATGTCATCAACGTCCTGGCTGATTTCCTTCGGGAACTGGCCGCCCAAGCGCTCGACGTGAGCGCGCATGGCATCGGCTGCACCCTTGCGGATGCTGCGAACGGGTGGTGCGGGCGATCCATTGGCTGCGGGCAGAGACTCGTTGGTGGGAACTGGGACGACCATGGAAGACTCAGTGCGTGCTTGCGTCGTTCCCATTCCGTCCGGCGGGTCGCCGGGCAGGACAGGCCAGTGGCCTGTGCCACCCTCAAAGAAGTCCACGCCACTCATCCGCGTTTGCGCCGTGAAGGGAACAAATCTGGCGTGCGGCGCGGCGACTTCGCGGCCCCGCAGGTTGAATTGCTGCTTGGCGAGCACCACGATGCTGCGGCCTTCGGGCGTTTCGTCCGCGAGGGAGGCGAGTTGCGCCGCGTCCGCGAGCCGCTCCAGCGCAATGCCCGGCGCCGGAAGGAAGGCGGTGGCCATACGGTTGCCGAGCGTGATGGTGCCGGTCTTGTCGAGGAGCAACACGTCAATATCCCCCGCGGCCTCCACTGCCCGCCCGCTCGTCGCGAGCACGTTCCGGCGGATGAGCCGGTCAATGCCGCTGATGCCGATGGCGCTGAGCAGGCCGCCGATCGTCGTCGGAATCAGGCAGACCAAGAGCGCCACCAGGACCGGCAAACTCAGATTGATGACGCCGTGCTGGCCGGCGGCGTTCTCGCTGTATTTGCCGAACGCCGGCAGGGTGAACACGGCGAGCAGGAACACCACCGTCATGCCTGCCAGCAGCAAGCTGAGCGCGACTTCATTGGGCGTCCGCTGCCGTTTCGCGCCCTCGACCATCGTGATCATGCGGTCGAGAAACGCATTGCCCCGCTCCGAGGTCACGCGGATCAGGATGCGGTCGCTGATAACGCGGGTGCCGCCGGTGACGGCGCTGCGGTCGCCGCCACTTTCCCGGATCACGGGCGCGGATTCGCCGGTGATGGCGGATTCATCCACGCTGGCAATGCCTTCGATGACTTCGCCGTCGGCGGCAATCACATCGCCGGCCTCGCACACGATCAGATCTCCCTTCTGGAGTTCCGGCGCAGGAACGCGTTCTTCACGCCCGTTGCGCAAGCGCCGCGCCACTGTGTCTTTGTGAGCCTTGCGCAGGCTGTCGGCCTGCGCCCTGCCCCGTCCTTCCGCCAGCGCCTCGGCGAAGTTGGCGAACAGCACGGTGAACCAGAGCCAGAGCGTGATCTGCACGTTGAAGGCGGAAAACTGGCCCGCGAAGGCTTCGCGCAACACAACGAGCGTGCAGGCGATCGCGCCGAGTTCGGTCACGAACATCACCGGGTTTGCCCATTGCGCCCGCGGGTCGAGCTTGCGGAAGGAGTCGAGAAAGGCTGGCTGGAGCAGCTTCGCGTCGAGGAGAGATTGTCTTGGGGTGTTCATGGCCGTGCTTGGTCAGAAGGTTCGGCCCAGCAACATGAGCAGGTGCTCAATGATCGGACCGAGCGTAAGCACCGGGAAGAAAGCGAGCGCCCCGACGATGACCACCACCGCGATCAGCATGACGACGAAGAGCCCGCTGTCGGTGGGAAACGTGCCGGCGGACGGTGGCGCAATTCGCTTGCCCGCCATGCTGCCAGCAATGGCCAGGGCCGGCAGAATGACCACAAAGCGGCCAATCAACATCGCCAGCGCCCCGAGCAGATTGTAGAAGGGTGTGTTTGCGTTCAGCCCGGCGAAAGCGCTGCCGTTGTTGCCGGCCATTGAAGCGAAGGCGTAGAGAATCTCGCTCAGGCCATGCGGTCCCTGGTTATTGAGGCTCGACAAACCGGCGCGCGTCACGCACGCGAGGGCGGCGAAGACGAGGATCACCGCGCACGGCGCGAGCACGGCGACCATCGCGAGGGCGACTTCGCGCTTCTCGACCTTCTTGCCGAGATATTCGGGCGATCGCCCAACCATCAACCCCGCCATGAAAACGGTAAGGATGACAAACATGAGCATCCCGTAGAGGCCCGCCCCCACGCCGCCGAAGACAACCTCGCCGAGCAGGATATTGAAAAGTGCCACCAAGCCGGCCAGCGGCGAAAGACTGTCGTGCATGGCGTTCACCGAACCGTTGGAGGCGGCGGTCGTGGCGGTCGCCCACAACACGCTGTTGGCGATGCCGAACCGGGTCTCCTTACCCTCCAGGTTTGCCGTGTCAGGGAAGATGGGATTGGCTTGGTACTCCGCCACGAGTGCGCCGGCCAGTCCAGCCAGGAATAGTAGCATCATGGCAGCGAAGATCGCCCAACCTTGCCGAGTCGAGCCGATCATGCGGCCGTAGGTATGCGTGAGCGCCGCGGGGATGAGCAGAATCGCGAGCATCTGGAGGAAGTTGGTCAGTGGCGTCGGGTTCTCGAACGGATGCGCGCTGTTGACGCCGAAGAAGCCGCCGCCATTCGTGCCGAGCTGCTTGATGGCAATCTGCGACGCCGCCGGACCCAATGGGATTTGGAGTTCCCGAGCCTCCAGCGAATTCGCGTTGACGTACGGCGCAAATGACTGCACCACACCTTGACTCGCCAGGATCACAGCGAAGACGAATGAGAGCGGCAGCAACACGTAGAGCGTCGAGCGTAGGAGGTCCGCCCAGAAGTTACCCACCGTCGCCGCCGACCGCCGGGCGAGTCCGCGGGTGAGTGCCAGCAAGACGGCGATGCCGGTGGCCGCGCTGACGAAGTTCTGCACGGTGAGGCCGAGCATCTGCACGAGGTAACTCAGCGTTGCCTCGCCCGAATACGCCTGCCAGTTCGTATTGGTCATGAAGCTGACGGCGGTGTTGAAAGCGAGTGCGGGCGGCACATTGGCCAATTGCTGCAGATTGAGCGGGAGCCAGACTTGGCAACGCTGCAGCGCGAAGACGACAAGCAGCCCCAAGAAGTTGAAGGCCAACAGCGCGCCTGCGTAAGTCGTCCAGCGCATTTCGGCACGCGGATCGCAGCCCGTCAGACGGTAAATCCGTCGCTCGACCGGCGACAATAACGGGGCAAGACAAGTCCGCTCACCAGCCAGCGCCGCGGCCATGAATCGCCCAAGCCATGGCGTGAGACCAAGCAGCAATCCGACATAAACCGCTACCTGCAACCACTCGCGTTCATTCATGCCTCCACGGTGACTTCTCGGGTAACGAGTGGGTAATCAAAAGCCGTGGTCAACGCGTTAAAAACGCGTTAACGTCGGGTTGCCAAAACTGTTGCGTCCAGTCCCGGGCGTCAGCCTTGTCGTGCGACCGTTTCTCATCGTGGTCGCCCATCCACGTTGGGGTGATTGAGTCACGGCGAGCCTGGACCCCGATTCGGCGCGGCGCAGGCGGTGCGCACGGTGTCTGGCTGCACTCCGAAGCTCCGCTTCGCTTCAAATGGCTGAAACAACCGGCCTCCGCCAACTGGCAAGCTGCCAGGCGTCGTTCTTCCTCGCGCCCCGCAGGGCGGTCTCCAAAAAAACCAGCCGCCATCGCCTGAAATACCAAGACCCGGTCGCGCGCCCTGGATAGCATGCTTGGATGACATTCTTGTGGCGTTCGTTTCCGGAAGGCGTAGTCTCGCATGGAACGCAGGCACTGCCACTCGTGTCTGTGATTTCCTGGCGGAGCCTTTTTGAAACGCTGCGAGCCAACAACCATCTCAACATCATTAACTCATATGCGACACGCAACCGATCGCCGCGACTTCCTGAAGACCGCCACCGCCGCGGGGGCCGGATTGGTGGCAGCGCGCGCGACCCTCACGGGCCTCCTGGCATCAGCCACCGGACCGGGGCTGCTCGCGGCCGAGGGTGCCAAGCCCGTCTTGCTGGGCGGCCAACCGGTTCGCAAAGCGGCGTTCCCGTCCTGGCCGATCTTCGACGAGCACGAAGAGAACGCGTTGCTCGACGTGCTTCACAGCAAGAACTGGTTTCGTGGCAGCGGCAAGACCGTGGATCAGTTCGAGGCAGATTACGCGAAACTCACTGGCGCCAAACACTGCATAGCCACCGCCAACGGCACCAGCGCGTTGATTGCGTCGCTCGGCGTGCTGGACGTGCAACCGGGCGATGAAGTCATCATGCCGCCCTACACCTTCGTGGCCACGGTCAACGCCGTCCTGGTCAATCACGCGTTGCCCGTGTTCGTGGATACGGATCCGGAGACATTCCAGATTGACGCGAAGAAGATCGAGGCGGCGATCTCCGACCGGACGACGGCGATGATCCCCGTTCACCTGGGAGGCAATGCTTCAGACCTCGACGCGATCATGGCAATCTCGCAGCGGCGGAAGCTCCGTGTGATCGAAGACGCCTGCCAAGCGCACCTGGGTGAATGGCGCGGCAAGAAGGTCGGCACGTATGGCGCGACGGGTTGCTTCAGCTTCCAGGCGAGCAAGAATCTGAACTCCGGCGAAGGCGGCGCGGTACTGACGAGCGACGACGAATTGGCGGAGCGGTGTTTTGCCTTCCAGAACAACTGCCGGGCCCGGAAGACGGCCGGCTACAACTTCACCTATCGCGGCACCCGCGGTGCGAACCTGCGCTTGACGGAATTCCAAGGTGCGTTGCTACTCGCGCAGATGGCCCGGCTCGAACAGCAGTCCAAGACACGCGAAGAGAACGCCCAGTATCTCACCCGGCAACTCCGAGAAATTCCGGGCATCCTGCCGGCGAAGATGTATGAAGGTTGCACGCGCAACGCGTATCATCTCTACATGTTTCGCTATCAACCGGAGCAGTTCAGCGGCTTGCGGCGGGCGAAGTTCCTCAAGGCTCTGAGTGCGGAAGGCATCCCCGGTTCGAGCGGCTACACCCCGTTGAACACCGAGGCCTTCATCAAGGCAGCGTTGAAGTCGCGTTCCTATCAGCGGCTGTATCCGGCCAACATCCTGGCCGAATGGGAGGAACGCACGCGTTGTCCGGCCAACGACCGGCTCTGCAATGAAGCGGTTTGGTTCACGCAAACGATGTTGCTGGGCCCTCGGCAAGACATGGACGACATCGTCGCGGCAATTCAGAAGATTCATGCGAATGCATCCACACTGGCGAAGGCTTAGCGAGTTGTTTCAGAATCCCGTGGCGGCGCCTCGGC
>CAYJNU010000278.1:0-4845 GCA_964371005.1 uncultured Verrucomicrobiota bacterium | reverse complement strand
CCTCGGCAGAGCGGCGCATTCCTGCCGGTCAACTCGGAGAACAGCGGCGCTCTGCCGAGCCGCCGCGACGATGACCGGGCGTTGAACCTGGCTTTCACGTTGTCTCGGGAAGTTGCTGTCGCGGTGGCGGCGTGGCTCGTCGTGGCTGCGATGCCGACACATGCTGCGGAGGCCAGCGGCCCGATTCGGTTGATGACGCTCAACCCGGCGCATTTCCACGCGGCGCTCTTTCAAAAGGAGATGCTGCCCGGCGTGGCGGAATGCGTGAGTGTCTATGCGCCGCTCGGCCCCGACCTGATCGCGCATCTGAACCGGATCGCCCAGTTCAACAGCCGCCCGCAGAACCCGACCCATTGGCAACTGGAAGTGCATGCGAGCGATGATGCGTTGGCGCGCATGTTGGCCAAGCACCCGGGCAATGTGGTTGTGGTTTCGGGGAACAATCAGGGCAAGGTCAACCGCCTGGAGGCAATCGTGGGTCACCGCCTCAATGTGCTCGCAGACAAACCGTGGATCATCGAGCCGGAGGAGCTGCCCACCCTGGCTGCCACGCTCGACAAGGCGGATGCGAACGGTGTGGTGGCCTACGACGCGATGACGCAACGGTTTGAGATCTCGTGCATCTTGCCGCGGGAGTTGGTGAACACCCCGGATGTCTTCGGGCAACCGATGACCGGCTCGACCGATAAACCGGCCGTGGAGATGGAGAGCGTGCATTACTTCCTTAAGGAAGTGGCGGGCGCGCCGTTGCTCCGACCGGCCTGGTATTTCGATGTTCGCCAACAGGGCGAGGGTTTGACGGATGTGGGCTTGCACCTGGTGGACCTGGTGCAGTGGACGCTGTTTCCAGATCAGGCGATGGACCACCGGAAAGACGTTGCCGTCTTGCAGGGTTCGCACTGGCCCACGGTGATTTCGCTCGCGCAGTTTCAGCGCGTGACCGGCGAGAAGGAATTCCCGGCTTGCGTGGCCGGCGCGATGCGCGATGGCAAACTCGAGTGCTTCGCGAACAACTCGGCGACCTACCGCCTGCGCGGCGTGTTTGTCCGGCTCACCATTCGCTGGGACTACGAGGCAGCGCCCGGCCTCAAGGATTCCGAACTGGCGATCTTCCGCGGGACGAAATCACGGATTGAGGTGCGGCAGGGGCGGGAGGAGGGCTTCGTGCCGCAGGTCTATGTGGTGCCGAACGAGCCCGCGGTGAAGGCTGAAGTGGAAGCGGCGCTCACGCGGAAGGTCGCTTTGCTCCAGAAAACCTGGCCGGGCATCGAGGTGCGGGCTGATCGCGAGCGTTTCCAGATTGTCATCCCCGAGGCGTTGCGCATCGGGCACGAAGCCCATTTCGCGTTGCTGACTCGCCGGTTTCTCGATTACGTGCGCGATCCCAAGACCCTGCCCGCTTGGGAAAAGCCGAACATGCTGGCAAAGTATTACGTGACGACAAAGGGCGTTGGGCTGGCGCGGCGGAATCCGTCGCCGGACGCAGGCCGTTGAACTCAGATGCACATGAACATGAGACTCGAAATCCGAAATTCCGAATCCGAGAGAAGGCCGAAGGCCGCAGCCCCGGCGTGCGGCTGTCTCCGCCGCCGCAACACGAAGCCTCTGCCCGGTTTCGCGTCGGAAGCGGCAGGCGATCTCACGCGGCTTCCGGGGTCAAGTTGCTGCGGCTGGGACCGCCGCGCGCCGGGGTGGCGGCGCCGTCAGCCGCGTTGGGCGGCCACAGCGGCGGTGTGCGCCAGCTTGTTCGTGGCTGCTGATTCGCCGGCCCAGCAACTCGTCGTTCCCGACGGCAACGCCTATCGCGGCAAGAAGATCATCGCGCAGACCTACAATTCCGGGTTCGAGGACGCACACGACGTTTACAACGGCATGGGCACGGCGAGGGACGGCAAGGTTTACTTTGTGCTGTGCTCCGAGCGCTACGACGTGGGAGCGCAGATGTATTGCTTCGATCCCAAAACCCAGAAGATCACCCACGTCGGCGATCTCACTGAAGCCTGTGGCGAGAAAGGAAAGCACACCATCGTCCAGGGCAAGAGCCACGTGAACTTCATCGAGGCCAACGGCAAGCTCTATTTCGGCACGCACCTCGGCTACTACAGCAGCGTCGAAGGCAAGGAATCCATGGGCATTCCGCCCGCGGGTTGGAAGGCGTATCCGGGCGGCCACCTGCTGTCCTATGACTTGCGAACCGGCCAGTTCGAGGACCTCGCCACCGCGCCGAACCACGAAGGCGTGCTCGCGTTCATGATGGACCCGAACCGCGGGCGCTTGTTCGCGCTGACCTGGCCCAGCGGCTTGTTCCTCCGCTACAATCTGGCGACCCACGACCTGAAGAACTTCGGCAAGCAATGCGCCGAGGGCGAGGACGGCGTGGGGCCGACGTATCGCACCGTTTGCCGCTCGATCGCCGTGGACCTCGACGACGGCTCGGCCTACTTCACCACGTCCGAAGGCACGATCCTCCGTTACAGCGCGGACACAGACAGCGTCGCGCCGGTCGAAGGCGAAGACATGCGGAAGGATTACTTCGGGCTCTACGACCCGACCTCGCCCGGGCACATGGGTTACAACTGGCGGCAAACCTTCTGGCGCGCGAAGGACAAGATGATTTACGGCGTGCATGGGAACTCCGGTTACCTGTTCCGGTTCGATCCGCGCGTGCCGCGCCTCGAAGTGCTTGATCGCATCACCTCCGAGCCGTCCAAACGCTGTGGGATGTTCGATCAGTTCAGCTACGGCTATCTCGGCTTCACGCTCGGGCCGGACGGCAAGACGATTTACTACCTGACCGGCGCGCCGATTTACGTGGACGGCAAACGGCTGGCGGGCAAGTCCAAGACCGCGATGGGCGAAGCCAAGGGGCTCGAAGACCTGCACGTGATCACTTACGACGTCGAGAAGCTGAAATACACCGACCACGGCGCGGTGTTTTACCCGAACGGCCAGCGCCCGCTCTACGTAAACGCCATCACGATCGGCAAGGACGGCACGGTGTACACGCTCCCGCGCATCACCGAGAACGGAAAGACACGGTCGGACCTGGTTAGCTTCAAGCCCTGATATGAGGCTCGTCCTCCTGAGCATGTTGTTGGCGGTCTGGCAGACGGGCACGGCTCTCCAAGCGGCACCGCTGCGGGTCGCCACCTTCCGTTGTGACGCCACGCCACCGCTGGGGGAGCCGATGATCTGGGCAACCAAACTGGAAGCGATTGTCACGCCATTACTGGCCAAGGGCGTGGTGCTGGAGGACGGCACAAACCGTTATGTGCTCTGCTCGTTCGACTGGTGCCTGATCGGGAACGAAAGCGAAGCGAAATTCTGCGACACCCTCGCCCGCGCCGTGGGGACGCTTCCGTCGCGGGTCTCCGTTCACAGCGTTCACCAGCATGCCGCGCCGTACGCCGATGAAGGGGCGCATCGGTTGTTGGACGCCGCGCCCGGCCCGCTCCCGCACTTGAGCACGCGTTATCTCGAAAGTCTGCGGGCTGAACTGGCCCGTGCGTCCGGCGAGGCGGTGCAGCATCTGGAAGTGTTTGACCAGATCGGTACGGGCGAAGCGCGCGTCGAGCGCGTGGCGTCCGCCCGGCGCATTCAGGATGCGAACGGCAAGCTGCTCATTCGCTTTAGCACCGGCGCTAAAGACAAGGTCATGGCCGAGCTACCGGAAGGCGACATTGATCCGATGCTGAAGACGATCACGTTCGCGCAAGGCGCGCGCCCGCTGGTTCGCTTGCATTACTACGCCACGCATCCGCAAACGTTTTGTTGCGATGGCCGGGCTTCGGCGGATTTCGTGGGCGAAGCGCGCGAAGCGGTCGAGCGATCAGAGCATGTGCCGCAAATCTACTTCACGGGCTGCGCCGGCGATGTCACGGTCGGCAAGTACAACGATGGTTCGCCCGAAGCCTACGCCGGGCTCAAGCAGCGCTTCGAGGCTGGGTTGAAAGCGGCGATTCAAAACACGCGTTTCACCCCGGCGAACCGGATCGTGTGGCGCACGGCAAACGTCACATTCCCACTGAGTGCCGACCGGGATGCGGTTGCGGCTGAGAGCCGGGCTTGGCTCACCGACACCAACCAAGTGGATGCGCTGCGCGTTTACAAAGGCGCCATGCGACTGGCGTTTGTCGAGCGTCTGGAGCGCCCGGTGGAAACAAGTTCGCTTCAGGTGGGCCATGTGATGATCGTCGCGCTCCCCGGGGAGCCGATGCTGACTTTTCAGAGGTTTGCCCAAAGTCTTCGACCGGATCGTTTCGTTGCCGTCGCTGGCTACGCGGATGGCGGCCTCGCCTACATCTGCACTGACAAAGCCATCGCAGAGGGCGGCTACGAGCCGGGTTCAGCGAACGTGGGCCACGGTTCTGAGCGTGCGCTCACCGAAGCCATCTGCAGTCTCCTGGCCGCAGCCGCAGGGTCCGCGAGTCCTCCGCCCAAGTCATCGCCTTGAAACATCTCCAACCCTCGCCCGACCAAGTTCTCAAACATTAAACGGAGAAAGCCATGCAATCGTCATACCAAGACCCTTCATCCCAGTATTCCCGGCGCTCGTTCATCAAGACCGGCGCCATTGCCACCACCGGGTTGTCCGTCGCGAGCTTCGGTTATGCGGCGCCGCAAACCGAGAAACTCGCCTTGGCCGGAGGCAGCAAGACCGTGACGTCTCCCGGCAAACAGTTGACCGAGCTGACCCGCTGGCCTCGTTACGGCGACGCCGAGAAGAAGGCGTTGTGCGACCTGCTGGACAACAACGCCTTTTACGCCGAGCTGCCCGCGTTCGAGAAGGAGTGGCAGGATTACACCAAGTCGCCGTTCGTGCGGAATCACATCAATGGCACGAGC
>CAYJNU010000277.1:0-10870 GCA_964371005.1 uncultured Verrucomicrobiota bacterium | reverse complement strand
CTCCTGCACAGTCCGGCTGCGCGGCTGGGCCAGCATCTCGGGCTGCGTCTCAGGCCCCACACTGCCGTAACGCACGGTGTTATCGGAATCCACCACCAACAAATGGCCGGAGGGATCCAGAGCGATTGCCTGCGGTGAATTGAATGTGGCGAAAGGGCCGAGGCCGTCGCGGTGAAGTGGGGACGAAGAAACCCAGGCATCGCCGCCGAGCGTCGAGACTTCGCCGCCCGGCGAAACCTTCCGAATGCAGCGATTGTTGTACTCGGTGACGTACAAGTTGTCATGGCTGTCAATGCCCAGACCCGAGAGACCGTCGAACCACGCATTGGTCCCTTTTTCATCGCGATAGCCCCACATGTGCGGACTGCCGACCCAAGTTGTGACAAGTCCGGTCGGGGTGATCTTGCGGATGGTGCCCCAGTCAGCCACGTACAGATTGCCACTGCTGTCCAAAGCCAATCCCCTTATATTGACAAACAGAGCGTTGGTACCGATGCCATCCTGGTGACCCGACTTGTCAGCCTGCCCTGCCAGCGTGCTCACCGCTCCGCCAGCGCTCACCTTGCGGATGCAACCATTGTTCGGATCGGCCACATACAGGGTGCCGTTCGTGTCTCGCGCCAATCCGCCAATGGAATAGCCGAACAAGGCGTTGGTGCCGGTGCCATCTGCGTAGCCGTTGACGCCGGGCCGGCCCGCAGTCGTCGTCACTACTCCCGCCGCGCTGAGTTGGCGAATGGCACAATTGTCCGCCATGAAGAGACTGCCCTCTGCATCCACCGCCAGAGCGGTAAGCGAACTGAAGCGGGCAATGGCCGCCGGCCCGTCCTGCCAGCCCAATTGTCCCGGTTTGCCCGCCACGGTGCTGACCAGCCCCGCCGGGCTGATTCTGCGGATGACGCCATTCCCCGGGTCCGCCACGTAGATGATGCCCGTAGCGTCCACGGCAATGCCGGACGGATTCCAGAAGCGAGCGGAGATTCCCGGTCCGTCGTTGGTGCCAGTCGCATTGGGACACCCTGCCAAAGTGCGCCAGGCCGGATGTTGCGACATGGCGCGCAATTGGGCGGCATAGTGGAACGGCGCTCGGCGCATGTTCATTGCCAACGCCTCGCCGGTGAGCCAGGGGCCGATCAGTTGCGCCCCGATGATGCAGGCCAGCAACGCCAGCCGGTGCGAGCGCTTGAGGGCGGTAATTTTCATGTTTTTCATGGTCTTGGCTTCTTCAGTTTCGGAACTTGAACTGCCTTGCCGGGGCCTTGGCGGCAACACGGAGTTCGCCGCCAAGACCCGCGCCGGCTCACTCGATCCGGACCGGCCCGCCACACGGGCGGGGCTTTCTCTCAGTACAGAGGAAAATCCGCGAAGCAGGTGCAGGAAATCTTCGCCTACCGCGTTTTTGCCGTGCAGCGCTCCTGCAGCCAGTAGAGATCGCGGTTGTTGGGTGAAGCCACTCCTCCCGGATACCCGGAGCCCGAAAGAGTTAACCGCAGCATAGTCGTGCGGGGATCCTGCCACTTCTTCAACTCCGTGTGGCCGTCGGCGAAAGACAGACTGCCCACGCGATCATGGTATTGGCCCGGATAGTCGAAGAAGGACGAGGCGCTTGGCTGGTTGGGGTAGCCCTCCATCGCCAGATAGAACACGCTTTCGCTCAGCGTTTCTGGCCGTTCGTCCAGAAACACAAAGGTCTTTGACGGGCCAGGACTGAGCATGTCGCCCAGCTTGTAGAAGACGTTGTAGCCGGCGAAGTCCAGCCAAGGGACGCCGCCGCAATTGCGCTCCGATGGACCGCCCACGGACGGGTTGATGCTGTAACTGCGCACGCGCGGCAGCATCTGCCCTTGCGGGTCAATCCCGGTGGTCTTGTCGGCGGGGCAGCGCCACAGGGCTGGGGCATTGGCGCCGTGGAGCCACAGTGGGCTTTTCATCACGTGCAAGCTCGGATCCCAGTTGTCCGGCTTGCGGGGGTTGGTCAAGTCCAGCCAGCCTTTGACCCAGACGTAGGGCGAGTCGCGACCGCCATGTGTGCCGCAGTTGTGGCAGGCCGGAAGCCGGTCGGCGCTGTCCTCGGCATAGAGCCGCCAGGCGAGCGTGAGCTGCCGCAGGTTGCCCTGACAGTGGATGCCTTGGGCTTTGGCCTTGGCTTTGCCCAACGCCGGCAAGAGCAGGCTGGCCAGAATCGCGATGATCGCGATCACGACCAGCAATTCGATCAAGGTGAAAGCCGGTGGCCTGACCCAGACGGGTTTCGCGGAAGGCAACGAAGTGATTAGAGTGTCCGGCGTGAGCCGTTGATCAGGCTTTCCTCGTTCTGGTCTGCAAGAATTCATGGAACTGCTCTTCCTTTCTCCTCTGCCTCGATCTCGGCCCACGAGGGCGCACGCCATAGCTCCGCCACGCCGTCCCAACTCACGGCCAACAACGTGTTCCCGTCGGGAGAAAACTCGGTCCAGCCGGTGTAATGACCTTCGCTGTACAGGCTGAGGAGGTCCCGCCCGACGCGGTAATCCCAAATACGCAACGCGGGCTTCAAGCTCCCCCCGACCTGGAAGCCGGTCACCAGCCGTTTCCCGTCGGGCGAGAATGCCACTGCCACAACACCGTTGGCCGGCTGCTTGAGGATGGCCAGTTCACGCCAGGAACCGACCTCCCAAATCCGGGCTCTGAATTCCGAGGCTGCCGCCAGGAGGTGTCCGTCAGGCGAGAAGGTGGGAGTCCAGCCAAACCAATCATCGAGCGTGGCTTCCAGCCGGCCCGAGTCACGATTCCAAACCTTGGAATGGTCACCGCCGTAGGTGAGGGCGAGGAGCTGTTGATCGGGTGACTGTGCGATTCCATAGCACATGGTGAAATTGATGGGAGCAAATGTAACTTCCCGCCAGGAGCCCAGAGTCCAAAATTTTACATCAGCCTTTTGGTGGGGAAACACGGCGCCTGATACGAGCACTTTTCCTCGGTCGATGAAACCCAGTTTGTAAACCGGCAACTGATGCGGCCGCCACTGTTTTATCAGTCGCCGATCTTTGAGGTCCCAAACCTTGAGGGTCCCGTCCCAAGCTCCAACCGCTAACAGGCGTTCATCCGGCGCGAGAGCGATGCTGTTGTTATTGGTACCCAGGGCTGGAATCCGTTCGATTTCGGTGGTGGTGGCGATGTCCCAGATGCTTACTGGATACGCCTGCGAAGTGGTGATCAGGCGGCGGCTATCCCCAGAAAACGTTGCACCGTACATAGCGGCATGCACTGGCAGGACGGTATGCACTGGATGCCGATGTTTGGACTGCAGGTCCCAAACTCGGACTGAACCGTCAGTGCCGCAACTGACCAAAGTCCGCCCATCGGGACAAAGGGTGAGCCCGCTGATGTCACTGGTATGCCCCTGAAGATGACCGGCCTCTTTCCTGTGTTTGACGTCCCAGACACGGATGGATTGGTCCGCGCTGGCTGAATAGAGCGTTTGTCCGTCAGCGGAGAACACCAGTTTCGTCACATAGCTGCGGTGCCCTTCCAGAGTGCCGACCAGGGTGCAGGTGGTTGTGTTCCACAGACGGATAGTGGCATCAGAGTAGCCGTAGCCGACCGCCAACAAACGGGCGTCAGGGGAAAACGCCAGGGCATTGACGCCGTTGCCTTCCATTAGCCGGGGGATGCCGTTAGTAACGCCGGTCGTCAGGTCCAGCAGATGGATTCCTCCACTGCTCTCGCTGCGAGCCAGGATTCTTCCATCCGGCGAGAAGACGGGAATCCGCATGGTCGGGTTGATCGGAGTGGAGGCTCTCAGGTCCATTACGATGTTCCCGGAAGGCACGTCCCAAAGGCGAAATCGGGAATCGATGTCTATGTGAAAGGTCGCAAGCCGTTTGCCGTCGGGTGAAAAGGCCAGCGAGGCGACGGGCGAGGGTTGGGCCAAGTTCCGAACGAGTTGTCCTGTCCCAACATCCCAAAAGCTGATCACGGGGGCGCCGCCGGGTCCGGTGTTGGCAGAAGCAATCAGATTCTCGCCAGGGCAAAAAGCCATGCCGAGAGACCAGCCATAGCTCATGGTGTTTGTGAGGATGCCTCTCTGCTGCCGAGTCTTCAAATCCCAAAGCTCTATGGCGCCACCATCGCGAAGCGCGGCGACCAGTTGGCCGTCTGCCGCCAAAGCCAGGTTTACAAACTGCTCGGAACGCTGCGTCAGCACATACTGCTCCTCGCTCCGAGAAAGTCCCCAGAGGTAGCGCCACTCCCAGCCACGGAGATCGGTTGAGGGTTGAGCGTTGAGCGTTGGGGTTGAGGAAAGCCTCGGCCGGTAACTGTCCAGCATGCGACGCGCGCTGCCCAGGTCCCCCTCCTCAAGGGAACGTTGGACCAGGTTCATGTCGCCCGCGTAGGCCTGACGCAACGCTAATTGCTCGCTGTACAGGGCCGTCCGGCGCTCCCGCTCGGCCCGGCGCCACTGCCAGGATATTCCGATCATCCCCAACACCAGGACCAGCGCCAAGGCGGCCACCAGGCTGGCCTGCGCCGGACGTCGCCGGCACCATTTCCAGGCTTTGCCCGCTGCACTGACGGGCCGCGCTTGAATGGGTTTGTCCTCCAGGAAGCAGCCCAAGTCCTCCGCCAGCGCCTGCGCCGTCGCGTATCGGCGTGGGGCTTCCTTCTCCAAACACTTAAGACAAACCGTTTCCAGGTCACGCGGAACGCTCGGATTCAACAGGCGCGGCGCCGGCGGTTCCGTGTTCAGCACTTGCTGCAACGTGTCGGTGAGCGATTCGCCCTGAAACGGTGGACGGCCCGTCAGCAAGTGATAGAGCATCGCTCCCAACGCATACACATCGCTTTGGCGCGACACCTTGCCGCGCTTGCCCAGCGCTTGCTCGGGCGGAATGTAATTCGGCGAGCCGAGCACCTGGCCGGTGAGCGTCACCTGCGAGTCTCCTTCAAAGCGCCGGGCCAGTCCGAAGTCGGTCACGCGCGGCTGATCGTTGCCGTCGATGAGGATGTTCGATGGCTTCAAGTCGCGATGCAGGATGCCGCGCTCGTGTGCGTAGTGGACTGCCTCGGCAATCGTCTTCAGGTAACCGGCCGCGCGCCGGGCGGGCAAGGGTTGGTGGCCGACCAGGCGGGCGAGGCTTGGCCCTTCCACATAGTCCATGGCGAAGAACTGCTGGCCCTCGTGGACACCGACCTCGTGGATGGCGACGATGTTGGGATGCTGAAGGCTGGCGGCGAGGACAGCCTCGGCCCGGAACCGCTTGGCGAAGTCCGGGCTGGCCTGCGGCCCGAACAGGAGCATCTTGAGTGCGACGATGCGATCGAGGCTCTTCTGGCGGGCCTTATAGACGATCCCCATGCCGCCCCGGGCGATTTCCTCCAGCAACTCGTAGTCGCCAAACGAAGTGGCAAGCGGTTGAGAGTTGAGCGTTGAGGGTTGAGGGGCGAATGAACTGGACTTGAGCGCGCTGCGGAGGGAGCACACCGGGCACACGCCATCCAGGGCGCCCTTGGGCAAAGGCCGCCCGCACTCGGGACAAGTTCGGTTCTCCGGCATATCCGAAGGTGGCGCGTTTAACCACTCACTCTGTTACAGAGGCAAATCGGGCATTTAGTTGCAAGAACGTGAAACCTTGAGAGCGTGAGACCGTGAGACTCTCACGCTCTCCCAGTCTCACGTTCTCACGGTCTGATGGACTCGCCCCTCACAGGCACCACTTCTCCGGGTGATTGCCCATGGTGGCGAGCATCGAAATGATCTCCTCATAGACGCCGTCAAGGTTCGCGGCTTCGGCGTCGGAGAGATACCGGCAACGCCGGGCGATTTCGATGTGGGTTTGGGTCTCGGCGGCTTCGCCCTCGGCGTCGTTGAGCTTGCTGACGAACGCCGCCGCATAGCGCCGCTTGCGCCAAGCCTCCGAGATCTGCGCCGGGGTGGAACGCGAGGAGCGCCGAACCTGGTCAGTCAACGAGAACTTCTCCTCCGACGGGAATCGCTTCGTGATTTCGAACAAAGCCATAGCGGCATCCATGGCTTTGCACCACACCTTCAACTCCCGATGGCTTCGTATCCTTTCCATAGTTTGGTTCTCGGTGTTCGTCTCAGCGTCTCACGCTCTCACGTTCTCACGTTCTCATGCTCTCCCCTTCACTGGCTCATAACGCCGATCAAGTAGCGAATCTCCGGTTCAATCTCCGCCGGATCGTCCACCGTGTGGGCAATTTCCTCCCGCACCAATTCGCGGTAGCGCTGCCGCAGGCGATGTAAGGTGGATTTCACCGCGCTTTCGGTCAGGCCGAGTTGGGGGGCTGCTTCACCGCACGAGACGTCGCTGTCGCCTGCCACAAACCCCCTCAATTGCTCGAACAGCTCCGCCTTGCCCGCGGCGGCATTTTCATCGCGCAGCCGGGTCAGCGCCTGCTCCAGCAACGTCAAGGCCCAGCGCCGTTCGTAGATGCGCTCGGCATCCAGACGGTCCACCGGTTCGAGGCGGTAGCGCTCCTCCGCCTCCTGCGCGTCCAACGACAGGACCTCCGCCCCGCCGCCGCGCTTCACGGCCCGGGCGCGATCCCGCTGATCAGAGAGGAAGTGCCGCAACGCCGCCAGGAGGAAGGAGCGGAACTTGCCTTTCTGCGGTCCAACCTGAGCCAGGGAATCTCGCGCCAGCAAGCGAGCGAAGAATCCTTGCGTCAGGTCCTGGGCGTCAGCCGGGTTGTAACCTTCGCGCCGGACGTAAGCGTAGAGGGGATACCAGTAGGTGTGGCACAATTGTTCCAAGGCCTCCGACGCTTGCGTGTCGGTGCTTTGGCCCGCCGCCAGCACAACGCTCCAGTGCGTGGTGGCGAAAACGGTTGCGGTAGAGTGCATGGGCTCGCTCCAAAACCGGGTTCGATCTGGAGCGTGCGCTTTGGGCAGTGGGAGTCAAGCCCGGGTTTAGGCCCAACTTACAGCGATCTGACTGTGCAGACTCCAGATGACTGCGAACGTCTGTCAGCCGGTCAGTTGCCGGATACTGTGCTCAAATGGGAATCAAACCCCTTCAATCTTGGCTGGCTCCAGCCGTGGTACCAGCAGATGAATGACGAGCAAGGCTGTGAGATAGGTCGCGCCCGCGAGAATGAAGACGGGCACGTAGCTGCCCGTTTTCTGAAGAATCGCCCCAACCAGCATGGCAATGAACATTCCCCCAATGGCGCCACCGGTACCGCCGATCCCCACCACTGATCCCACCGCCTGGCGGGGAAACATGTCCGAGGCAAGTGTGAAGAGGTTGGCCGACCACCCTTGATGAGCCGCCGCGGCGATGGAGATCAACCCCACCGCGACCCAAAGACTTGAGGCATTGGCCGCAAACATAACGGGCACGACCGCCAGCGCGCACGCAAGCATGGCTAGCTTGCGCGAACGGTTGGGACTCCAGCCCAGCTTCATGAATCGCCCGGAGAGCCACCCGCCGCCGATGCTGCCCACGTCTGCCACGATGTAGATCACCACGAGTGGCAAACCGATCGTGCTCAGGTTCAGCCCGTGGTTGCGGTGCAGGAAATCAGGAATCCAGAAGAGATAGAGCCACCAGATGGGATCGGTCATGAACTTGCCCAAGGCGAAGGCCCAGGTTTGCCGGTGGGGCAGCAGTTTCCGCCACGGAATCTTCACCACCGGATCGGGCGGGTCGCTGCGGATATAGGCCAGTTCAGCGGGCTTCAACCGGGGATGATGATCCGGCTCGCGATAGGCCACCAGCCACCAGATCACCCACGCGAAGCCGAGCGCGCCGGTGAGAATGAAGGCCCATTGCCAGCCCCAGTGCAGGGCGACCCACGGCACGACCATCGGCGTCACGAGCGCGCCGACGTTGGTGCCGGAGTTAAAGATGCCGGTGGCCAAGGCGCGTTCCTTCTTCGGAAACCAATCCGCCACGGTTTTGATTGAGGCCGGAAAGGCGCCGGATTCGCCCAAACCCAAGGCGAACCGCGCCACCGCCAGTCCTACCGCCGCGCCCGTGAGGGTGACGATCATGAAGCCCGTGGAGGCATCCAGGTTCAGCACCGGCAGTTTCCAAGTCGTCACGAAACCAGCGAGCCCGTGCGCCATGGCCGCGATGCTCCACAGCGTGACGGAGATGGCAAATCCGCGTCGCACGCCGATGGCGTCCATGAATTTTCCCGCGAACAGAAAACCGATGGCGTAGGCCAGTTGGAAACAGAAGATGATGGACGAGTAGATGCGTTCATCCGACCAGCCGAAGGTGTCCATCAGCGTGGGTTTGAGGATGCCGATGACTTGCCGGTCAATGTAGTTGATGATGGCGGCGAAGAGCAGCAGCGCGCAAATCATCCAACGATGCCAGCCTACGCGTTGGGCAAATCCGCCCGCGGGTGAGGTCGGTTCAGGAGACATAGCGCGCCAGTTCTAGCGTGCGGCCCGCCGGAAGTCAAAAGCGCTCGCTCACAGATTTGTGCCCGCCACCCTTAAGAAAGTGCCCTCACGGTCCAAAGTCCTCCCGAGGACGACCGCGCCGGCTCCTGGCCCAACGCCGAGTCTGGAGGGTTCCCAACTGACTTGGGCGAATCTCGCAGCGAATGGATCTCGAGCACGCGTGCTGGCGGCGCGGGCAATGCCCCGTCACTCAATCGCGCGCTGTCCAAAGCTCGGATGCGCTCGCCAGCCGGGCGATCAACTGCGCGTCCGCCGCCGGAAAGGCGAAACGGCCCAATTCATCTCGCCCTACCCAGCGCACGGCCGCGCATCCCAACGGCTGCGGTTCGCCCGCGATCAAACGACAAAGGAAGAACTGGAGCTGGACCGTCTTCTCTGGGTAGGCATGGGTGATCTCGTCGAAAAGCTTGCCCACGCTGACTTCCACACCCAGTTCCTCGCGCAGCTCGCGGGCCAAGCATTGCACAAAGCACTCGCCGGGCTCGCGCTTGCCGCCGGGGAATTCCCACAACCCGCCCAGGTGTGAGTCGGCGTATCGTTGCGTGATGAGGAGTTTGCTAGAATGGAAGATCAGGCCGGCGCTGACCTCGATGACGTTGGATTCCATTTTCTGTCCCTCTCTCGTTCTTCATCTTAATCTTAATCCGTTCGGGAGATTAAGATTAAGATTACGATCAAGGGGCGTTACCGCCCCACGCTCTTGTAAATCCAGCCCATCTGCTCCATTTCTTGCGGATCGAAGAGATTGCGGCCGTCGAAGAGAATCGGATGGGTGAGGGCTTTTCGGGCACGCTCGAGATCCAGGTTCTTAAATTCGTCCCACTCCGTGGCCACCACCAGCGCGTCGCAACCGTCCGCCACGGTGTTCATGTCGTCCACGAAGGTCGCGCCCGGCAAGACAGCCCGGGCTTTCTCCATCGCCTTGGGGTCATGGACGCGCAGGCGCGCGCCCTCCTTTTGCAGGCGCTGGCACAGATCAATCGCCGGGGACATGCGGACGTCATCGGTGTTCTGTTTGAACGCCAGCCCGAGCACGCCGATGGTCTTATCCTTCAGCACCCAGAGCGTGTCAGTGATCTTCTTCACGAAGCGATCCATCTGGTCGGCGTTGATGCGCTGCACTTCCTTGAGCAGCCGGAAATCGCAGCCGGTTTGCTCGGCGATCTTGACGAACGCGCTGAGGTCCTTGGGGAAACAACTGCCGCCGAAGCCCAGCCCCGCCTGCAGGAAGCGCCGGCCGATGCGCTCGTCCATGCCGATGCCATTCGCCACTTCCTGCACGTTCGCGCCGGTCGCCTCGCAGATCGCCGCGATGGCGTTGATGTACGAAATCTTGAGCGCGAGAAACGAGTTCGACGCGTGCTTGATCAGCTCGGCGGAGTTGATGTCCGTGACGATGATCGGCGCGTGGAAAGGGGCGTACACTTCTTTCATCGCCGGCACGGGACGCTGCGTATGCACCCCGATCACGACGCGATCCGGGTGCATCAGGTCCTCGACCGCGAATCCTTCCCGCAGGAATTCCGGATTGCTGACCACGTCGAACTCGACCTTCGCCTTGCAGTAGCGCTTGATCGTCTCGGCCACCTTGTCGCCGGTTTTGACCGGGACCGTGCTCTTGTCCACGACGATCTTGTAGCTGGTCATGGCCGCGGCGATCTCGCGGGCGACCTTTTCGATGAAGCTCAAGTCCACCGAACCATCCGGCAGCGGCGGCGTGGGCACGGCGATAAAGACCACATCGGACTTCTCCACGCCCTCCGCGGTGCTGACCGTAAAGCGCAACCGGCCGGCGGCGACATTGCGTTTGACCAGATCCTCAAGCCCGGGTTCGTAGATCGGAATGCCGCCAGCGAGGAGCGTCTTCACCTTCTCGGCGTCGTTGTCCACGCAGGTGACCGTATGGCCGACTTCCGCAAAGCATGCACCGGTCGTCAAACCGACGTAACCGGTGCCGATGATGCTCAGTTTCATAGTGAATCAACAATTGAAGCCCGGTCGCCGTGAGGCGGCGGTAATCGCCACTGCATCCTTCGACAAGCCCTTGCGTTTCCGCGGCGGAATCGTCCGCACCCGGATCAAGGTGTCGCGAGCTTTACTGCGGGCGCGTTTGTGGCCGGGGCACTCACCGCGGCGAGATTCGGATACTTCGCGAGCAGCGCTTGCAGTTGCATGCCAGCCGCTGCGCCGGCGGCGCCGTACGGCGACGTTCGCGCGACGTCTTCGTAGAGGGGCTTGGCCAACTCGGGTTTGTTCTGGCCTTCATAGATGCGGGCCAGGTTGAGTTTGGCCTGTGGAATCACATTGTCGTTGGGCCGGCGCTCAATGAGGCTCTTGTAACGTTCGCTGGCGTCTGCTGCCTTGCCCTGTGCATCCAGACATGCCGCCATACCAAACTGCGCTTGCCCGGACAACAGACTTTCCCGGTAATCACGCATAAACCGTTCATAC
>CAYJNU010000276.1:3976-10884 GCA_964371005.1 uncultured Verrucomicrobiota bacterium | reverse complement strand
TGCGGCAGATTCCCATGACCATGCAGGACTGGGAAACCCGCCTCAACCGCTTCATCGCCGCGACCGACCGGGAAATTTTGCAGGATGCCGGCAAGGTCACCGCCGAAATCGCCCAAGCCCACGCCGAAAGCGAGTTTGAGAAATATCGCATCGTTCAGGACCGGCTTTTTGAGTCGGACTTTGATCGGATGCTCAAGCAACCGCCGAAGCAAGGGGACAAGCCATGAGCTTGAACGAATCCATCGTCGAAGCCGCCGCGCTCGAATGGTTCGGATAGTTGAGCCATGCGGTCGGGCACGGGTCGCAACGCCGGGCTTGAAAGCGGCACCCGGTTGTCGAGACTCAGCGCATGAACACTGCGGACTCGACGCCGTTGCCGCAAAGACAGCCCAACCGCCGTCAACGCCTGGCATTCGGGATTGGGGCGCTGGTGCTGGTTGGCGTGCTGCTCTTGTTTCCTGAGCCGCGTCCACGCGTGCCACAGGCATCCCCCCCAGAACCCTTTGCCTGGAAGCAAGACGCGGTCTGGGCCGGTCTCGAACGTGAGTTCGTTTCTGCTAGGACGACCGGCTGTGACGCCATTGTCCCTCGCATGGAGGCGTTCGCCGGTGACATCAACGACCTGTTGGCGGAACTGGGCAACCGGAGCTTGCCGCCGGAATTGCCGCTGTTCACGAAGCTTGAGACCAACCTGTTCCACCTGGCCGCGCTCACAGCCGCCTGCCCGGAACGGTTGAACGATTTCACGGCTCTCGTCACGCGCACCCGGGCCGCGGTGAAACGGCAGTCGGAACAGTGGGATGTCAATGCGCCCGCTTCGCGCGAGCGGCTTTATCGGTTGCTGTTCGGCAGCCGCATCGCGCTCGAAGAGGCGATGCTTCAGGCCGCCACCAACGCCGCTTTGCCCACGGTGGTGTTGGGCACGGACGAGCCTTCGCGCACGCCGTCGGCCAAGCTGCTGGGTGTGACGTTGCACAGCGGCGACGTTCTCCTGTCTCGGGGCGGCGCGGCCACGTCGGCGCTGATCGCGCGCGGCAATGATTTCCCCGGGAACTTTTCGCACGTCGCATTGCTGCACGTGGACGAGCAGACGGGGAAGGCGTCTTTGATCGAAGCGCACATCGAATGCGGCGTGGCGGTGGCTTCCTTCGACGATTACATCCGCGACAAGAAACTGCGGGTGCTCGTGCTGCGGTTGCGGGCGGACCTGCCGGCGCTGGCGGCCGATCCGATGTTGCCGCACCAGGCGGCGAGCCGCGCACTGGCCGAGGCCCGGCGCCGCCACATCCCCTACGACTTCGCGATGGACTGGCGCGACCACAACGCGCAGTTCTGCTCGGAAGTCGCGGCGGCGGCGTATGAGGTCTGTGGCGTTCGACTATGGATGGGGCTGTCGCAAATCACGTCGCCCACGGTGCGCGCCTGGCTGGCATCGTTGGGCGTGCGGCATTTTGAAACGCAGGAGCCGTCGGACCTCGAATACGATCCGCAACTCCGCGTGGTGGCCGAGTGGCGTGAACGGGCGACGCTGCTCAAGGCGCACGTGGACGACGCCGTGACCGACGTGATGCTGGCCGCAGCGAAACCCGGCGAACCGTTGCCCTATTCCTGGCTTGGCTTGCCACGGGCGCGCTTGGGCAAGGCCTACAGCTTCGTTCTAAACGCGGTCGGCAAGTTGGGGCCGATTCCCGAAGGCATGAGCGCGGCCACGGCCTTGCGCGTGGAAGAGTATCGGCACGATCACGCGCTGGTTGCCGATCGCGTGCTGGCGTCGGCGGAGGAGTTCAGGACGCAACGCGGTTACACGCCGCCGTATTGGGAACTGGTGCGTCTTGCGGAGCAGGCCAGGTCAGGTTCATTGGCGCAGTGATCGTGCGATGGGGTATTCCGTGGGTCTCGAAGCTGTGCCTGAGGGTTTTCTCCTTTGGGACATGCCCTGAGCCCATGAACCGCCACGCCGCCGCGCTTGTAGTCCCGGCTTTAGCCGGTGCGTGCGCCCCAAACCGGCTAAAGCCGGAACTACGAACCCAGGACGGTTCATGGGGAAACCGCCGTGCTGGGTATGCAGGGCCTTGAAGATCAGCCGAAGCTCAGCCCATCCTTCTGCCCGACCTCCACGATGTACTTCGCACCGGCGGCGTATTCCTCGGAGGTCTTGAGGTGCTCGATCATCAGCGGCGGGTTCTGTGGCAACTGGGAGAGGCGGCGCAAGTAGGTGGCGTAGTCCAGCGAACCCGTGCCCGGCACGACTTCGCGGAAGTGGACGTTCATCTCGATGTCCCACGTCAGGTCCTTGGCGTGGCAGCTCACGATCCAGCGGCCCAGCTTGTCGAAACACTCGTTCAGCAGGTCAGCGTTGCGATAGAACTTCTCCGGCGAGTTGACGAGGTTGCATGGGTCGAGATGCACCCCGAACGCCTTGCGGTCCACGGCGCGGATGAGCTTGAGGCAGTTGTCTGGCGTGTGGGGCATGGCCCAACCCATCATCTCGTAGCAGAACTTCGCCCGCTTCGGTTTCACTGCGTCAATGATCTTCCGCGCATTCTCCACCGCGGCGTCGAAGAACTTCGGCGTGAAATTGTCCGGATGCGGGCCGAACCACGACGTGGGGTTGAACGAGCCCGCAATATCCACGCAACAACCTGCGCCGATGGCTTCCGCCAGCGCCAGTCCGTCCGTTACCGTCTGGAGGTTCTCTGTCCGTTTGGCGGCGTCCGCGTCCAGCAGGTTTACCCAGCGTCCAACTTCGGCGATGACGACATCATGTTTGGCAAAGGCGTCCGCCAGCGCCTTAATGCGGGCGGAATCGCTCAATGCCACGCCGGGGCAATACGCCGCGCGGTAGCCGAGCTGGCGATGCGCGCGAGCCAGTTCCTCCGGCTCTTCGGACTTGGCGAAGGAAGGTCCGCCAAGGCGCAAGGACATCGGGGTTCTCGTCCGCGGCGCAGCAGCGGCAAAATACGGGATGGGGAAGAGGCTCAGAGTGGCCGCCGCCAGGCTGGTTCGGCGCAGGAAATCACGACGCGTCGGTTGCATGGCAGCGTTGTCGCATCTCAACGCGCGGTTGGCAATGTCGAAAGTAAATGCTCATTTCAGGTCACGCCTGACCCGTCTTCCCGAGCGCTGTCACCGCCGCGAAAGCCACCTCCTCGTCCTCGAGTCGCCAGTCTCTCGCTGAACTTCTTCTTGCTCCCCCCACTCCTTTGGGATCTCTTCTTTCCTCGACCGGAGTCACGATCTCCCGGGCCGCGCCGCTTAAGCATGCACGCCAGTGGGTCACCCGCCTGCAAGCGCGTCGCCATCCGACACGTCGGCGGTGAATGTCAGCCCCGGTCCCGCCGTGGGAGAGCATTGCAGTAAACGGTTTTGCGTTGAGCAACCGGTCCCTGGTTGGGACGCCTCCGTGCCGCTACAGGACGTGTGGATTATGCGAAAGTTGATCTTGGGTATCTCCAACGGGACGGCGCGACCGCAGCAGCGGGCCGTCTCCGCCGCATTTACTCTCATCGAATTGTTGGTCGTCATTGCCATCATCGCGATTCTCGCCGGCATGTTGTTACCCTCCCTGGCCAGCGCGAAGGAAAAGACGAAACGCACGGCCTGCCGCAACAACCTCAAGCAAATGGGCCTGGGCTCGATGATGTACGCCTCGGACAATTCCGGCGGCTGGCTGGCGGGCACACCCACGGACGTCAGTGACGACCTGACGTGGCTGTATCCGACCTACATTTCCGGCGCCGCGGCCCGATCGGTATTTGTCTGCCCGTCCACGGATAATTTCATCGGCACGAACATGACCGTCAATTACACCGGCCGCCAGGTGCTGCAAGATTTGACCCAGCAGGCGGACTACAAACGGGCGCGGAATGCCAGCACCGCGAACGCCGACCTGCGCGGCATTAGTTATGAGATCAACGCTTTCATGAACTGGACGACTCGGAAAACCGAGCGCAGCGTCAGTCGCTGGGTACACAAGTCCACCCCGTTTAACCTGAAGGGCCAAGTTTTTGGCCCGTCGGACATTTACTTGATGTTCGACGGTGATCGCAAGGGCCCGGGGGCCAGAAACAATTATCCCGACCCAAACGACAACCACGGCGTGCAAGGCGTCAATCTGCAGATGTGCGATGGCTCGGTGAAGTGGGTCCAGGGCGGGAAACGATACCTCCTGGCCTACGAGATCTCCCAGGACGAAGGGCGGGCGGCGCCGTAGGCTGTGCCAAACCGGAGGTTGGCCCTTGCACCAGTCCAACCGAGACCGTGCAACGGTACGGCCCTCCACACGCCGGCGTTCGAATCGCCCGGGCTCAGGTTACGCCGCTTCCGGTCATGACCGGGACGAGATGCCGTGTTTCCAAGAGCCGCTTCGGTGTGATTCGTCCCGCCACCTGGGTGGGCGCGTTGTTGCCAAGTGCGGGTGCGTTCTCCACATTGGAGGACGAATGAGCAAACGGTTCTACATCACCACGGCCATTGATTACGTCAACGGCCAGCCGCATCTCGGACATGCCTACGAGAAGGTCGTCACGGACGTGATTGCCCGCGCGAAACGCAGTCTTGGGCAGGAGGTTTTCTTTCTGACGGGTCTGGACGAACATGGGCAGAAAGTGCAGCAGGCGGCGGAAGCGGAGGGCAAGACGCCCCAGGCGTATTGCGATGGGTTGGCCGCCCAATGGCAGACCTTTGTGACCAGGCTCGGCATCACCAATGACGATTTCGTGCGCACCACCCAACCGCGCCACAAAGCCGTGGTGGCCGCGATGCTCCAGAAACTTCACGCCCAAGGCGAGCTCTACAAGGCGCCGTACCGCGGCTGGTATTCGTGGAAGGAAGAAACGTTTCTCACCGAGAAGGACCGCCGACCGGACGGCACGTTTGACCCGTCGTGGGGCGAGGTGAAAGAGCTGATCGAGGAGAATTGGTACTTCCGGATGGCCAAACACCAGCCGTGGCTGATCGAGTACGTCGAGGCAAACCCGACCTTCGTGCAACCGGACTCGCGCCGGAACGAGGTGCTGGGCTTTCTGAAATCGCAGACGCTGGAGGACCTGTGCATCAGCCGTCCGGCGGCGCGCCTGAACTGGGGGATTGCCCTGCCCTTCGATCCTGACTACGTGAACTACGTCTGGTTCGACGCGTTGACGAACTATTACAGCGTGCCGGTGGCGCTGGGGGACGCCGGGGCGGCGGAACCTCTGGCCGGTTTTTACAAATCCGAAATCCGAAATCCGAAATCCGAAATCAAGCTTTGGCCGGCGGACATTCACGTCATCGGCAAAGACATCGTGCGTTTTCACGCCGTGTACTGGCCGATCATGCTGAAGGCGGCGGGCATCCCGTTGCCCAAACAAGTGCTCGTGCATGGCTGGTGGCAGAAGGACGGCGAGAAGATGAGCAAGACAACCGGCAACGTGGTGGACCCGCTGGCGGTCATTGACGAATGGGGCGTGGACGCGTTCCGCTTCTACGTGCTGCGCGAACTGGACATCGGCCCCGACGGCAACTGGACCGATGCGGGATTCCGAGCGCGCTACCAGGCTGAACTGGCGAACGGTCTGGGCAATCTGGTGAATCGCTCACTCTCAATGCTGAAGCGCTATCGGGCTGGAGTGGTCCCACCGTCGCATGGCGAGTTGATGACTGACGCGGGCAGGGCTGTTGCGGAAACACGGACTGCCCTGGAGAAGAACGAGCTCCAAGGCGCATTGCTGGCCATCTGGTCGTTGGTCAACCGGGCGAATCAATACGTGGACCAGACTGCGCCCTTCAAGCTGGCCAAAGACCCGGCCCAGTCGCAGCGGCTCGACGCGGTGCTCTACAATTTGGTGGAGACCTGCCGTGTGCTGGCCGTGTTGCTCTGGCCGTTCATCCCCGGTACCGCGGGCAAGATTTACGCGCAACTCGGGTTGAGCGGTGTGCCAAACAAGATCGAGGCGGCGACGTGGGGTGGGTTGGTCGCTGGGCACACCATTGGCGAACCCTCGCCCCTGTTCCCGCGGAAGGACCTCTGAGGCCATGAGGCCATCGCCCGTTTGGCTCAGTCTGCTCTGCGCCACCACCGCGGCGGCCAGCCCAACCCTGAACCTCCCGCCCCGACCACTCCACGCTCCCGCCGGGAGCGTACTGATCCAGCGCCTGACACCGCTGGGTCTGGAGGAGCGGGAGCAGGAAATCTTCGCCCAGATCGCGGCCGGCAATGTGCCGGATTTTCTCCGCCAGCTTTGTCCCGTCACGACCACGAACGTCGCCAGCGGCCACACCAATTCCGCGACCTTTTATGTCGCGCCGGATTACCTGGCTGTGGGATCGGACACGGACAGTTTTCTGACGCCGCTCACGCCGGCGACCGCCCAGCGGATCGCCGATCTCGTCCACTGCAGCCTCCCGACCCGCAAGGTGGTGGATGCCATTTACGCCGCGGCGGAGGTCAAGCTTCCGCCCGCACCCATCCCGCCCAGCCCGGCCATGACGACGATGCCCGTGTTTGCCGAGCACAACGCCATGGTCCGCACCCAGCGCGCGGTTTTCCTGATGACTGCACCCCTCGGCGCACTCGTGTCCGGGGCCAAGAAGGACGTCGTCGTGACGCCGAAACTGGCCACGGCTACCAACCGAGTGGCCATCTACGGCTGGCATCGAACAAATGGTCTCCCCATCCAACCGCTTTACCTCGGTCACACGGCGGCTTGGGTTGACTACAGTCATGGCATCCGTTTGGTGCATGCGACCGTGCAAGTGAATGGGTCACCGCGAAGCCTGAACGAGATTCTGGCGAACACCGAACTGGCGAGCCTGCTGAGCGACGAAGGAGCCTTCACCAGTTCCCGGTACGAAACGAATGCCATCCCGCCCCCGACCGTTGACCCCGACAGCGCAAGCGCCCAACCGTCGAGGACCAACTACACGCT
>CAYJNU010000276.1:0-3966 GCA_964371005.1 uncultured Verrucomicrobiota bacterium | reverse complement strand
GTAACAAACCCTGAGTTTCACGATCGCGCCCGGAGTTAAGATTCACATCAACGCACCGACCACAATGCCCGCCAACTGCGAGGTGCTGCTCGTCTTCTACGCGCTTCCGAACGGCAACACGACCGCACAGACGATCGGCAAGGTACTGAACCCGGGCGATGACTGGCATTTCGACATCCAACACATCGGCGCGCAGACACGCTGGTTGAGGCAACACGCGCCGGAACGCCCGATCGTGATCACTTATCTCGAAAACACCCTCAAGAGCTGGCCCGCCTGGCGCAAGCAGCACGGCGACGCCGGAATCCCCGCCATCCTCGACACTGTGAAGCGCATCTTTGAAAGCTGGCAGGTGAAGGTCGTCTTGACCGGCCACAGCGGCGGGGGAAGTCTGACGTTCGGCTATCTGAACACCGTGGCGTCCATCCCGGACGACGTGGAACGCATCGCGTTCCTGGACAGCAATTATGCATACGACCGCGGCCTGCACCTCGACAAGCTGGCCCGCTGGTTAAGTGCGTCAGACCACCACGCCCTCTGCGTCCTGGCTTATCAGGACTACGTGGCGCTGCTTGACGGCAAGCCGTTCGTTAGCGAACGGGGCGGCACCTGGGGGAAGAGCCACGCGATGCTGGAAGACCTGGGCGCACAATTCCAGTTTGCCGGCAAGACCAACAGCCTCCTCGTTACTCACCTAGCCCTCAACGGACGGGTGCAATTCCTTTTTCGCCTCAATCCGGAGCGAAAGATCTACCACACGGTCCAAGTGGAACGGAACGGCTTCATTCACGCCCTGTTGATGGGAACACGACGTGAATCGGCGGGCTATGGCTACTTTGAGGAGCGGGCGTATGCAGCTTTGATTTCGCCGGACTGACCAGCGCAGCGGAACTGAGGCAAGCCCTTGCCTCACCTCCACCCGACCCGCTGCCCGTTACTGCATCCTCAAGGCGTGGGCAGGACATGCCCGTCGGATGCACCCAGGCTGCAACTGGGATCAACCGTCATCTTCCCGATTGTGTATGTGCCTTCAATCGGGCAGGTCGGAAACGTGCCCTTCCGGACGTACTCGGCAACCTGAGCCTCATCGGGCGCATCTTTATCGGTCATCCCATTCTCCAGCGCCCACTGATGCTTGGCACCGTCGATCTGGCGGAGGTTGTTGATACAACAGTTCTTGTTGGTGGTGTTGCGGGCTCGAACGAAGTTCGGGATGGCGATGGCGGCCAGAAGGCCGATGATGGCGACCACGATCATGATTTCCACGAGCGTGAAGCCGCCCCGAAGGGACGTCTTGATTCTCATACTGTGCTTGCCTTTCCTGCGTGCGGCGTGAACACAGCAGCGGACAGTCGGTTATGATTTAGAATAATGACGGTTGTTCACTTATTGCCCGCTACAGCCGCACCTCCTTTCGAGCAGGGCAGATGCCACGTGGTTCATTGTCGTGACTGACCGGAAAGCCCACGTCTCGGCCTGGAACGCACGTCAAATCACTGTCGTCGCAGGCTGTCCACCAGCACCCGCACATATTCAGGACGCAGGGCGCCAGCTATCGAGACGTTCTCAGGGGAATTCTCGAATGCAAACGTCGCCGTGCTGCTCCGCTTCTCGGACTCGTGTTCGTAGCCCTGGCGCATCAAAGCAACCGCCGGGTAGCATTTTCCACTGGTTCATGCACCCCACCCGGCAGATCAGAGAAATCGTCGGGTGCAAAGACAAAAAAGCCCGAGGGCAAAGCCCTCGGGCTGTAAAAGAGTCCGCTGAAGACTACGAAGTCGGCAGGACATGAAGGTCGGGAGCAGCCGACAAGCTGCAGGTCGGCGGGGTAACCACGTCGGTGGTTCCGTAGGTGCCACCACTGGGGCAGGTGGGCATGACCTCGCCCTTGATGTACGTCCCAACTGCAGCCTCGTCAACCTCAGTGGTGTCAGTGGCCTTGGTTTCAAGCGCCCATTGCTGGATGGCGCCATCAATCTGGCGAAGATTGTTGATGCAGGTGTTCCTCTGGGCCGTATTGCGCGCCTTCACAAAGTTCGGGATGGCGATGGCGGCCAATAGACCAATGATGGCGACCACGATCATGATTTCCACGAGGGTGAAGCCACTGCGACGGGACGTATTGAGTTTCATACTATGCTTGCCTTTCTTACATGACGGCGTGAACAACGCTGCAGGCGGGTTATTCATTACGACGTTTCTGTTCACTGATTGCCTGCCGCAACCGCGGTTTCTGATTTAGCAGACCCGATGCCAGCAGTTGTCTGACACCCGCAAGGGGCTGGACTCCGGCGAAAAACCGGTAAAAACCGCACGCCACGTTCTTCCGAGTCACCAGGAGGGATCACCCTTGGCCAAGCTGCCCTCTTTTGTGTCCAGCCGCCGGACAGGCACCGTCCAACGGCGAGACAGAAATTGAGAACGAAACCAAGCCGTCCAGGGTCCGGGCCGCACCGAAGGCCGCAGCAATTCTCGTTTTGCGGAGCGCGGCTCTATGCGGAGCACCAGCCGCAGCAGGTGAAGAGGCGGAACCGCATGGAATGCAACGAGGGTGCTGCGACTGGTCGGGACGACACAGCCGCGCTCCGAGTCAAAATGAGCTGCGAAGGCCGTCCGCACGCTTGCCCCGGTGGGGAGCGCTGCCTATGCTTTGCTTTCATGGAATTGACACGGGACGCTGGAATCTATGTGGCCGGACATCGCGGGATGGTCGGCAGCGCGATCTGGCGTGAATTGGAAGGCCGAGGGTTCACGAACTTGATTGGCCGCACGCGTGCCGAGCTCGAACTGCTGGATGCGGCCGAGGTCAGGCGGTTTTATGCCCAGGAGAAACCCGCCTATGTCTTCGTGGCCGCAGCGCGAGTCGGGGGCATCGCGGCGAACAGCAGCCTGCCCGCGCAGTTCATCTACGAGAACCTGCAAGTCCAGAACAACCTCATCCACGGCGCCCACGAGGCGGGCGTCAGGAAACTGCTCTTCCTCGGCAGCTCTTGCATCTACCCAAAGCTCGCTCCGCAGCCGCTCAAGGAGGAGTATCTCCTGCAAGGCCCGCTCGAACCCACCAATGAATGGTATGCCATTGCCAAGATCGCCGGCATCAAGTTGTGCCAGGCCTACCGCCGTCAGTACGGCTGCGATTTCATCTCCGTCATGCCCACGAACCTGTTCGGGCCGAATGACAACTACAACCTGGAAACCTCCCATGTCCTCCCCGCCCTGATTCGCAAGTTCCACGAGGCGAAAGCCGCGCGGGCAGCGTCCGTGACGTGCTGGGGCACGGGACAGCCACGGCGCGAACTTCTTTACGTGGATGACCTCGCTCGCGCCTGCGTTTTCCTAATGGAGCATTACAGCGGCGAACAAATCGTCAACATCGGGTACGGCACGGACCTGACCATCAAAGAACTCGCTGAACTCGTCAGTCGCGTGGTCGGTTTTTCCGGTCAGATCGTCTGGGACACCTCCAAACCCGATGGCACGCCCCGCAAATGGCTGGATAGCTCGCGTCTGTTCGCCCTGGGGTGGAAACCGCAAGTGGACCTTGAAGCGGGCATCCGCCTCGCCTACGGGGACTTCCTTCGTCAATCAGACTGCGGCTGACGCTCCCCAACTCTGCCGCAGCGCAAGGCGGAGCTTCCCTATCCGGTCACACGAATCTCGCCCTGCCGGTGTTTGCGCAGCAGTTCGATGTCCGCGTCCACCATCAGCTTGGTCAAGTCAACGAACGTCGTCTTCGGCACCCAGCCCAGCTTCTCCCGGGCCTTTGTGCTGTCGCCGATCAACAAGTCCACCTCCGCTGGCCGATAATACCGCGGGTCAATCTCCACGTGCTGTTTCCAATCCAGCCCCGCATGCGCGAACGCCACCTCCAAGAACTCCCGCACAGAATGGGTCTGGCCCGTCGCAATCACGTAATCGTCCGGCTGATCCTGTTGGAGCATCAGCCACATCGCTTCCACGTATTCC
>CAYJNU010000275.1:0-10890 GCA_964371005.1 uncultured Verrucomicrobiota bacterium | reverse complement strand
CGGCCTCGGGCTTCGCGGCTTCGATCTTCAGGTCGAGCGCATAACCGGGCGAGCGATCGCGAAAGACGTAAACACCGCGCGCGATGACGACGACCAGCAACACCAGCAACAGCGCAGCGACCCAACGAAGCATTCGGAACAAGAACCTTTTCATGGCGGCACAGGATTCCAACGAGTTCTGGGACACGCAGAGTCTCGTCGTGCCTGGGAAGGCTGTCAAAGGTTTCTCGGTTCCGCCGCAGGCTGGCAGACTGGCGTTGTTCAGAGCGCCGACAATCGGAATTGCGTCCCATGCGACCTCCGTTATCGTCGAGCCGAAACCACGCCGTGGTTCCGCGTCCGTAAGGCTCGGACGCGGCGCGGGTGAATGAGTCTGATGTCATGCGTAACATGCGTATCGCTGCGTGCAAACCCGCCGCCGCTTTGATCTTGGTCTTGGCGTGTGCCCCCGCCACAAGGTCCGTGGCCGCAACCCAGCCAAATGCCGAACCTGCGAGACTGCCAGCCAAGTCGAGCTTCCACCTCTACCTGTTACTGGGCCAGTCGAACATGGCCGGGCGCGGGAAGATTGAGACCGAAGGTCAGAAGCCGCACCCGCGCGTGTTCATGCTGGACACCAATGGTATCTGGCAGCCTGCCGTGGAGCCGGTCACCCGTGACAAACCGGGAATGCTGGGCGTGGGACCGGCGCTGTCGTTTGGCAAGGCGATGGCGGAGAAACGTCCGGGGGTGACGATCGGCCTCGTGCCCTGCGCCCTCGGCGGCACGCCGCTCCAGCGTTGGGAAAAGGGCGGCGACCTGTATTCCAACGCCGTCCACCGCGCAAAGCTGGCGGCGCAGGCAGGCACGCTCCGCGGCGTCCTCTGGCATCAAGGCGAGAGTGACAGCAAACCCGGCCTCGCCGAATCCTACGGCGCGCGGTTGGCCCGCATGATTCGCGATCTCCGCGCGGATCTCGCGACGCCGGACTTGCCGTTCGTGGGCGGCCAACTTGGCGATTTCCTGTTCACCCGCAAGACCAACAACGTGCCGGAAGCCATCACGGTCAACGAAGCCATCGCCCGACTGCCCGAGACGGTGGCGCACACCGGATTCATCCGGGTGGCCGGGCTTGGACACAAGGGTGATCAACTGCATTTCGACTCGCCGGCTCAGCGCGAGATGGGCCGGCGTTACGCTGCGGAGATGATGCGTTTGACGGCGACCTCAACTCAGCCCTGAATGATCTGCTCCAGCTTCTGCCCTTCGATGTCGGTGTTGATCTGCAACCAGAGCGGCAGGTGGTCGGAGAGCTGGTAGGTGAACTTCTCCTTCGTCATCCCGGCGGGGAACAGTTCCTTGATGCCGCCCTCGTTCCCGTAGAAATCCAGTTCGCCGCCGGCGTTGGTGAACTTCTCCGCGTAGATCGGGTAGTGCAGAATTTGGTCGTAGCGCTTGTCCTTCTTCAGGTTCGTGCCGTGCGCGCCGAGCAGGGCCTTCGGCACTTGCAGCCCGTGCTTCGTGATCGCCTTGAAGAGCGCATCGGTGCAGGAGGGGATGTTGAAGTCGCCCATCACGATCAGGTCTCTGTCTTCGCTCGTCTTCTCCAGCCGTTTGGCTTCGATCCAGTCGGCCAGCATTTCGATCTCGGCCCGCCGCTCCTCGGCGCTGTCGCCCCACCGGATGTGAACGGTGAGGACGATGAAGTCAAAGCTGCCCGCCTTGAACGACGCCATGTAAGGGCTGCGCCAGAAGGATTTCTCCGGGAGATACTCGAAGCCTTTCTTCTTGCGTGGCGCGTTTGCCTCGGCCGCGAGACCATTGAAGGTAACGGCGCGTTTGTCATAGATGAACCCGAGCCGCTCGCGGTTGCCGCCGGCGTCGGGGATCATGTCCGAATACACCGCGCGCCAATACGGTCCGAGCACTTTCAGCACGCGGCCCAGGTCGGTGAGATCGTCACACAACTCGACCAGACCGATCAGGTCGAACTGGCCGAGGATTTCGGCGAGGTAGTGAACGGCGGCTTGGGTGCGCCGCCCCTTGCCGAACGCGCGAATGTTCCAAGTGGCGAGGTTCAGCGTTTCATCAATCTTCGACGACGGGACGTTGCCCGCCGCGATGCGTTTCTTCAGGGACAGGAGACCCTGGGCGATTTCTTTGGAGACTTTTCCGTGGTTCATAGGGGTCTGGGATTGGTTGTGGCGACTCTAACGCGGAATCGGGAACGCACAAGGGAAATTCGGAAATGGAAACGCGCCGCCGGGGCCAACGCCAGCGACGTGAAGCAACCCGCGCCCGGGGAGTCAGCCTGCCCACTCTGGCGGCTGGGCGAACACAATCAAAGCTTCAACAGTTCCTCGGCGATCTGCACAGCGTTAAGCGCCGCACCCTTGAGGAGTTGGTCGCCGCTAACCCAGAAGCACAGGCCGTTTTCCAGGGCGCAGTCCAGACGGATGCGGCCGACCTCGCAGTTGTACTTCTCGGACGTGAAAAGAGGCATCGGATATTTCTTGTTCTCCGGCTCGTCCACCACGTCCAGGCCCGGTGCTTTCTTGAGGACTTCGCGGGCGGCTTCGACGCTGACCGGCTTCTCGAATTCCGCGCTCACGGCGATGGAATGGGAGCGATAGACCGGCACGCGCACGCAGGTCACGCTGGCCTTGAAAGTCGGATGGTGCATGATCTTCCGACCTTCGTTTTCCATCTTCATCTCTTCCTTCGTATAGCCGGTGGGCAGGAACGAGTCCACTTGCGGCAATACGTTGAAGGCGATCTGGTGCGGATAGACTTCCTTCGTCACGGGCTGACCCTTGACGATCTGGTCCACTTGGCGTTCCAGTTCGGCGATGGCCTTCGCCCCCGTGCCGGATACGGCTTGGTAGCTGGAGGCAAAGATGCGCTTGCACCCGAACGCCGCATGCAGCGGGTAAAGCGCCATGAGCGTGATGGCGGTGGTGCAGTTCGGATTCGCGATGATGCCCTTGTGCTGCTTCACGTCGGCGGCATTCACCTCCGGTACGACCAGCGGCACGTTCTCGTCCATGCGAAACGCGCTGGAGTTGTCCACGACCACGCAACCGGCCTTGGCCGCAATGGGGGCGAACGCCTTCGAGATGCTGCCGCCGGCGCTGAACAGCGCGATGTCGACGCCCGCGAAGGAGTCCTCCGTGAGTTCGGTCACCGCCACGTCCGCACCCTTGAACTTGAGCTGCTTGCCCACGGAGCGGGCGGAAGCGAGCAACGTCAGCTTCCCGACCGGAAACTGTCGTTTCTCCAGAGTCTTGATCATCTCGATGCCGACGGCTCCCGTCGCACCGACCACGGCTACATGCGGTTTGGCGTTCATACGCGAGCCGGCATAATAGTGGCCGGCGCCGCTGTGTCAACGCAGGCGCGCGAGCCAAAATGCCTGGGGCTGGTTTGGCCTTTGAAACGTCGCGTCCGTTCTGTCATGCTCTTGGCGTGAGCGACGCGTCAGAGATCGCACAGGAACGATGGATACGCATACGGATCATCGCCGGCATATCGGCGGTGGTCGCGCTGGTGTTGGCGGCGGCAGTCTGGTTTGGCTTGCCGGCGTACCGGCATTTCAAGGAAACCCGCAGTCTCAAACAAGCGAAGGAGTTCCTGGAGAAGCGTGACTTGCGCAACACCGTCCTCAGCCTGCGGGCGGCGTTGGCGGCGAACGCGACCAATCTTGAAGCCACCCACATCATGGCCAACCTGCTGACAGAAACGCAGCCGGCCGCTGCGGTTGGCTGGTGGCGGCGGATGGTCGAACTTTCCCCCACGATGGAGAACCGCCTGCGCTTCGCGGCCTCGGCGATGCGGGTCGAGAAACCGCCGTATCCCATCGTCACGCAGGCCTTCGATGAACTCCAGAAAGCTGGCGCGGAAACCAACACCAGTTATCACCTCTTGATGTCACAATTCGCGCTCCGGCAGAACCACCTTGAGGCCGCCACCCGTCACTTGGAGGCCGCCGCGGAGCTGGAGCCAACCAACCGTCTGCACCAGTTGAACATTGCCACGCTTCGCCTGCGACAGACCGATCGCGCCGTCGCTGCCCGGGCACGGGAGGATCTGGCGACGCTCACGTCGGATCCCAATTTCGGCGAACATGCGCTTCGCTCGTTGATCACGGACAGTCTGGCCCGCAAGGAGTTCGCGGACGCGGAGCGACTCTCCAGACAGTTGCTTGCCCTCCCGCAGGCGCGTTTCGACGACCGCCTCCAGCAACTCACCGTGCTGGACGCCGCCAAGAGTCCGCAATCGGGGCCGTGGCTGATCCTGCTCCAGCAGGAAGCGGTCACGAACTCGTCGAAAGCCGCGCTCGTCATGAGCTGGATGACGGCGCACGGGGAGGCCCAAGCGGCACACGATTGGCTGGCCACGCTCACTCCGCAGGTGCGCACCAACCTGCCCCTTCCGGTGGTGGCTGCCGACTGTTACCTCGCGCTCAAAGACTGGCCCGGTTTGGACAAGTTTCTCGTCGATCAGAATTGGGATGAACAGGAACCGATGCGTTTGGCGCTGCTCGCACGCGCCCTGCGTGAGCTAGGTCGGCGCGACATGGCGGACACCCACTGGCGGCGTGCGTTGAGTGCGGGGGGGGGGGGGGGGGGGGGGTTGGGGGGCGGGGGGGGGGTGGGCGGGGGGGGGGGGGGGGGGGGGGGGGGGGGGGCGGCGACTCATTAGGCGCCATCGCGCAGATGGCCGCCGCGTGGGGTTGGGCGGATGAGGCTGAGCAAGCCCTTTGGGCGCTCGTCGAGCGCGCTCCGTGGCAGGAGTGGGCTTGGCAGGCATTGATCCGTGCCCGCACCACGGCAGGTGACTCGGCGGGCCTTTACCGCGTCTATACCGCTTTGCTGGAAAGCAAGCCCAGCGCTTCAGTCGTCAAGAATAACGTGGCCGCGCTGGGATTGCTCCTCGGTCGCGATGTCGAGAAATGCACCCGCCTCGCACGGGAGGTTTACCTGTCAGCCACGAACAATGCCACCGCTGTTTCCACCTACGCCTTCGCCTTGCATAGGCAAGGCAAGTCGGCCGAAGGATTGCGTCTCCTCCAAGCGCTGCCGGAGAAGGAACTCCAGTCGCCCGGCGTGGCCACGTACTGCGCCATCCTCCTCGCGGCGAACGGCCAGCGCGAACAAGCCGCGCCGTTCATAGCCAACGCCGAGAAGGGGCAGCTTTTGCCGGAAGAGAAGCTCCTGATCGAGAGCGCCCGCGCCGCCAAGTAGTGGCTTCTGAAGGGTTCGTCGTCTGCCTACCGCAGGAGGCCTAGAAAGCGAAAGCCCCTGCCGGGAAGGCTGGCGACCGGCTGAGACACGCGGATATTCAGCTTGGGCCTTTCCAGCACCCGGCAGGGGCTCGATGGTTTCCCGACACCGCTTTCGTGCGGAGCCGGACCACGTCTGTTTGCCCGATCCTTTTTTCAACGCAGAACGGGCACGTTCTGAAAACTGGCTATGCGGGTTGAGCGATCACTCCGGCAGGGGCTGCGAATTGCTGCGATTCAGCCTGCTGGGTGCGGGGTCCATAGTGGAAACCCGACTTATCCTCGTAGCCCACCGGCGCATGGGCCGCGGTGATGCGTGCGAGGGCCCATGCCACGAGGGCCAACCCGGAATACAGTGACAAGATCATCATGTTGCTTCAAAAGTCAGCAGCCCAGATACCATCTGCGAAAACCGTGGGATTCCCGCAAGCCCGCTTCACAATCTGTCCAGTTCTCACACCCCGTATGTCCAGCCGTGGGACACTTGCCTGACCGACTGCGCTTGCACGGTTGCGGCCGGCGGCCATCCAAAACCCGGGAATCGCCCCGGCTTGACTCGCATGAAACTGGCAAAAGAACATGGCTTGGTTGCTGAACAATCTGGATATCGGCAGGAGCGGAGGAACCTTTAGCGAGAATCCACCGAACGCCACATACCTGGAGGCAAGGGCGCGTCGCAACCGTGGTTTCGTTTTGCCGACCCAGCCCACAGCGAAAGTCAGATTGTTTACGGTAGGCGGGAAAGCAGATTCCGCAGTTCATTTGGCGTCGGCTTGCTTGCCCGGGAGGGCATTCCCTGCTTCACTCCCGGCGTGACGTTGCCCTACAAAGTCGCCACGCTGCTTTACTGCTTCAACGAGCGGGACGATGTGCTGCTGCTCGAACGCGCGCAAGAGCCGAACCGAGGTTTCTGGAGTCCCTGCGGTGGCAAGCTACATACGCAGGAAGGGGAATCTCCCTACGCTTGCGCCTGCCGCGAGGCGCACGAAGAGATGGGACTGGAATTGACCCCAGCGGATTTGCATTTGACGGGCCTCGTGAGCGAGCATGGCTACCTGGGCCACGCGCATTGGCTGATGTTCCTCTTCGAGGTGAAGCGTCGGCTCACCGTGTTGCCGCCGGTTCACGAGGAAGGCCGGTTTGAGTTCTTCCCACGTGCGGCACTGGGTGAGCTGAGAATCCCGCAGACCGATACCGAGCGCATCTGGCCGTGGTTTTGGCAATATCGCGGCGGCTTCTTCGCGGCGCATTGCCATTGCCATCCGGATGGACGGAATGAGTGGACACTGGAAGAGACCGTTCCCCCGAACAGACAATTACGTCAGGTGCAAATCGCAGCCTCCCGTCCAGGATCGTCCAACTTGACCACTGTGAAAGGCGGCCCGTGAAACCTCAATTCTGTGAAGACGCCCATCATTGACCTGCACAGCGACGACCATTTCATGGGCGAGGCGTTGCGCCTGGCGCGACGGGCGGCCGCTGCCGAGGAAGTGCCGGTAGGCGCGGTGATCGTGCGCGACGGGTTGATCATCGCCCGGGCGTTCAACCAGGTGGAACTGCTGAAGGACGCCACGGCCCACGCGGAGATGCTCGCGATCACGCAAGCGGAAGAGGCGTTGGGAGACTGGCGGCTGACAGACTGCACGCTTTACGCGACGAAGGAGCCGTGCCCGATGTGCGCCGGGGCGATCGTGCATGTGCGGCTGGCACGGGTGGTGTTTGGAGCCAGTGATCCCAAGGCCGGCGCGGCAGGCAGCGCGTTGAACCTGCTCCAGTTCCCAACCTTGAACCATCGCTGTCAGATCACGGCGGGCGTGTGCGAGCCGGAATGCCGGGGACTGCTGCGCTCCTTCTTCAACGCCCAGCGCACGAAGGCGAAGGTGGAAAAGGAAGCCCCACTCAACTGACCGAGATCATCGAGACCTTGTTCCCGTGGCGGTCACGGGCGATACCTTGCGCCTTTGGATCCAACGTGGCGTGGCCATCCACGATGAACAGGTATTGGTGATGGCCATGATTCATCTGGACTTGGAGGGTCCAGGCGCCATCCGGTTGGCGGTTCATCGGGTGCGAAGCCTTGTCCCAATGGTTGAAGTCACCGGCGAGGGTGACCAGGTGCGCCTTGGGCGCAAAGCAGGCGAAGTTGACCGGCTTGGCCATCTTCTTGGCCGAGTACCGGTTTGGCGCAACCTTCCAGTCAATGTGCGAACGATGCATTTTATCCAACCCCGTGGTTTCCCCGCTATCAGACCGCCACTGGCCTGAAAACGCAGACGCGCAGAGAACCAAAAGAAACTTCCCGCGGCAATCGGAAAAGTCAACCGGCCAACCGGGGCAAAGGCGTCCAATGGCGCAAAGGCCACGCCTTCCCAAGGGAGAAGTAATCCGGGGCACACTTTCCGGAGTAGGCACAAGCATGCACCGGCCTCTCTTTGGGAGCGCCGATTCGCCGTTTCCATTGACATGACTGTGCAGTCTGCGCGCTTGCCAGTCCCCATGAAGCCCCGGCAACATGGCGGCATGTTTACGGGAATCGTGGAAGAAGCGGGCCGGGTGGAGCGGATTCAGCCGGCGGACAACGCCATTCAACTGACGGTAAGCGCGGCGCAGTGCGGGCGCGGATTGAAGGTTGGCGACAGCTTGGCGGTCAACGGCTGTTGCCTGACGGCCGTCAAGATCGCCCGCCGCGGCAAACAGACGCTCGCACAGTTTGACTTGCTCCAGGAAACGTGGAAGCGGACCAATCTCCAGTTCGCCCAGCCTGGTTCACTGGTCAACCTGGAACGCCCCCTCCGCGCGAGCGGTGAACTCGGCGGGCATTTCGTCACCGGCCATATTGACGGCGTGGGACGCATCACGCGCTGGGAGCGCGCCGGGCAGGATCATGTGCTGGACGTCTCGGCGCCGGCGGAGGTAATGCGCTACGTGGTGTTCAAGGGCTCGATCGCCGTGGACGGCATCAGCCTGACCGTGGCGGGGGTGACGAAGAAGGGTTTCCGCATCTGGATCATCCCGCACACGTTCGAAATCACCGCCCTGCGCGAACGGAAAGTGGGCGACGCCGTGAACCTCGAGGCCGACCTGATCGGCAAGTACGTCGAGAAGTTCTTCAACGCGCGCGCTGCGGCTTGAGCAGATTCGGCTGCTTCTTGAGCATGGAAGCCGGGGCGATGTCGGCGACGCGACTGGCCCCGATGGTGGCCGGCTTGCCCTGTGCGTCTTTGTAGAGGTAGCTGCCGCCCTTGATTTGTGGTTTGCCTTGCGCGGTGATGCAGGTGCCGTTGTTCAGCGTGATGACGTAATGCCGTGCGCAGCCGGCCAAAACCAGCGGCACGATCAACAGGACCAGCCAGATTCGTTTCATGTTGAAAAGCGGTTCGTGTGGTGAGCATGCGTCCGCCGTGGCGCCGTGCCAAGTGCAACCTGGTGTGATCTCGCGTTCACTTGGGAAACTGGGCTGACCACATCAGCGAGCCGGATCTGCGGCGTCCTTTTTGGGTGGCGCCTCGACTGCGGGAGTTACTTGGTTGGTCGAGGTCGTCCCGCTCAGCCGCCGCAACGCGGCTTGGCAGTCACGGGTCAAGTTCTCGTCGCCCCCTTTGATCGCCAGGCCCAGCAACCGCTCACGGAACTGCAGAACGTCGCCATACGCTGGAGCAACGGCCAGCAGCTTCTTCAAACTCCCGAGCGCGGCCAAGTCGTCACCCAGGGTATTTTGAAGCTCGGCGCTCGCGAGCAAGAGTCGGACGGACTGCTGCGACGATGGGTGGGCTTGCAGTGCTATCTTGTAGGCCACCAAGGCGTCGGCGTTGCTCCGTTGCAGGCGCAACAGATCTCCCAGTTTTTCGCTCAACACCGCGTTGGTCCAGGTAAGCGGGAGTTTCCGCAGCGCGAAGATTGCGCCTGCGGGCGGGCGGCCAGCACTGACCTGCCGATCGGCCTGCATGCTGTAGGCCCAAGCCCTCCGAGAGTCAGCGCGTTGTTCCAATGCGGCAAGCCGGGTTTCCAGGCTCTGCTGAAAGGGCCGGTAGAGGGGATCGCCAATGACCGTTGTCTGCCACGAGACGCCGAACTCCGCCGACCACGCGGCTTCGCCAAAGCTGAAGCCATTCAGCAGCCAGTTCCGCAGCAACGTGCCGACATCTGACGTGCCGGAGAGATAGGGTTCATAGACCGAACCGAGAGTAACGGTGGCGCCTTTGGCCAAGAGCGGGCCGACCCAGTGCGTGTTGGTCGAGCGCAAGGTCGCCGCGCTGAACGAATGCAGGTGATAGGCGAAGGCGCCGGGCATGAATTCCACCTGCGCTTGCGCGAAGGGACCGCAGGCATCGCCAGCATACCATCCGGCGTAGATCGCGACCTGACTCAACGGATACTCGCTCGGCAGCGTCGCTGGCGACAAGTCCACCGCCACGTCGTAGCCCAGCTTCGCGCAGGCAAACGCTGCGTTATGGAGAACATCGTCGCCGAGCTTATAGCGACCCTCGCGGAGCCCACGCATGTCCACGTAAACACGCCCCCATAAACCGTCGCGCTCCGCCTCCTGTGCCTTGTCCACCAGACCACAGGCGATGTCCACGTTTGGCCCGTCAAGTCGCGCCACCAGAAGAATGCCATTGGTCGGATGCAGCAGCCCCGGGTTGGTGGTTCCAAACAGGGCGTTGGTGATCAAACCCGAAAGCGTCGGATGCTGGGGAAGCCGCGGTAGCCAAACCAGCTCACTGTCCACGGCCGCTTCGTTGCGACGCAATTCGGCAGGCAGGGCGGCGATGCCGGACTCGACCAGCGTCGGCTCGGCCCGGATCTTCAGCGGCATGCCGTAGCAGAGCACCACATAGCGAATCCGCGATGCAACCACCCGGGGTGCGGTATTTGTTGCGTGGGAATCGCCCTCCGCCAGGCTCAGCGAAAAGAGCCCTTGCGCCACCAACCAGTCGAACAGTGGTTGTTGCAGTCGAGCCTGGAAATCCGCGCGGCTGATTTCTTCGGCAAGTGGCAAGTCGAGCCCCAAGACTTGCGCCACCGGCACATTGCGTTTCTCGGCGTAATGCTCCGCGACGCGTCGGGAATCGTCCGAGCGCGTATTGTAGATCACCACCGCAGCGGCGCCCCCCTCCTCCGCTGCAAGCACCCGGCCCGCGGCCAGAGCCGCACAGAGCAGCCAGGTTCGCAAACTCGCGCGAAGAACACTGACAAGCCGCGGCTGGGCGCTTTGCAGAATCACACCCGCACGTTGCCGCAGTGGGGCTGCCTTCGCAACACAACATGATTCGCGAAACCGGTGGTTGAAGGGAGGAATTTGAAAGCTCCTGGCCCGGGGAACGTGCTCAACTGTCTCCGTGGAGAGGAAGGCAAAACGTCCGAAGGACGAGCTAGAGCGATGAGTTCCCGATCAACTGCCGGGCATGGGCGGCGCTTGCGATGGAACGCTGCCGGGGGCACCGGGAGGGGTCAAATCCGTGGGCGGCAGCGGAGGTAGATCGCCTCGAGCCACGGCCTCTTGTGTTCGTAAGCGCTCCACCTCCATGACGACGCTCTGCTCCTCCAGCGTCAGTTGCGGTTGGGTCTGTTGCACTTGGGGCTGTTGCGTAGCCACACCGGGCGTTCCGGTGGGGAAACCGCCTCTGGAC
>CAYJNU010000274.1:0-10900 GCA_964371005.1 uncultured Verrucomicrobiota bacterium | reverse complement strand
GTTGTCCCCGAACTCGGAGCACTTGATCTGCGTGGCGCCGTCCATCTGGCGGGCGAAGTCGTAGGTCACGCGCTTGCTGGCGATGGCGCCGTTCAGACCTTTGAGGATGAGGTCCGCGGCTTCCGCCCAGCCGAGGTGACGCAGCATCATTTCGCCGGAGAGCACGACTGAACCTGGATTCACCATGTCCTTACCGGCGTATTTCGGCGCGGTGCCGTGCGTGGCCTCGAAGATGGCGTGGCCGGTGATGTAATTGATGTTGCCGCCGGGCGCGATGCCGATGCCGCCCACTTGCGCCGCCAGCGCGTCGCTCAGGTAATCGCCGTTCAGGTTCAGCGTGGCGATGACGTCGAAATCCTCCGGGCGCGTGAGCACCTGCTGGAGCGTAATATCGGCGATGGCGTCCTTGATGACGATGCCCGCGCCGGGTTTGCCTTCGGGTATTTTGCCCCACGGGCCGCCGTTCATCTCGACCGCGCCGAAGTATTCCTTCGCGACTTTGTAGCCCCAATCGCGGAAAGCGCCTTCGGTGTATTTCATGATGTTGCCCTTGTGGACCAGCGTTACCGATTTGCGCTGGTTCTTGATCGCGTAGCTGATGGCGCTGTGGATCAAGCGCACGCTGCCGGAGTAGCTGACCGCCTTGATGCCGATGCCGACCTGAACGTCCGTCGGGAAGTCCGCCGCGCCGACCGCCTTCCAGAATTCCTCGGCTGCGGGCTTCGTACCGAAGCGAACCTTCTTGAAATCCTTCGGCGCGCTCTGCGCCAGGAAATCGAGGACCTTCTGTGCCTCGGGTGTCCCGGCAGCGTACTCGATGCCCGCGTAAATATCCTCCGTGTTCTCGCGGAAGATGATCATGTCCACCTTCTCGGGGTGTTTCACCGGGCTGGGCACGCCTCGGAAATACTGCACGGGCCGCAGGCACACGTAGAGATCGAGCATCTGGCGCAGCGCGACGTTCAGCGAGCGAATGCCGCCGCCGACGGGAGTGGTGAGCGGGCCTTTGATGCCCACGAGGAACTCGCGGAACGCCTCAACCGTGTCGTCGGGCAGCCAGTTGTTGAACCGCTTGAACGATTCCTCACCGGCGAAGACTTCGAACCAGGCGATCTTGCGCTTGCCGCCGTAAGCCTTCTGCACTGCAGCGTCGAATACACGCACGCTGGCGGCCCAGATGTCCGGGCCGGTGCCATCGCCGCGGATGAACGGGACGATGGGATTATCCGGCACATTGAGCTTGCCGGCTTGAATCGAAATCTTACCGCCCGCAGGCGGAGTCACGTCTTTGTAGGCCATAATATCGTCAATCAGTTCGGAAACGTGTAAGATGTTGCCTCAACCGTCCGGGTGCGCAAGGCAATGTGACGGGAGAATTATCCTGGAAAGGCGGGGCAACCCCGAGCGAACGCTGATTCGAGGCTGGGGTTGACCATGGGGTCGGAGAAACCCGCGGTCTGCGCTACCTGGGCCGCCGGCTACAAATCCGCCGGCACACGCACCGCGGACTTGACCGCCAACCTGGAAAACCGTTCCTTTCGTCCGCACAGACGGATGGTTTTGGGGCGAAACCCATCGAGTCCTTTCTCCCTCCGTCTGAGGCAGAGAACGTTGCCTGACAATGACCGGTTTGATCCTATGCCAGTGCGCCCACGCCGGGCTGATTGCCCCGGACGTGCTGCGCGCACTCACTGCCAGCCTGCAGGCCAACGGCACGCCCTTCGAGTTGGTGTCGGACCTGTGCGAGTTGGCCGCGCGCAAAGAGCCGCGTCTTGAGGAGTTTGCTCATGCGGCCCGGCCAATCGTGCTGGCGTGCCATCCGCGCGCGGTCAAAGCCCTGTTCCAGTTGGCCGGTGCGCCACTGGACGAACGCGCGCCGCTTCTCAACGTGCGCACGGGTTCACTGGAGGATGCGCTCGCGAAACTCGGATTGCCGCGCGCCGCTGCCGGCAGTTCTGTTGAATCCGCGCCCGCCGCCACTTCCGCCGACGGATGGATGCCGTGGTTCCCGGTGATTGATTCGGAGCGCTGCACCAACTGCCAGCAATGCCTCGGCTTCTGTCTGTTCGGTGTCTATGGACTCTCGCCGGATGGGCGCGTGCGTGTCGAAAACCCGCAGGGCTGCAAGACCAACTGCCCCGCGTGCGCCCGCATCTGTCCGGAGGTCGCGATCATCTTCCCGAAATATGGCGAGTCGCCCATCAACGGCGGGCTGGTCGTGGATGAGGCACAGGAGAAGGAGCGCATCAAGGTGGACTTGGCGGCAATCCTCGGTTCGGACGTCTATGTAAAGCTGGCCGAGCGGCGCGCGAAGGTGGAGCAGAAACGTCTCCTGCGCCAGAACGTGCAACTCGCCAGCGCGGAACGACAGCGGCATTTGGAAGGCTCGCCGCCCAACCCGGCTTCATGATCCCCGCGTTGCTCAACCGTTTCGTGCGCGAGGTTGACCCGCGCCTGCTGGCCCGATGCGCTTGGTCGCTCGGCTTCGGTGGGGTGCGCAGCATTCGTGCGTTTCAGAAGCGGCTGCGACAGGGCCGGCAGTTCCCCGCGTTCCTGTTTCTATCGGTCACCAACCAATGCAACCTGCACTGCCAGGGGTGTTGGGTGACGACCACGAAACCTGCCGCCGCGCTCGAACCGGAGTTGCTCCACCGCATCATTACGCAGGCCAAGCGCGAGCAATGTCGCTTCTTCGGTATCCTCGGCGGCGAGCCGCTGTTGTATTCGCAACTCCTCGAAATCCTGGGGCGACATCGCGACTGCTACTTTCAGGTGTTCACCAACGGCACGGTGCTCGGCGCAACCACGGCCCGCGAGATGCGCCGGCTGGGCAACATCACGCCGTTGATCAGTGTCGAAGGCCTGGAGCAGGTCAGCGACGAACGGCGCGGCGGCGCGCGGGTCTTCCAGCGCAGTCTGGACGGATTGGAGCATTGCCGGCGCGAGAAGTTGCTCACCGGTGTCGCCACCAGCGTCTGCAAAACGAACTTCCACGACTTGGTTTCGGAGCGCTTCGTCCGCGACCTGATTGGGCGCGGCGTTCACTATCTCTGGTATTACATCTATCGGCCGGTGGGCGAGAAGCCGGCGACGGAGCTCTGTTTGTCGGCGGACGAAATCGTGGCGCTCCGGCGGTTCATGGTGGAGATTCGCGGGCGCGTGCCGCTGATCATCGTGGACGCCTACTGGGACGCCGAGGGGCGCGCCCTGTGCCCGGCCGCCACCGGCATCAGTCATCACATCGGCCCGCGGGGCGACCTCGAGCCGTGTCCGCCCGTGCAGTTCGCGCGCGAGAACGTGCGCGAGTCGGACGATCTGGCCGCGCAAGTGGCGGGATCGGATTTCCTCGCTCAATTCCGGCGCTTTGCGGCGTCGCGCACGCGTGGCTGCGTGCTGCTGGATTGCCCGGGCGAGTTGCGCCAGTTTATGGAAGCGCAGGCCGCGCGCGATAGTTCAGGGCGGAACACGGCCCTCGCCGAGTTGGCCGCCATGCAATGCCGCCCCGGTCATCACCTGCCGGGCCGGGAGCTTCCCGAAAAGCACTGGGCCTACCGGCTGGCCAAGAAATACTGGTTTTTCGGATTTGGCGCGTATGGCTGAACCTGTCTCCCCATCGCCCTCGCCGTCGTCGGCGATCAGCCTTCCGAAACGCGTGCTCCAGCGGGTGCCGGCGGACAAGGCCATCCGCGACTCTCTGCGCGCCGCCGCCCGCGATCGCGTCGCCCGCGAACGGCTCGTCCCGCCGTTGACCCTCGAAGAGTTGCGCGCGCACGCCCGCGGCGTTCTCGAATCTCTGGCGCAAGACCCGGCATACAGCGATTTCACCACGGTGATGCTCGGCAACGAAACCTGGCGCGAAACGCTGGCGGGGATTCCCTTCGAGCGACGCGTGTTGTTGCTGCCGCAATGCCTGCGCAAGCGTAGCGAGTGTCCGGCCGAGATGGACGAGTTCGGCCTGCTGTGCGAGCAGTGCGGGCGCTGTTTGATCGGTGAGTTCCAGGCCGAGGCCCAGGCGCTGGGCTACGTCGCGCTCGTGGCGGAGGGCACGACCGTCGTCACCCGGTTGCTGGAGCAAGGGCACGTGGACGCGGTGATCGGCGTGAGTTGTCTTCATGTGCTGGAACGCGCCTTTCCGCACGCGGCCACGCATGCCATCCCGGGCATCGCGATCCCGCTGTTTCGCGACGGCTGCGACGCCACCGGGGTGGACGTGGATTGGGTGCGCGAGGCGATTCAACTAAAGTCCGGAGCGAAGTGGCCAGGGCGGTTGGACCTCGATGCGCTGCGCAAGGAAGTGGACGGCTGGTTTCACCCGGAGACGCTGAAGCACACCCTGGGCTGCGCCAGCTCGTTCACCGAAGAGAAGGCACTCGCGTGGCTGGCACAGGCCGGCAAACGTTGGCGGCCGCTCCTTGCCGTGTGTGCGTTCAAAACGCTCGCCGGTCTGGCCGACACCGATCCGCTTCCCGATTCCGTGCGCAAGGTTGCCCTGGCCACGGAGTGCTTCCACAAAGCCTCGCTGCTCCACGACGACATTGAGGATGGTGACGAGTTTCGCTACGGCGAACCGACGCTCGCCCGGCAGCACGGGATGCCCATCGCGTTGAACGTCGGCGACTACTTGATCGGTGAGGGGTACCGACTGTTGGCGGACAGCGGCCTGTCGCCCCGCCAGCAGGCACGCGCCTTCAAGATCGCCGCGGAGGGCCACCGCACACTTTGCCTGGGACAAGGCGCGGAACTGGAATGGACGCGCCAGCCCGCGCCGCTGATGACCGCACAGGTCTTGGACTTGTTCCGTCACAAGACCGCGCCGGCCTTCGAGGTCGCGCTGCGCCTGGGCGCGGTTTGCGCTGATGCCGATGAGACGTTGGAGACCCCGCTCCAGCGCTTCAGCTCGGCGCTGGGCATCGCCTACCAGATCAAGGATGATCTCGAAGACGCATTTGACCCTCAGTCGCCGGGCGACGCGGCGGCCCGGCGGCCGTCCATTCTGCTGTCTCTCGCCTGCGAACAATCCAGCGACGACGTGCGCGAGCGATTGGAACGGGTGCTCCGGGCGGAGTCGCCCGCCGAAGCCCGGGCGCAAGCGTTCCGCGACATCTTCCTCGTCCTGCGGGTCGAGGAGAAAGCCCGGCAATTGCTGGATCACTATCGGAACGAGGCCATCCGTTCGCTGAGTCCGCTGCAAAACGCGCATCTCAAAGGCCTCTTGCGCCGGTTGGTTGGGCGCTTGCTCGGCACGCCGCCGGTGGAGAGCGCCAAGGCGTGAGCCAGCCTCCCTGACCGCATGTCCACCGATTTGCGCAACCGCTGCGGCGAAGGAATCCAGCGCGCGTTGAGTCGCGGGGGCGCGAGCCTCGACGCCGCCGCGCGGGCGAGCGTGGGGAAGTTCATCGTCAGCCAGTTGAACGCGAACGGCGGCTTCCGCGGTCGCTCCGCCGCCAGCGACCTCTACTACACGGTGTTCGGACTGGAATGCGCGCGGGCCGTCACGCTGGAGTTGCCGGGCGACGCGGGCAGGGGTTTCGTTGAAGCCCAGGCAGGCGCGCCGCTGGACTTCGTGCATCTGACTTGCCTGGCGCGTTGCCTCGAAATCCTCTGGTCCGGCGACACGATGCCGGCGTGGAGCGTGTTGCTCCAGGAACGGCTCAAACATCATGCCTGCGCCGAGGGCGGCCACCACCGCAAGCCCGGCCAACGCAAAGGCAGCGTCTATGAGAGCTTCCTCGGCGTATTGGCGAACGAAGCGTTGGAGCACCGGGATTCATTCTCCAAAGACTCCAAAGACTCCGCGTTCATCACCAACCTCTGCCAATCCTCCGGAGGTTTTATCAACGGCGACGGTCTGGGTGCAACCAGCACTCCAGTCACCGCCGCCGCGCTGTTGCTCCTGCGCGAATTCCAGCAACCACTGCCGCCCAAGAGCATCGAGTGGCTGTTGAACCGCCAATGTTCCCGCGGTGGCTTCGCCGCTGCCTCGCTCGTGCCGCTGCCCGATCTGCTTTCCACGGCGACGGCGCTGCACGCGCTAAACTCCATCGGCGAGATCCGCGCCGTCAAACTCGACGCCTGCCTCGACTTCGTGACCGGCTGCTGGGGCGAGTCGGGCGGCTTCCATGCGCACGCGCTGGATCGCACGCCGGATTGCGAATACACGTTCTACGGCCTGCTGGCTTTGGGCAATCTGGTCGCTGAACCCGCGGCGTGAACAAAACCATGCCTGCGTCACTGGAAGCTCTGACCCCGGAAACGATCAAGGCTGCGACGCGCAACGCACGCGAAACCTTGCTCCAACACCTGACACCCGCGGGCCACTGGGAGGGGCATCTGTCCAGCAGCGCGCTCTCCACCGCCGTGGCCGTTGCTGCGCTGGCGCTCGTGGACGCGCGTGCGCACGCCGACTACATCCGGCGTGGCTTGGCATGGCTGGCTGAGCATCAGAGCGCGGACGGCGGCTGGGGCGACACGCCAAGCAGCCCGAGCAATCTCAGCACCACGCTCCTGTGCTGGGCGGCCTTCAATCACGCCCCGGACCTCGCTGTTCACCGCGCGACGCTTGATCGAGCCGAGCAATGGCTGCAACAGCGCCTCGGCCGGCTGGACTCCGACCAGATCACCGCTCGTGTGCTGGCGTCGTATGGCAAGGACCGCACCTTCTCCGTGCCGATCCTCACCTTCTGCGCGTTGAGCAATCGGCTGGGTGACGCGCGCCGGGCGTGGGCGGCGATTCCGCAATTGCCATTCGAGCTGGCCGCCCTGCCGCATCCACTTTTCAAGTGGCTGCGCCTGCCGGTGGTCAGCTACGCAGTGCCGGCGCTGATTGCGATCGGCTTGGCCCGCCACGAACACACGCGGGATGAAACCCGCCCCCTACGTTGGTTGCGCGACGCGCTCAAACCGCGCGTGTTGGAAATCTTGCGGAGCGTGCAACCCACGAGCGGCGGTTTCTTGGAGGCGATCCCGTTGACCGGATTCGTCGTCTCGTCCTTGGCGGCGAGCGGGCTCAAGCAACATCCGGTGACCGTCGCAGGCGTGGAGTTCTTGATTCGCGCATTTCGCGCTGACGGAAGCTGGCCCATTGACATCAACCTCAGCACGTGGGTGACGACGTTAAGCCTTGGCGCGCTCAACTGCGGCCCGGACGCGCTCGCCGTTCTCGGTGCCGGCCGGCGGGCTGCCTTGGTGAAGTGGCTGCTCGTACAGCAGCATCGGGTCGAGCATCCCTTCACCCACGCCGCGCCGGGCGGGTGGGCGTGGACCGATTTACCTGGCGGCGTGCCCGATGCCGACGACACCGCCGGCGCGCTGCTCGCTTTGCACGCGCTGGATGCCGCCTCGCCGAAAGTTCAGGCTGCAGCCGTTCGCGGAATTCAGTGGCTGCTGGACTTGCAGAACCGCGATGGGGGCATCCCCACCTTTTGCCGGGGTTGGTCGAACCTGCCGTTCGATCGCAGTTGCCCCGACATCACAGCGCATGCACTGGCCGCTTGGGCGATCTGGCTGCCGCATCTCGAACCACGTTTGCAGGCGCGAGTCCAGCGCGCGCAGCGGCGGGCACTGGCGTTTCTGGCCAGAACCCAGCGGTCCGATGGGACTTGGATTCCGCTTTGGTTCGGAGACCAACACGCCGCCCATCTGGAGAACCCGCTGTATGGCACTGCGCGCGTGCTGTTGGCACTGGAGCGACTCCCTGATGCGCCCGACGACCGACTACAAACCGCCATCGCCCGCGGCCAGGAATGGCTGCGAACCGCGCAGCAGCCAGGCGGCGGCTGGGGCGGTTCGCCCGATTCGCCCTCAAGCGTGGAGGAAACCGCGCTCGCGCTCGAAGCGTTACTGGCGACGGATTGCCAGGAAACGGAGCCGGTTCGCTGCGGTCTAAGCTGGCTGCTGCACGCCACACAGCACGGCAAGGTGTTTCCACCTTCGCCCATCGGTCTGTATTTCGCGGCGCTGTGGTATTCGGAAGACCTCTATCCCGTGATCTTCACAAGTTCAGCCTTGGAGCGGGCCGTAAGGACGCTTGGCCGGTCGCTGTGAAGCCATCCGCGATTCGTCACGCGGTCCCGACCTGTTTCCGTCCTCTTTCGCTCTCGCCGAGCGCAGTCATTGCCGAGGAAGGCAGGACAGCTTTCACCCGTTCCACCAGGGCGTCCGCCGTCAACCCGTGGCGTTCGCGGAGGTAGTCCACCGTGGTGGCGTGTTCGATGAACTTGTCCGGCCAACCGAGGCGAACCAGTGGTGTGGTGATGCCTTTCTCGCTGAACATTTCGAGCACTGCGGAGCCGTAACCGCCCATCAACGCGTGGTCTTCCAGCGTGGCGACCACGTCGGCGCCGCGTCCGAAGAACTCGTGCGTGCCCAGATCGAGTGGCTTGAAGAAACGCGGATTGATGAGCGCCACGTCGCAGCCGTCGGCGGTGAGCTTCTCGGCGGCTTGACGCGCGAGCCGTTGCATGTTGCCCAGCGCGAAGAGCGCCACGCGACGCCCGCCGTTGCCGGCGAAGTTGCGCAGCACTTCCGCCTTGCCGATTTCGATGGGGGAGGGGATTTCCTTGAGCGGCACGCCTTCCGCCGGGCCGCGCGGGTAGCGAATGAAGCTCGGATGCGGCTGCAGCGTGGCGGTGAACATCATGTCCTGCAACTCGTCCTCGTCTTTCGGCGCCATGCCGATAACGTTGGGCAGGCAACGCAGATACGAGATGTCGAACACCCCGTGATGCGTTGGGCCGTCGTTGGCGGACAAGCCGGCGCGGTCCATGCAGAAGATCACCGGCAGATCCTGGAGGCAAACGTCGTGGTGGATGCAGTCGTAAGCGCGCTGGAGGAAAGAGGAGTAGATCGCGCAGACCGGGTGAAAACCCATGGTGGCCATGCCGGCGGCGAAGATGACCGCATGTTCCTCGGCGATGCCCACGTCGAAATAGCGTTCCGGCAGAGCCTTTTCGAGCGCTTTCAAGCCGGTGCCGCTGGGCATGGCGGCGGTGATGCCCACTAGGAAGTTGTTCCGCCGGGCGAGCTTGACCATCACCTCGCCGAAAACGTCCTGCCAGGCGGGTGGCGTGCCGATCCGCACCGGCAACGTGGCGCCGGTCTTGACGTCGTAGGGGCCGAGGCCGTGGAATTTCTCGGGGTTCTTCAGCGCGGCTTCAAACCCCTTGCCCTTCTGCGTCAGGACGTGAATGACAATGGGGTGGTCGCAAGTCTTGGCGAATTCGAGCGTACTGATGAGCAGGGGCAGATCGTGTCCGTCAATCGGACCGAGGTAGCGCAGGCCCATCTCCTCGAACATCACCGGGCTGCCGTGACCGCCGCGGCCATCCATATCCATCTGGCCGGACTTGGGCTGGAGTCCCACGCCGGTGAGGGCACCTTTGAATCCTTCCTCCGCCTTATGGGCCAGCTTCAACGCGAGCTCGCCTTTGGGGAGACGGAGCAGGAAGCGTTGAAAATCCTTGGCGATCTGGTTGTAGCGCGGATTGGTGATGAGCCGGTTCAGGTAGGCGGAAATGGCGCCGACATTCTTGGCAATGCTGAATTCGTTGTCGTTCAGGACGGCGATGAAGCGCTTGGTCGTGTGGCCGATGTTATTCAGGGCTTCGAAGGATATGCCATTTGTGAGTGCGGCGTCGCCGAAGATGCAGACCACGTTTTCATCCGTGCCGCGGCGATCGCGGGCGGCGGCGATACCAAGCGCGGCCGACAGTGCGGTGCCGGCGTGCCCGGCGCCGAACGCGTCGTGCTCGCTCTCGCTGCGGAGCGTGAAACCGCACAGGCCGTCGGTCGTGCGGATGGTGGCGAAGCGGCGCTTGCGGCCCGTGAGCAGCTTATGGACGTAGCTCTGGTGGCTGACATCCCAGACGAACTTGTCCTTGGGCGTTTCGAAGACGCGAAGCAGTGCGATGGAGAGTTCCACCACGCCAAGGTTCGGGCCGAGATGGCCGCCGTTTACGGCGAGTGTGTTGATCAACTCCTGGCGGATTTCGTCGGCCAGTTGGGCCAGTTGCGGCAAGGTCAGGTTCTTGACGTGTCGCGGTTCATCCACCATGTCGAGGTAACGGCTCATTGGGTTCTTGTTTCGTCGGACTGTTGAATCGTTGCAGTGCCAAGCGGCGGGGGCGGGGACTGGCGGTCACGCTTCGTCGCCCGCTTCACCGCCCAAAGGTTTGAGTTTGAATTCTCCGCCCGCGGTCTTTTCGAGTTGTCGAATCTTCACTTCAGCCTCGGCCAGTTTTTCCTGGCAGACCGTGGCGAGCTTCATGCCCTCCTCGTACTTCGACAGCAGGTTCTCCAGGGGCAAATCGCCGGTCTCCATCGCTTCGACGATGGTTTCCAGCCGGCCCAGCGCTTCCTCAAAGGGAAGCGCGTCCGGTCTCAGCGGCTCGGCGGCCCTGGATGTCTTTGACATACGCCGACATTAGAGCAGCACGCGCCAACCGTCCAGCCTGCACTCACTTGCCATCCGTTGGCGAAGCGGGTTTACTACGGCCTCGCTTTCAGATGGAAAGATCGTTGCACCACCTTGCGCGCGCCGCGGCCGTTCTGAGCCTCGGCGCGTTTGTCGCCTTGGCAGCACTGACCTGCCCGGCCCAGAGCCTGACCAACGTCACGGTGCGCGTCATGGCGGCCAACCTTACCTCGGGCGACAACCAGTTCTACGAGGCCCCGGGGATCCGGATCTTCCAAGCCTTGAAGCCAGACGTCGTCGCTCTCCAGGAGTTCAATTATTTCAGCAAGCCCTCATCCTCCGCCCAAATCCGCAACCTGGTGGATACGGCGTTTGGTGCCGACTTCTTCTATTATCGCGAGACCGATTCCGGATACAGCATTCCGAACGGGATCGTGAGCCGTTACCCGATTCTCGCCAGTGGCTCGTGGGAGGATCACGACACGGGGG
>CAYJNU010000273.1:8864-10951 GCA_964371005.1 uncultured Verrucomicrobiota bacterium | reverse complement strand
GAGCTACACCGTGCAAGCCCGCACCAACCTGACGGTCGGCGACTGGCAAAACCTCGGCAGCACCTCATCGCCCAGCGGTGTCCTCGATTTCCCGCTGCCAGACACCAGCACGTCGCAGACTTTTTTCCGTGTGGTGTATCCCTGATACCGGCGTGCCGCCGGCATCTTGCAGGCAAATCAAACTCCTCTCCGCACAGGTGATTGACTCGCGCTCCTTGTTGAGCAGCACACAAACCTCGCGACAGGCCGCGCCTACTTTCTCAGTTTCCAGAAGCTCACGCCCTCATGCACGGCGGGCAAGATTCGCTGGCGGCGACCCGGTGGCTCGCCGTGGCGCATCAAGTCGTAGATGTCGTGCAGCAGCGCCTCCGCCTGGGCGAAGTAACTGTGGCCGAGCAGGTCAATGTCGAAATCCGGCACGGCCACTGTGTCCACGCCGGGGGTCACGGTGTAGGGCGTGAAGTAGCCGGCGCGCGGCGCGTCGTGCAGCTTGGCGGAGAGATGCACGGGCAGGTCGCCGTCGGAGGCGTAGAGCGTGATACGCTCGCCGTGCTCGGGATAAAGGCGGGCGAGATCGAGGAAGAGGTCGCGATCCACGTCCGGCGCGGCGAGGAAGATCTGGCCAAACTTCACCTTGCCCCGCGTCTCGGCGTTCGCGGCGATGCGTTGCAGCGCGCGCAGTAATCCGCGATTGCCCATACTGTGAGCGATCACATGCACCTTCTCCGCGCCGCAGTTCGCGGCGAAGTCCACGAGGAAATCCGTGATCGCCCGCTCGCTGGCCTCGATGGTCGCCTCATCCGCGGGGTAGGCGGTGACGCTGCCGCGCGAGGGCCAACTGAAAAACGCCGTCGCTCCGGTCACCTTCAAGTCGCAGCCCAACTGTGCGGCCCGGATTGCGGCGTCTTGGAAGCTGACGTTGAAGCCATGCAGAAAGAAAAGCGCGTGCGGCGTGTCTCCGCTCTCTTTGGCGTCCCGCATGGCTTCCTGTACCTCGCGGAACCAGGCGTCGCGATCCTGGGGCGTGATTCGTTGGAGTTTCAGCTTGTCGTCGCGCAGGTCGAAGCGCTTGAGCTTTGTCCAGAAACTGCTGCCCGTCTCGCCGAACTTGTGCGCTTCCGGAATGAACACCTCGGCCCGTCCCCGCGTGATGTCATCGTGGCGCTGGCTGGTAAAACCGTCTCCCTCCACGGTCGGTTTGCGGTTCGTGCCGAACCAGACGGGATAAACCACGCCCTCCGATTCCGCTGGGCTGGCACCGCGCTCGCCGGAGAGGGCTTTCAAATCCAGCCGCCGGGGTCGGGGCTTGGGTGCATCCAACTCCGCTAGCAGGGCGCGGACGGCGCCTTCGAGTTGGGTTACCAGTTCAGTCAGGGTGGGCAGGGACTTGGTCATAGGTTTTGAACAGTCGGGCTGTCAGGTCGTGCGGCGTCAGAACTTGAAAGGCCGGTCAAGCGGCGGAATCCAATCGGGGTTGAGGATGAGTTCGATGGCCCGCGCCTTGCCGGGGATGCGACGGATGAAGCCCCGCTGTTCGAGCCGGATCAGCATGGAGTTCACCGACGGCGGCGTGAGATTGAAGAACCGCTGGAAGTCGGCGTGACTGGGCGCCACCCCGGCCGCGTTCCGCAGCAGGTATTCGCGGATGAAGGCCAGGAACTGCCCCTGCTGACGGGTCGGGCCGCCGGGAATCCGCGCGGCAGACGACGCCTTTGCAGGCTCGGCGGATTCGAGCCGGCGAAGTGCCTTGCTGATTCCCTCCAAGGCGATTTCCATGGCGGCCTGGACTTCCATCGGTGTTTCCACCTGCATGATTTCGTCTCGGAGGCTGGCCTGCAACTGTCCCGCCGCGTCACCCAGCAGGGTCCGCGCTTCGGCGCTGGCCTCGCGGAGCTTGCGATAATCGTCTTCAGGCTGAGAGTTCATCTGAGGGGCGGGGTTCAGCAGTAGCCTCCAAGAATCTCGAACCGGTCACCGAGACCAGGCATCGGATCGGGCCGACCTCGGCGCGCCAGCGTCTTGGTGTGGGGGGGCCCCGAGCCCGGGGGTTTAGGGGGGGGGGGTGGGGGAGGCGGGAGGGGGGGGGG
>CAYJNU010000273.1:0-8854 GCA_964371005.1 uncultured Verrucomicrobiota bacterium | reverse complement strand
GCCCTCTGCCGCTTTGAACGGCGATGGGCTTCCGAAAGCGGCAGAGGGCTGCCGCACTCCAAGACCCTGCGGGCGTTCGAACGATGCGTGGGAAGTTACCGCGATTCCAGAATGGCGCATCGCCGCCATGAACCGCAAACCGCAACGGCGGCGCGTTCGTAGTTCCGGCTTTAGCCGGTGCGCATGCTCCAAACCGGCTAAAGCCGGAACTACAAACGCGGAGCGGTTCTGAGCGCCGCCGGCTTCGGCAAAGGGAAAGTGCGGCGCTCTGCCGAGACGCCGCTACGGGAAGGTGGTTCATGGTTCGGGCGAGGCCAAGGCCGCTTGCTGGACTTGGTCGAGCAATTGGTCCACGTCGGCTTGCAGTTCGGCCACGTCCTTCTTGTGCTGGCGGAGCCACTGCTCCAGCGGAGCAAAGGCGGGGTCGGCGAGCAGTTCGGTCACGCGCGGGACGGCCAGCACGGTGCCGGCGGCGTGGGCGCGTTGGAAGCGAATGGTGTAGTTGCGCAGCACGGTCTCGACATGCTGCTGGACCCCAGCGGCGAGGAAGTAGATGAACCCGGCGAACTGGTGGCGGGGGGATTCGGCGGGGGCGGACGGAGTGCCGCTGCGTTCGAGGTAGTTGGCCAGGTTGCTGTGCGAGATGGCGCGGTCAACGGGATCGGGCAACTGCTCACAAAGGGCGAGAGCGCGGCGCTGCTGGATGATGGCCTGGGCAATGTCGCCTTGCTCGTCGAACAGGCCGGCGAGGGAGCCGAGCACCTTGGAACTCCAGTCGGGCTTGTTTTGGAAGAGACGGAGGCAGTCCTCCAACTCGCCCTTGGCCTCGCCGAAGCGGTTTAGCGCTCCGAGTTCGACGGCACGGTTCATCCGCGTGGCCGCTATATCTGGTTCCGGGCGCTCCAGTGCTTGCTTGACTTCCAAGACCATGTCCGTTTGTCGCAGCGCCGATTTCCAGTCTCCGCGCGCTCGGTATGCATCATTGGCGATGTCGAGCGCGCCGATGAGCGCGCGGGCGAGGAACTCGGCATCTGGCGCCTCGGGCACGGGCTGGCCGGAGCGGTGCTGCTGCCACCACGCTTCCAACTGCGCCAACCGTGCCTCCACCTCCGGCATCGCCGCCGCGACCTTGCCCTGCATGATGTCAATGCGCAGCGCCTCCAGTTCGCGGCCGATGACGTGAATGGCGGGACGTCCCGCTTTCTTGCTCGCCTCGGCACTGTCGAGATTACACTGGCGCGCAGCGTCGGGGTTACCGCTCATCACGAGAGCACCCGCCCAGTTGGCGGAGATTGCGGCGAGTTCCGCCCAAGCAAGCTGGGCCTGTTCGCCGCCACCCTCGGCGGCGGCGCGGGCGAGCATGGCTGCCTGCTCGTAGAACGGAAGGCTGGCATCGGGACGGCAACCATTCCGTACCGCGTCCGCAAGGTTACAGAGACACATCCGGCGCGAATACCCTTCCGGGGCGGACTCGGCGGCGGTCTGGAGATGCGGGACCAGCCCCTCCAGCAGCCGCGGATCGCTCGTGCTGGTGACGAGTTGGCCAGCGAAGTTACCCAGCCGGTCCCAAGACTCCGCCTGCACGCAGTAGACAAGGGCACGGCTGCCCGCCTGCAGGGCGGCGGTCATGTTCCGGTGCTGGAGCGCCTTGAACGTCCCCTCCAGCCGCTCGGCGTACGCGAGGCGGATGGCGTTCTCGGTCAGCTCCGCCCGATCCTGCGGATGCTGCTCCATCCAGGCGCGGATGCGTTCCCGGACGAGTTCGTGGCAGGTGAGGTTCGGGTTGGCATCGTCCGGTTCGTCGCGTTGCTCCGTGGCCAGTCCCACGCTGACAAGTTGGGACAACAGCGGCGCCAAATCCGGCCTCGCCGGCCCCTCGGGCGGCAGGGCGTCGAGCATCGCACGAAGCTCCGGTGAATCGACTTCTTTCAACTTCGCCTGCATCTCCGGCGGGAACAGCGGCAGCCTGTCCAGCGTCTGCTTGATCTGCCGGAGTTGTTCTTGCTCGAGGTTCTCCCCGCTCCACACACCCTTCACCAGCGCGAGCTGCTCGGGCTGGTTGGCCACGGCGATGATCCATAGCAGGCGGCGGGCATCCGGGCTGGAGTCGCGGATGAGCTGGTCGAGCGAAGAGGCCAGCGCGTCGTCGAGGTAGGCCAGTTCCTTCGCGTCGCCCGGCGTGGTGGCAAAGAGCGCCGGGAGCTGGGCAAAGTCCTTCGTCTTTTCCAGCGCCTCAAGCGCCGCCAGGAGCTGCGGCCGCGGCGGCGCGTGCGCCGCCAGCTTCGCCAGCCGGTCCATGAGCAGCGGGTGAAAACGGCTGGCATTTAGCAGGCGGCACGCGAGCGCCTTCTCCGCGCCATCGCCGCCAAAGAACATGCGGCTCAATACGGGGTGCTCCTTCAGGAAAAGCGCTGCCTCCGCGCCGGGCAGCGGCCCAAGCAGGACGGAATGCGCCGCCCCGTCCGCCAGCGCTGCAATTGGCCGGCGGCAGGTGATGAGCACCCGCGACGGCCAGCCGGGGAGTTCTCTGGCCAGCAACGCGAGGCAGTGGTCCCACGCCGGGTCCTGGCAGGCCCAAACCGGTTGCCCCGTGCCGGATTCAGGCTCGGCCTGTGGCTTGAGGTTGGTCTCGAAATTATCCAGCACGAGGAGAATCGGCTCGTCGTTCAGCGCGCGGAGGAGATTGCGCGTGAGCCGCTCCAGCCGCGCGGGACCGGTGAACTCGGCGGTGGCGTCGCGGTAGATGGCATCGGCGGGTCGGGCCTTTACATGCTCGTAATAGCGGCCCAGTTCGCCTCGAAGCTTGAGGTCGATGTCCCGTAGCGTGGCCTCGAAGCCGAGCGCATTCGGCTTGGCCTGATAAAGCAGCACCCACTCGAAACGCGTCTCCCACAGCGCCAGCGCCTCGGCGGTGAGCGCGGTCTTGCCCATGCCGCCCAGCCCGGTGATGACCGCGACCGGCTTGACCTCCGCCCCCGTGCTGGAGCCGATGAAATTCGCCCCCAGCCCGACCAGTTCCCAAGTGCGCCCGACGAAGTGCTCGTGCCCCGCCGTGGTCAGCTCGGCGATCTGGTGCAGGCGGGGATTGCGCGGATTGAGGTCCGGGCTGCGGCCTTTTACGAGGGTGAGGCCGGGCTGCTCCTCGCCGTAGAGCACCGGCGTGGCGTGATCGCACACGTCGAAGCGCGTGGGGTCGTGCTTCCTCCCATCTAGCATCGCCTGCCGCGCCAGGGTGAGCGCGGCGGCGACGTTCTTCGGCTGCGCGTGGGCGAGGAGCGCGCGGTAAAACTCCACCGCCGTCTCGCGGGCATAGTCGTCGCCCACCGCGTAACGCATCGCCACGACGGAGGGCACGCCGCCTTGTAGCAGCGCGTGGGCGGTGCCGGTGTAGCCGGGCTGTTCCTTGAGATCGAGGTCCTTGGCGTCGGCGTCCTTTGTGCCTGGCTCCTTGCCCTGCGCGACGGCGAGGAAATCATTCCAGTCCTTCACCCGCAGGATGTCGCCGGAGTGGCAGGCGCTGAGGAAGAACAGCCGCGGGAGAAAGCCGCCGGCGTCATTGAAGAGCCCGAGCAGTTCCTGGCCGGAGAGGTGATCGCTCTTTCCGCCGGCCTTGCAGAGTTCGAGCAGATTCCTATGCCCGTGTCCGCTCCAGTGGACGACGTGGTAGCCGCCATTCTCCTGAATCTGCGCCGCCAGCCGTTCGCGCGTGACGCCATGCGTGAGGAAGTGCGCGACGATGCGGCGCTGCGGGTAGATCTCCTTTTCAAAGAGCCGCAACAACTCCCGCCGCTCCTTCCGCGCCCCCAGCGGACGCGACCCGCGTGCTTCCGCAAAGACGAAGAGCACGCGCAACGGTTCGTCCGCCGCCAGTTCGATCGGCGTCGAGGCCGGGGCCTTCATGTCGTGGACGACGCGGACGAGGAGGTTGCGCTCGCCGAGGGTCTCCCGATCCGCGCTCGGCCTGGCGATTTCCCACGGGACGCGGGCCAGAGCGGCAGCGAGGTAGTTTTCCTCCTCCCCAGCCCCCGGTAACTGGATGCGCAGTGTGCGCTGGGACTCCGGCGTCCAGAGCTTCTCGGAGATTTCCTTCCCCAGCACTTCCTCCGCGATACACACGCCGATCTCCGCCACCTGAGCGCGTTCCTTGCCCTCCTCCACGTAAAGGCGGAGGTAGTTGCGCAAGTCGAAGAGCCCCTGCTGGTGGCTGATGGAGATGTTCTCGAACTTCGTCTGCCGCCAGGCGAGCTGCACGCCCGCGGCATCGCGGAGGGAGAACTCGGCGGTGCGGCTCGGGTAGTCCGCGGTGATGATGAGGTCGAAGTGAGCAGGCATGGCGAGGGTTGGCAGTTAGTTCACGGGTCCGTGAGTGAGGGGACGCCGCTGACATTGCGGGAAGGGAGGAGTGCGCTCAGAGCGCGGCGTACTGCAGCCGTACCCACGTTGAAGCCGGCAACCAGACGGTTGAGAGAGGCCTTCGTGTGCGATTGCTTCTGTGTCCGCATACCGTTCTCCTGAGCTGCCTTGTTGCCGGGGATCGTAGCCGGGGCGTTTCAGCCGGGCAAGGAGCTTTGTCCTCGCCGGCGGAGGCCGTTGCGAGGAATCGCCCTAACTCACTGCCAAGACTGCTGGTGGATCAGACTCCTTCCCTGTCAGGAAGAGTGGTCTTCCGGCGGGACGCCGGAAGCACGTTGACGAACTCACTCCTTGAGCTTGGAATCCACGATGATTGTCACGGGGCCGTCGTTGACCAAACTCACGTCCATCATCGCGCCGAACTCGCCCGTCTGCACCGGCTTGCCAAGGTCTTGCGTGAGGCGCGCGACGAATCGTTCGTAGAGCGGAATGGCCACTTCGGGTTTCGAGGAGCGGATGTAAGACGGCCGGTTGCCCTTGCGCGTGCTGGCAAACAAGGTGAACTGGCTCACTACCAGAATCTCTCCTTCCTTCTCTTGCACGGAGCAATTCATCACCCCGTTGGCGTCATCGAAGATCCGCAAGCGCGCGATCTTGCCGCTCAGCCACGCGATGTCCTCGTCGGTGTCGGCGTCCTCCACCGCCAGCAACACCAGCAAACCACGACTAATCGCTCCCTTCACCGTTCCGGCAATGGTGACGCTGGCTTGGGAGACTCGTTGGATGACGGCGCGGATTTCGAAAGGGCCAATCGTTGTGGGCGAGGTTCAGGCGCTCGCTTCAGTGCGACGAGCCCTGCGAACAGCCGATTCGCGCGAACCCGTGCAGGTATTGACACTCCGCTGCTGTTTGCATGGATTTGTTGGCCGCACGGAGGCAAGCCTCTTCATCAGAGACACTGCCTGTGAAGTCGCTGCTCATGCGCATAACCATGCCTGACCGGCCCTCCAGCCGTCAATCTGAAGAAACAGGGCCGCGGTCCGCGGGCAATTCCTGAGGCGAGTGCAGGCAATAGGACCGCGGATGGTCCCTCGTCCGCAGCAGGTTTGAGAGGCATTCGCAGCCTGGCTCTCAAGGCAACCCGCCGTCAGATCCGAGCGAAGAAATGACCACGAAACCCGCTGCGAGACCGGATGAAGCTCCACATTCCCAGCCGCTGCGACCGGGGGACCGGTCGCGCTCCAACTGAATTGCTGCGACTGAGACTGGCTGCTGGCGGCGGGGGCATCCAGCAACTCCGACAGTGCCATCCAATCGCGGCTCGTCAGCCACCTATGACTCGCAATACCATGCACGCGAGATGCAAAGATCAGTCAGGACACATTCCTCTCAGTTGCATAGCGCATGGGAAGCCAATGCCACTCCTGCGCGCGTTTGGCTCCAACGGTTGGGTCAGATTCTCCTCCATTTCTCACTCGGGTGTTTGTCTCCGTCCCCATCCGCGGCGGAGTCTTGGGACACCTTCTCCGACACCTGGGTTGCCACTGACGCACTTGGCCGCTCTTTGCCTTCCTCGGTGGAGGTGGGTCTACCGCGCGCAGACCGCACGGTCGGCATCTTCTATTTCCTCTGGCACGGCGCGCACATCCAGGGCGGGCCGTACGATGTCACCAGGATTCTCGCGCAAGACCCCGACGCGATGCGCAAACCGGGCAGTCCACTCTGGGGACCGCTCCATGCGCCGCATCATTGGGGAGAGTCTCTGTTTGGCTACTATCTGACCGACGACGAAGGCGTTCTCCGCAAGCACGCCCAGATGCTTTCCGACGCCGGCGTGGACGTGGTGATCTTCGACGTCACCAACCAACTGACGTATCCGGAATGGTATCGCGCCTTGCTCCGCGTTTGGGGCGAGAGGCGCGCGGCGGGAAATCGAACGCCGCAGGTCGCTTTCCTCACACCGTTTTGGGAGCCGCGCAAGGTCGTGCGTGAACTGTGGCGCGATCTCTACGCGCCCGGTTTGTCCAACGAGCTCTGGTTCCGCTGGGAAGGCAAGCCGCTCATCCTGGCAGATCCCGGATTGCTGGACTCAGGCGAGGAATACGCGAAACAAAACGTGGCACCCGAAATCCAAGCGGGACACACACTCGCGCAACGCTTCAACGCCCTGAAGCCATTCCGCGCCGTGGCGGGACGGTTTCCGACCTACCATGAGACGAACTCGGCCATCACGTTGAAGTTGTATTGCGCGAGCACGACCAACGCGCCGGTTGCCATTCGCCGGTTCACGCACGTCGCAGACAATGCCTGGCTGGCGCTGGAGTTGACGACGCTCTTGCCTCCCGGGGATTACATCTTCGAAGCCTCCGAGTCCACCGGCAAGATCGGCTGGTGGAGTCACACGGAGGACGTTCAACCTCGCGGGCAGGCGTGGGCCGATGGACGGCCGGCGGCGGGCGACCGCACGCTCCGATTGGCGCTCACGGATGACGAAGCCGAGCGGATCCGCGCCTTCTTCACCTTCCGCAAGCCGCAGCCGGATTACTTTCAAGGACCGACGCAACCCAACATGTGGAGCTGGCTGGAAGTGTATCCGCAGCACGTCTTTCGCAACGCGCGCGGCGAGAAGGAACAGATGTCCGTGGGCGTTGCGCAAAACGCAGTCAACGGTCGCCTCGGCGCGATGAGCGAACCCGGCGCGCACGGACGCAGCTTCCACAACGGCGCGACCGATTCGCAGCCGGAGGCGGTGCTGCGGGGCTTCAACGCCACTGAGCAATGGGAACGGGCGCTGAAGAAAGACCCACGCTTTATCTTCGTTACCGGCTGGAACGAGTGGATCGCCGGGCGGTTCGCTGAGTTTAGTGGTGTCAGGTTGCCCGTGATGTTTGTGGATCAGTTCGACCAGGAGCACAGCCGCGACATCGAGCCGATGCAGGGTGGTCACGGTGACAATTATTACTACCAGTTCACCGACTACGTCCGCCGCTACAAGGGCGTCCGTCCGCTGCCGCCGGTGAAACCGCGTCCAATCCGCATCGACGGCAAGTTTGACGATTGGCGCAACGTTGAGCCTGAGTTTCGCGACACGCTTGGCGACCCCATGCACCGCCAGCATCGCGGCTGGGAGGCGAAGGTGACCTACACGAACGGCACTGGGCGCAACGATCTGGTGGCCGCAAAGGTCAGTTACGACAAGTGGCGCGTCTATTTCCACGTCCGCACGGAGGAATCCATCACACCGGCATCCGGTACAAACTGGATGCTGCTCTTTCTCGACACCGACGCCAACCCGCAAACCGGTTGGCTGGGGTACGACTTCGTTGTCAATCGCACCACGCCCGGTTCGCTGGAGAGAAACGTCGGTGGGAGTTTTCAATGGCGGAGCTGTGGTCAGGCGGAACTCCGCATGAGCGGCAACCAGCTTGAGCTCTCCCTGCCGGGGCCCGCGCTCAATCTGACATCGCCACCGCCGCAACTCGACTTCAAGTGGGCGGACAATTGCATTGCCGCCGGCGACTGGACGGATTTTACCCTGAACGGCGACGCCGGGCCGAATGATCGGTTCAATTACCGGGCGCGGTTCCGCTAACGGCCGGCCGGGCTTTCCTGCCGGTGAGCAGCGCGATACGAGCCTGCGGGTACGCTATCAGGCGAAGCGAGACGCGGGACCAAAGTAAGAGTCGCCCAGTTCATCAGCGGCGCCTGACTTCATTGGCGGAAGCGTCTGATCCATCACTTCTGCGAACTGTTGAAGGAGACGACGTAGTCACATCGACGCCGGGCGCAGACGCGAGCCTGCGCCCTTCGGGATTGCTCCGGCGGGCTTACGCGACCAAGCGGCGTAGGTTCATTCCTGTGTCAGCCGGTAAAACCGCGGCGTTTGACCAACGGAGTTGGTGACGACCAGGCTGTTGCCGACCGTGGTCGGCGCCGGCGAGGCCGCTTCCCAAGTGGCGCTGCTGCCCAAGGTGGTAGAAGTCCAGAGACTGAAGTCTGCATAGTCCGCTGGCCAGGTGATCGCGACTTGGTTGGACGCCACGCTTTGGAGGTTGAGCGTGGGCAAGGGTAGCACCGTGAGCGTCAGGGGCGCAGACGCCGTGCCGCTTGCGTTTGTGGCCAGCAACGTCACGGCGTGGGTTCCCGGTTGGCCCAACGTTCCCGAGATGAGGCCGCTGGCTGCATTCACCGATAATCCCGCTGGCAGGCCCGTGGCGCCGAATTCACCTCCGCCCAACGCCGTGATGGTGTAGCTGAAAGGCTGCCCAGTGAGTCCACGGGCGGTCGCCGGGCTGTTGATGATTGGCGCGCCTACGTAGTTGAACGTCGCGGAATACGTGCCCCAGTATGCGTCCTGGCCCAGCTTGACCAAACGGAGGTAGTAGCTGCCCGCGGCCAGGTTGAGTGGATAGTTGTACGTTGTGCCCTGGCCCTGAACCGTGCCGTAGAGACGCGCGCCCACGCCGCCCCCTGTCGAGTCAAACACCGTAATGCCTTCGGA
>CAYJNU010000272.1:0-11072 GCA_964371005.1 uncultured Verrucomicrobiota bacterium | reverse complement strand
CCCAGCTTGCCAGCCTGCACGCCCCGCGCCTAGATGGTTGTACCGCCCGGATACAGATGTTCTGTGACACGCCTCCTCCGTTTCTGCCGGCCCAAGACCAGTGGAATATGGGCTTCAACCACATCTGGCCCAAATGGCGCACCGATCTCTGGCATGAGGTCATCCATCAATACGAGAACCAAGTCCTGCACCGGTGGCAGGGTGGTAATGTCCACGGAGCATCGTGGCACCTCGCCACCGATGAGCTCGCCGCCAAGCTGTCCGTGTCCCCGGATTCCGTCAGAAAAATCGCCTGGGGAATCGCAGTGCCCATAGTCGGCGGCGGCACAGCCCGCTAGCCGCCGCCGATATGACAGATGTCAGCCGACGGCGCGCGCAAATACCACTCCACACAACCTGAAAATCTAACTGCCGAACGCGCTCGACAGGATCGGGTAACTGGCAGCGTAACCATGCGAATTTGTCTGAATCCACGACTTGTCGTCAAAACTCCTCAGAATGGCGTCAGGGTACCATTGCCTCCGCGACTCTCGATCTTTCAGCCATGTGCCCACGACGAAACGCTGTATTGCGGAATCAAGTTTTTCCCACCTGTCATCCGCTCTCTGCCGTTGCCCACTGGCCAGCAGCGCTTGGACAATCCCACCGAGCAGCAAGCCGCGAGTCATTTGAATGTCACCGGCCGGTACTGATTCGCGAGAGCCGTCGAAATTGATCGGAAATCCTCCTCGCAAGATTGTCAGACTGGAATTCAACTGCCTGACGCAGGCGCTCCCAAAGGGGCTATTCATTTTCTGCTGCGGTTCCTTGGCCGCACGCTTAAGCAGTGTCAAGAACTCATTATCTCCGGTTGAGCAGCTCGCCAACGTCTTTTGCCCGCTCATCCCCTTCGGCAACTCCGCTCCCTTAAAGATGTCGCGGCCAGTGCAACCAAATATGATATCTGCGCTGGACAGCACCCCGAGAGCACTTTTCTCCCAGTCAGTGTTTTGCACAGTATCGGACAGAGCTTCTGAACGATCTGTGACAACGACTCTGTGTCCGAGCTTGACTAGGTGAGTTGTCACGGTCTGGCCAATCCTGCCCAAACCAACGACGCCACATCTCAGCCGTCCATTGTCGCAAGCAAAGACTGAATTCACCCTTGCGAGGATGGCTTCGCTGATCATTGGAGGTTCGATGAATTGTTTTGCCGCTGACCTAGCTACTTGGATAATTGGAAATCCCTTAGGCATGTTGGGCCCGATCTCATATCCTCGCGTCGTCTGTTCAACGCCGGCGAACACAAAATCAGATAGGCGCGTTCGCGGAATCAAAGCAAAACAATGGCCCCCGTCATCAAGAATGATGATCGACCTAACGCCGCGGCTGTCGGCGTTTCTTATCGCCCCGTCCCATAAGCGAGCAATATCGCGGTCTAACGTCGGCGTGAAGCATCCCCACTGCTCGGGTTTCGTGCCGCCTCGCACGCGCACTCCGAGGCGCTTCAATCTGCGCAGGACACTTCGATTTGTGGAATAACATTTCCCTAGCACAAAAATGTTCTCCGGTCGCGCACCCAGCCTAATCAAGCTTTCAAAAAGACTGCCCGTTGTTTCAAGAAGATGCTGCACACAAACGAATGCGACATCATCCAATTTGCCCACCGTAACTTTGGAGAAGCGTGCGACCAGTTCTTCAAGCACCGGCAGAACAGGGAAGAGCGACGGGCTCATACGAATCACTTGCGGACAACGCGAAGGCACGCTGTAAAGAAGTATTTACCGCTCGTGCTGCGCAAAAACAACTTTGGCGGAGTCTGGCCAGGTTTGATTTTTTGAAACAAATCTCCCGACGGAAGCTGGTGCAAATTTGACGAGCCATGCTTAGCGCTTCCAAGCACAAATTGCTTTGTCTCCGACACGTCCAAGCTTCCGTGATCATCAAGACACTGCAACTCATTCCAGACTTGGATGAGATCATCAATATGCGCATGGCCGTCGCTTATCAGTCCTGGGAGAGATGGACGACTTATGGAATAATAGCCCGCGCTACCAGCCTTCAAAAGGTGGCATGGCTGAAGAATAACTGGGGTGTAGCCAGAAACCACGCCGCTCAAGAGGCTTAAAGCATCACAAAAAGGCCCCGCTTCTGTGCGAGGTAAAATAACTGGCTCGAAAGCTGGCACATCTCCCCTCGCCACGGCAAGCAGGTGCAATACAGTTCGGTAGTAATGGAGCCGGGTCTTCCGCGAAGGGCTGCAAAGCGCTTCCGCCGCCGCCGAATCGCGGAGATACCGCGACTGCTGCCATCCCAATTTGAAAATGAAATTGACCAAGTCCTTCGATTGCGCGCCCTCACCGACTATCCAGTTCTTTGGGAAGACCAACAAATTCGTGTGCCAAGGAGACTTGCTTAAACTGGCGAGTCCACGGATAAATGCCCAGTTGTCGTGTTTCATCTCACCCCAGGGAATTGCGCTGGGCGCAACGTTCAGAGCCCGCGCCAGCGGGCGCTGCAAGTCATCGTTGCTAACGGGCGCGATCATGACAACAGAACGCGCGCCCGATGACACATTCCAAGGCGACCGTAATTTGGGCTTGCCATCCGTAATTGCGTCAAGCGTTTCAAACACTCCAAACAGGCCGCCTTTCCTGAGAAGGCGAAGGGGCGCAGACCGAAGTCCGTTTCTTTCCTTGTACTCAAGAAATACCTCTACGCAATTTTCTAAAACCAGCGTCAAAGGTATGTGGGTATAAGCGACAGCTTTTGCCAAAGCCTTGCAGGCCTCACACGGAGTACGCCCTTGGCTTACGCAAGGCGACAGAAACGTCCCGTCGCGCACGATCAGTTGCCCGTAGTTGTAACGGGCCGAGAACAGCGGTTCATCCGTTCCATTTCCAGCGATTGCGTCAACATTGCTCGCCAAATCCGCGTTGACGCCATGCACCTCGGATTGGACCGAGGCCCATGTTATTTGCTCTACATGGTTGTTGTTTGTTATTTTCACGGGTTCCCTCGCATCATCATGCCTCAATCACTCCGCCTTCCAGGCGCAGAATCTTAGCGGCTAGCCGACGGCGAAACCACTGCGAATGGGTTATCAAGATCACACCTGCGCCACGCGCCAAGAGATTGGCGATCATTCGTGCGAGGGTTTCCGAGGTCGCGTCATCTTGGCCAAGCGTCGGCTCGTCAAGAATCGTCCAAGGCCGACCCATCGCCAAGGTAGCCGCCAAGGCCACGCGCTTGCGAATTACGAATGGTAGGTCTAATGGATGTTCCGCCCGGATACGCAGCAGACCAAATGCAGCCAGAACTGCATCCGCCTGCCGGGTACATTCTTCAACGCCTAGCCCGTAAGCACGCGGCCCAGCAATGATCTCCTCTTGCACGCTGGTCGAAAACAGTTGGAGATCTGGGTTTTGAAAGTGATACGCCACAACCCGCCCCGGCTGTTTCCAAGGACGGACTGCACGCCGATCCACCAAAACCCGGCCAGCACTCGGCTTCAGAACGCCACACAAAATTTTTGCGAGTGTGGTTTTGCCGGCTCCGTTCCGCCCATCTAACAGGTACAACCCAGGCTCCAAGTAAGCTGAAACCTCGCGTAGCACCGGAGGACCTTTCCCGTACCGAAATTCCACCTCGTCCAAGGCAAGGGCGCATGCCGGCGACTGCAACTCATATATGTACCCGTCGGCGATTAGGGGCTCGAAATTCAAACGACGGCTAGAAGTTCCAAACGACCCGTTCCCGGCCACGCGAACAATTTCTCTAAACTCCTCCTCGTACTCAGCCAAACGGTTGTCGGCAATTGCTGTTACGGTGCTCGAACTCTCCCCATTGTTCATCCACTTAAGCAGTCGCAGCTTAATTTCAAAGTCCAGCTGTTCTGTCGGGCAATCAACGGCTAATTTCCTCGGTCGCATCGCCAAAGCGCTGGCCACCGCCAAACACGTTTGTTCTCCACCGGAAAGGGTAAATGGGTTGCGCTCGAATAACGGGGTTAGCCGCAAATGCTCAAGAAGTGCTGCGACTGGATTTTCGTCCAGAGCGTCAGGACTATGGAGTAACAACTCCTGTCGAACGGTTGTGGCAAGGCCTGAAATAGAGTTGTAAACTTCAGGGCCAATATAGGCTGACTGCGTCGTGTCGCTTGCTCCTGCGGCTCGGTCCCGTCCGTTCCACGTTTCCAGATCTGTCCAGCAGCGTAATAAATGCGTCCGTCCGCTTAAGTTACCACCAGCCACCGCCACCGCCCTCCCTCCCTCAACAGATCGAAAGGCCTCCGGTGTAGTCTGTCTTTCTACGTCGCACATGATCCGATTATCTGGTGAGCACCATAGTCAGGACATTGCAGGTAAGCCAACAAATTGCCAGCCCAAGGTAAAGAGCACTCATGACACTCGACCACGTCTTAGTTTTCTCCCGGGCGGCCAGCACTTTGGCAATGAGTCCCCTGTGTTCCCAAGACTCGGAGCGTTGTATGGCCGACCGCAACGCCCAAGCAAACAAAGGCCGCAAAAGATGAGGCAACTGCCGCGCGCGACTCAGCAGGTTCGCATTTCGAACAAAACCACGTGCGTAGCGTGCAGTCAAAACTTGGTCCGCCCGAAGTTGCAACTCGGGAAGCAGAGAGAAAGAACCGATAACAATTATTAAGCCTTCACCTCTCAATCCCCAATGTTTGAGCGTGACCACGAGCTCGCTCGTCGGAATGGTTAGCAGGCAAAGCTGTGTTATTCCCCCGAGAAGTGCCAAACGCAGACCAACCAAAGCGGCGAAGTGGTACCCAGCGTGGGGTGAAGAACCAACTGCCACGCCTGGCGGGGCTCCCACAAGCCAGCCCCAGACAAACAATAGGGCAAGGCCAATAGGTGCTACAATCGTCAGCACGAATCGGGCATGTTGTCGCCCGGCTCCGGCCAGCACAATTATTGGGCAAACAACGGCCAGCCACGCTACCCCAATCCACACGAGATTCCCAGCGCACAGCGTCCCAGCCATGGCCAAAACGGTTGCGATACCACGGGCCACAGGATGGGGTTGTTCAAACTTCACGTCGGATGAAATCGTTTTGCTCCAACGAGCCACGCCGAAAATGTCGGAGCAACGTTTGCGGCAACCCCTTTATTAACCAGACAGCCAACAGGCATTGAATTGTTTTGTCAATTGGCTCGCAAGCCATACCAGAAAGGATCACCGACTTGAGGATACCCTTCCCACTCGCAACTAAGAAAGCCACCACAACGGACGCACCACTTCCTGTTATCCCACCGAACAAAGCTACTATTACAGGGGCGCTCACCACGCCAGCTACAATACCCAGACCGACGCCGGCCAAAATCGTGCGAAACCAAGTCCGGAACGCACCCCTCGTCGCCATGAGGTGAGTATAAATCGCGATGGCGGCTTGAGTGCCAGCAAACCAGAAATAGACCGGGTTGAAAATCCCCCAGACTGCAAAACTCACAACCCCCACCAGAATCCCTGCGCGCATACCGGCGAGAAGCGTTATCACCACCGTCCCAACAGCATCAATGTAAAGCGGGATCTTCAATGTGTGGACGAGAAGGCCCAAGGCAAGGTTCAGGGCAATCCCCAAGGGAATCAGCGCCAATTCTTCGCGCGCCTTCGGGGGCTGGCCCGATGCGACGGGTTTGACCTCTTTGCCGGTTTCCATAATTAAAGGACTCCTTTCTTGGTTGTCTGCGTTTCTTTCATTCGCGAAAAACCGTAACACAATCGCTCGCGGAAAGGACAAAACCTTTCTGCGTGCAGGATATGCACGCAGAAACGGTGGACGTAAGCGGCCCGCCTCAAAAGCGAGCCTCTTCGGAATGCACAGCTGCACACCCCCCTACGAGTGACGGGCAACTATTGCTCACGTAGCGTGCCCTCAGATATGAACGGCACACAGACCAACAACGACAGCGCGGACAGAACCCAGTGGGCCCGGGACGTCGGCCACCCCAAACAGATCAGAAGAACTTTGCGCACCACATTCCCGAATCCGAAGATCCTTGCTCTAATTCTATGTTTGCTCCTTGGAGTGGAAGCAGCCGAGGCCCTGATCGCACTGCCCCCGTCCAGCGGCACGAATGTGACGGAGATCGACCGGCTGAACATCATCAACGCGTCCCACCAGCGCGATTTCTATTTTTGCCATGCGCGCATTGATCGCCTGCAGGTCCAAGTCAATCAACTCGAAACCGGTTTCCTGATCGTGGCCGTATTGCTCGGTTCGACACTGGGTGCCGTGGTCGTGCTCATGATCCGCGACCGAATTCGAAAACGGGCGGCGACTACCTCAACCATTACTAAATAACTAACCATGCGCACATCGAACAAAATTCAAATCCATGCGTGGTCCGTGACCGGCTTCAGTATTGAAATTTCAGGCAGCTCCAAACCCGTGAGGAGAGCGGTCACGAACCGTGGGGTCACCCTCACACTCCGGCGCGCGCGGACTCTCCCCGCGTGCGCCGCGGCCGTCCAGAAAGGAGGCGAGGCGTGAATAACGAATTTATCATCCTGCTGGTCATGCTGGGCCTGAGCGTGGGATTAGCTGCGGCTGCCGTAATCCAACGCGACCGGGACTTCTTCTACATGTGGGCGGTTTGGGCGATCATTTCAACGGTTCTTCTCGCATTTGTTTCCCCCCTGTTGGCGGTGCTGAAGATTGTGCTGTTGTTCTTCGCGGGCCGCCACCTCGTCGGCCTCTACAACACGGTGGTCAACCTCGACCAGAATTGCGAACTGGCCATCCACGACGTGACGAGCAGTTTGGTCCGCAGAGAAGCCGTCGTTCCGCGCATTGAAAATTTCGTCCATCAGTATTCCACGTACGAAGCCAGCACGCTGATCAACACCATCCGTGAACGCGGTGGCTGTGGTGCCGGGCTGGCTGTCGTGTTCGAAGCCTATCCCCAGTTGCGCGCCAGCGACCAGTTTTCCCGGCTCGCATCTGAATTGGTCGCGGCGGAGGAGGGAATCCTCCTCGCCCGCTTCAAATTCAACGAGGCTGTAGCAGGCCACAATCGCTACGTGCGCCAGTTTCCCAACCTTCTGTTTTGTCGCGCGCTGGGGTTCCAGGAGCGCGATTACATCACCGCCTAACATTTATATGAAATCCGTTTACCCGAAATGCCGCTGCAAGTTGCTGAACCTCCGCCTTGCCTGTCCATGGTGTTCCCAGTCGCCGTGGTTTGCATCGCATAACAATTTTGGGCTGATGCTCAAATCCGGGGCAATTAATCAAACCCGCGCCTCAACCGCGACGGGTGCCCCATGTCCCTGAAAAGAAAGGAGTCACTATGACTACACTTAATCCTACCACCGCCGCCCTGCGCGCCGCGCGCCGGGGAGTGCCGACCGGTGGTTACTGCGTGGACGCTCAGGCGCTCCGCCTTGCCCGGCAAGGTGTGCCGGCGGGCGAGTACCATGTGGATGCCGACGCACTGCGCAAAGCCCGCGCCGGTGTTCCCGCCGGCGAGTACCATGTGGACGCTGACGCGTTGCGGAAGGCGCGAGCCGGTGTCCCGGCTGGCGAATACCACAATGCCTGAATAAGTCATGCGGCCAGCCCGGACGCTTCCGGGCTGGCTCGCACGGCACCAAATAAAAGGTGATTCAAATGACAACCGCAGAACTTTTAATGCGCCAGTTCAACCGCAATGGATTGATCGGCGAAAACGAAGCCGGGCACGTCTGCCTCATTGAGGATGTAATTGACGACCCCGGCGACGGGCGGGTTTACCGCATCGAAATCGAGTCAACTCCGGACGGGCGGCACGCCATCGCCTTCTGCCGCTTCAATCCGTGGGGGGATATCAACGGCGGCGAGGATTACCAGACCGGCCACGTGGATTCCAACGGCTTCCTCTGTCTCGGCCCGGATCATCGCGGCAAAGATGTCGAGAGCAGCCCGTACGAATTGGGTTTCGTTATCAAGCGTGCGCGCTACTGGTGCACGGGTTTCAGTGTCCTCAAGGAAACCGGAGAATTCCCCAACCTCTAATCCGCCATGAAAGCAAAAAACCAGCAGCATAAGAAATACTCCGTGAATCAAGCCGATGGCTATCCAATGGCACCGTTCCAAATGTGCTTCACCCAGCCGGCCATGGACGAACTCCTGGGCACCGTCGGCGCCTTGCCACCGGAAACTGGCGCAAAGGGATTTGGTCCCGCGGACAGTATCGGAATTGACGTGGTGGAATTCGACGCCGCCGGCTCGACCAGAGCCTCATCCGCTGTTTACAGCCCTGACACGGACTGGGGCGGGCAACGTCAGGCATTCCACCTAAACCAGCCTCCCGAATCCATGCGTTTGTGGACGGGCGATATCCATTCCCACCCCGGCAACTATGGCTCGCCTTCCGGAAAGTCTGGCAAGGGATTGGGTGACCTCGGTTACGTCGAAGAGGTATTTGCCACCAATGAATCAATGCGGTGGTTTCTCATGCCCATCATCACCCGCACGGGAACGGATGAAGTCACCATCCATCCTTGGATCATCGAGCGCGGTCAGAAGGGTGGCCCGCCAAAGGTTTACACCGCGGATGTTCACGTCTGTGAGGTTTCCGAGTTTCCGGCCCGCCAGTTCAACCCGGATTGGGAAGCCACCATCGCTGCTCAACCCCACGGTTCGGAAATCACCGAACTGTCGGAAACGCAGAAGCAGATCGCCATCTACACGAGCCGTACCACGGGCATCGTCTCGCCGGACTTTCGGAAGAAAACCCTCGCCGCCGTGGGCGTCGGCGCCGGTAGTTACATGATCGAGAAAATCGCGCGCCTGAGTCCCGCGTTGATCAAACTCTGCGATCACGACCATGTCGAAGTGGCCAACCTGAGCCGCACCGCCTACACGTATAACGATGCGCAGACTGGCAAGCTCAAGGTGGACGCGTTGGCGGATCGCCTCCATCAGGTCAATCCCTTCGTCCGCGTGGACTGCTACCCGCGGAAACTCAACGACCTCACGCTCAGGGAACGCCGGGAGTTTTTCCAGGGCGTTGACCTGATCATTGCCGGCACTGACGATTTCCAGTGCCAGGCCCTGTGCAACGAAATGGCTGCACTTCTGGCGATCCCGGTGGTTTTCATCGGGATTCATGCCGGTGGCGACGGCGGTCGAATCGTCTGGTTTCTGCCGGACGTTACCCCCTGTTATCGCTGCATTGCCCCGGAACGTTTCGCTGCCGCCAACGCCGCTGTGGACCAGGTCAACCTGACTGCGGCGCACGGCTCCGTAATTGACACGCAGTTCATCGACATGATCGCTGCGAAGGTTGCGGTTGCCATCCTTGAGCGTGGTAAGGACTCCACGTCGGGCCGCTTCTTCGCCAAGATGAAGGCCCGTCAGGACATCGTCTGCCGCTGCTCCCCGGAATACGACTGGGGCAACGTCATGTGGGACGCCCTGCTCGGCGACCTGCCCACGACGCCCAAGGACTTCGCCACCGAGTTAAAACAGCAGGTCCTCCTTGCCATGGACACGATCTGGTTGCAGGCCCAGCCCGACCCTCAATGCCCGGTCTGCGGCAGCCCGCACAAACTCAAATAACCCATGGATATTGCCGGCATTGACATCGCCACGAAGAATGCCTTGGCCGCCCAGTATGCCGGTCAGGGCGTTCTCGTGATCCAGGATGTTGCCTTGCCCGCAGGTTTTGAGCCGTCTGCGACCGACGTGGTTTTTCTAGCTGTTGACGGCGCGTGCGAAATCTATATCGACGCCCGGATCACCTACACCGGTCCGGCCCCGTTCTGGCATGACCTGTTGCGGGGAGGCGAGTCACCCGGCCACACCCGGTTCGTCGCCAAGTCGGTGGACTTCTTCAGTACCCTCCGCACCTTCGCGCAACTCCTAGCCACCGCCCAGCCCGCTAGCGCGACCACTCCCGACCAGGAAGTGCGCCAGGTCTGGTTGCAGAAGCTAGACTTGTCTGGAAATCCCACCGTGCAACAAATCAAAAAGGCTTACCGGAGGCTCGCAATGATGTACCATCCCGACAGGATGGTCGGTGCCTCCGCTTCGGAATTAAAGGCTGCAGGGGATCGCATGCGGGAAATCGTCGAGGCGCATAATACCCTGATGCACAAAAAACAACGGTCGTGCGGCTGATGCCCAAACAGTCGCTCTGGAGCGCTAACTAAGCTTGGCAACAGATTAGTCATCCAATTTTCCAGCTTTCCGAATCGCCTCATCGAGTTTGTCTCCGCGTCCCTCGATCTGTTTGCAGACGTTTTCATGCCTCGTAATAAACCGCCGCATTTCCTTTCGCATGATCTGAACCAGAGACCCAAATATGGCCCCACTCCCCGCCAGCCCCAAAATCTCCTCTGGGTCGCAAGGTTGCCCGTCCACCATGAACTCAAAGTGCAACGTGGCGCCGTGTGTCTTTATCCGTCGCAGCTTGACGAACGAGCAGATGCAAGATTCCAGTGCAAGAAATTGTTTTGCAGCGATGGGCGTGGTTTCCTTGAGCTTCAGATATCGCGGCATCCTGGCATCTTTATAGGCGTTAAGCCTGCCAATAAGTTGGTTCTTCTCGCTTCCGGTCAGTTCAGCCAGAAGGCCCGCCAGCCGGTCTTGGATTTCGTATGTTGTGTTTAGGAAGTAATCTCCGTGGTAGCCGACCTCCTCGACTGCCCACGAAATGTTCTGCTCGGTCAGATCTTCCTTCCTAACCTTGATGAGTCGGTCGGTTATGCACCGCAGCCGTGCCAGCACGAATCCGAACTCCGTCAATGCGTGCTCCAGCCTCTTTCGCCTCTGAGCGGCTTCACTATCTCCTTTCTCAAACCAAGGTGTGTAATGGATATAGTCCATGGTCACACGGGGAGCAGACTCACTTGATTTTGATTTCATTGCTGCTCACATTCTGCGGTAAAGGGTTGTCACCATCAATACCCAAAGGCCCTCCCGGCTCCGCGACCGACCCCACCGCCGCCATTAGTGTTGAACGTCACCGCAAGGTTCCGAGCGCCCCACACTGGCTCGGAACATTCCGCCTTATCGGTCGCAACCCACGCGCCTACTTGCCCGTGGCGCTGGCGAGCCGCTTGGCTCACGCAAATTGGGG
>CAYJNU010000271.1:0-11081 GCA_964371005.1 uncultured Verrucomicrobiota bacterium | reverse complement strand
TTCCCGGTGTTACACTCGGCCTCCGGCAATGAGGGCAGCATTGCTTGCGCAGCTTTGAGATTCGAGGCCTCGTGAAATGCGTGGGGTGGTTCACCCAGGACGGCAGAGGCGCGCGGTGCCTCGATCGAAAACGGTCGCCCAGCGTTAAGGGTCCAGTTGACCACGTGACAATGGATTGGCACGTGTGACCAAACCGCCGCGGCCTGGCGGGTGGTGCGCGGGCACAGCGAGGGATTCGCCATTAGGAGCGAGGCCGGTCCAGAGCCCGGTGTTTCCGTCGTGCGGGCTTTGACCTCCGGCGGAAGGCTCGTTAGCATTCGCCCATGCAAATCGCCACTGCCACGGCCCTCGTTTTCCTGAGTGGGTTCGCCATCATGGTGCTGGAAATCGTCGGTGCGCGGTTTCTGGCAAAGGACTTTGGCAGTGCGTTCTATGTCTGGGTCAGCCAGATCGGCGTGGTGCTTATTGCCCTGGCCTTGGGCTACTGGGCCGGAGGCGCGCTCGCCGACCGCACCCGCCGCGCCGTGTGGTTGGCGGCGTTGCTGGGGCCTGCCGGAGTGGTGACATTGCTGATCCCCGATTTTTCCGGACCGGTGATTGACGCGCTCATCCGCCGGCATCCGATCGAGCAACCCATTCCCCTGCTCTGGCAGAAGCTGGACCCCGCCCTCGGGAGCGCACTGGTGTTCCTGCTGCCCTGTGTGGTGCTCGCCATGTTGCCGCCCTACATGATCCGGTTGACGACGCGGCACGTCGCACACGTGGGCCGGATCAGCGGGACGATCATCGCCGCCAGCACGGTCGGGAGCATTGTGGGCGTGTTCGTGGCAGGGTATGTTCTGATTGATCACTTGCGGATGTCAGTCATCTTCCGCGCCACGGGCGGGCTGATCATGCTGCTCGGCGTGCTGGTCCTGGCGTGTGGATACGGGTCCGCAATGACAGCGCAACCCGAAGAACAGGCATCGTCATGAAACTCAACGGTTATCCAGCGGCACTGTTCAGCATGGGCCTCGGACTGGCCGCCACCTGCGTTTCCGCAGAGGTGGTGTTCGAAGCCACCTCGCCCTATCACCACATCCGCGTGGTGGATGCGGACGGGATGCGGATGCTTAGCTTCGACAGCACGCGGGAAACAAGGATGTCGCTGAGCGATCCGTTCCAGGGGCATTTCGAGTACACCGAGTATTTCCAGATGCCGTGGCTGTGGAACACGCAATTGACGCGGGTGCTCATGATCGGCCTAGGCGGCGCCAGCACGCAACGGGCTTACCAGCATTACTACCCGCAAGTCTCGGTTGAGACTGCTGAGTTGGACCCGCTGGTCGTTCAAGTGGCGCGGGACTATTTCGGCTACAAGGAATCCGCGTCCCACCAGGTCCGGGTCCAGGACGGGCGCGTTCACCTGCGGCGCGGCTCGACGCTCTATGATGCGATTCTCGTGGATGCGTATGTGAAGGGCCGCTATGGCTCGTCCATCCCGTATCACCTCGCGACGGAGGAGTTCTTCAAACTGGCCAACCAGCGCCTGACCACGAACGGCGTGCTCGCCTACAACGTCATTGGCACCCTCGACGGGTGGCAGGCGGACATCCTCGGCTCGCTCTACAAGACCATGAAAGGCGTGTTCCCGCAGATGTACTTGTTCCCGGCGAGTGCAAGCCAGAATGTTGTTTTGGTTGGCGTGAAGTCGGGAGAGCGTCTCGATGCCACCCGGCTGCGACAGCGGGCGGACGGGTTGATTCGTTCGGGGCAGGTGAAATTGCCAACGTTCCGAACACGCCTGCAAGCATTACGGCTGGAGCCGCCGGCCAGCTTCAAGCAATCCCAAACGCTGACCGACGATTTCGCGCCGGTTGACGGGATGCTGACCCAAGGCCGGTGACGCAAAAAGGCCACAGCAGCCGTCGGGATGCCCCTGGCAATGTTCCGCCGTGCTCACCCCCGCGTCGTTCGCACTCAAGTCTTGCCGCTGAGCGCCGATAGAATGATACATGACCATCTCAGGCCAGCCATCCGTATCGCTGCTCGACAGCGTCTTGAGCGCGGAAACCACCCGCGTTGACCTTGGTGTCGCCGTGCTCAAGAAAGCGCAGGACGTGACCAAACAGCAAGGGGCAGCCTTGGTGGAAATGCTGGAGAAAGCAGTCCCCAACCACGGTGGCCAAAGGCTTGACGTTTACGCCTGAGGCCCAGCCAACAGCGCAGAAGAGGCTAGGCGCGTCTTCTTTGCTGATCACCCGTCCGGTTCCCATCAACTGATGAACGAATAGTCGTACGGCTTGCGCATCTTGCGTACGAGCCACTCGTTCGCCTCACGCGCGCGTTCACCGACAAACTCCTCCTTCTCCGGATTCCAACCCAGCTTTGCCCCGCCCATGCGGATCGAGATCACGCCCAGATGCGCGATGCTGATCGAGCGATGTCCGATCTCGCACTCCGCGATGGGCGCTTTCCGGCTGCGAACACAATCGAAGAAGTTGCGCATGTGATCGTCGCTGCGATAGAGCCGAACGGCGTTGTCGGGCAGTTTGTCCTCCAACAACTCCGGCTTGCTGGCCTCGATCTGCCCGCGCGTGACGAAGATCCAGCCGTCCGGGCCAATGAACTTTATGCCATTGGGCGCACGCTTGCCGTCCACGACTTTCATCCGCACGCCGTTCGCGTATTTGAAGTGGATTTCGTATTCCGAAGCCGCGTCGTAGCCGCCCGGGATCATCTCCACCAGCGACTTGCCTTCAACCTCGATCGGCCCGCTCAGTTCCGTGCCGTTGGCCCACTGGGCGATGTCGTTGTGGTGAGCGCCCCAGTCGGTCATCTGGCCGCCGGAGAAGCAATACCACCACCGGAAATTCCAGTGCGCGGACTTGCTGTCGTAGCTGACCTGCTCCTTGCCGTCCACGGTCTTCACCCGGCGGGTGCCCAGGTAGTCCATCTTCGGCGCCTGGCCCAGATAGAAGTCGTAGTTCATCTCAGGCGGAACGGGAATGGGCTGGAACGGACCTTCGCGCGGGCCGGTGGGCAAACCGACGATCATCTCCTGCAACTTGCCGAGGCGACCGTTGCGAACCAGTTCGCAGGCGAGCCGGAAATTGCGATCGCTGCGCTGCTGGCTGCCGACCTGGAAAACCGCTTGGTTCTTCCGCACGGCTTTCACCAGGCGCTTGCCTTCGTCAATCGTCAGCGTGAGCGGCTTCTCGCTATACACGTCGCGCCCGGTCTGGACTGCCATCAAGTTGACCAGCGTGTGCCAGTGATCCGGCGTGCCGGTGATGATGATATGCACGTCGGGGCGTTCCATGAGCTTGCGGAAGTCCGTATAAACCTGAGGCTTCTTCCCTTTGTCGGCAAACTGAGCCGCAGCGGCCTCCGCCTGGCGCGCGTCCACGTCGCACACGGCCACGATGTCCCCAAACCGCTTGGCGTTTCCGGTGTCGCCACGCCCCTGCCCGCCGCAGCCCACGAGCGCGATGCCGGGGCGGTCGTTCGGCCCGGGACGCTGCACGACGGGCGCCGCTTCGGCGACCTCGCGTTGAAGAAACCAGGCGGGGAGTGTGGTGACGGCGGTGGCGAACGCGGTGTTCTTGAGAAACTGACGACGGCTGAGTGACGATTTCATGTTCATAGCTGGATTGTTGGATGCACGAAGAGCCGGCAGAATTCAAGCTCCTTCGTCGAAGTTCCACTGCGAACGCAGGCGACACGCTCGTCGAGCTAAACCCGCGCTGAAAGGTCCTTTGAACATTACGTAGCCGCGGACGTGAGTCCGCGCCATTCACCTAAAACTGCGCCGACTCACGTCGGCGGCTACGCAGTCTTGATACCCTTTCTGAGGATTGTGGGATTGAATCACTGAAGTCCCCACCCCACCCTTCTCCTGTGGCACAACAGTCAGACAAACGCTCCGATGGCATCCCCGGCTTGATGACCGCAGCCCGGCGACTTTCGTCCGACGTAGGGAAGCTGAGATTCGGTCCGCCAGTGGCCTGCGTTTACAACCCGCTTGATTACGCGTGGCCGGCGCACTCCGCGTATCTGCGGAGGTTCGGCAAGCCGCCAAAGCGGGTCGTCTTCCTAGGCATGAACCCTGGCCCCTTCGGCATGGTCCAAACGGGCGTGCCCTTCGGCGAAGTCGCCGCCGTGCGCAACTGGCTGGGTATCGAAACGAAAATCGGAAAGCCGGCCTGCGAACACCCGAAACGCCCGATCGAAGGCTTTGCGTGTAAGCGTTCGGAAGTCAGCGGGCGACGGCTCTGGCAGTTCTTCGCAGCGCGATTTCGCACACCGGAAGAGTTCTTCGCCGAACACTTCGTCCTGAACTACTGCCCGCTGGCGTTCCTCGAAGCGAGTGGACGCAATCTGACGCCGGACAAGTTCCCGGCCGCGGCTCGCGAGCAGTTGTTCGCGGCATGCAACGCGCACTTGCGCGAAGTCGTTGGGATTCTGAGGCCCGAATGGCTGATCGGGGTAGGCGACTTCGCCGCGCGTCGGGCGAGCGAGGTTCTGTCGGACTTGCCGGTGAAGGTGGGCCGAATTCTACATCCGAGCCCGGCGAGTCCTGCCGCGAACCGCGACTGGGCTGGCCAGGTGGAAGCGCAGGTCAGCAAACTGGGTGTGTGGAAGTGAAGGTCAGGCCGCACGCACTGCCAAGTCCACAGGATCGGCTACACCGGAGTGCGCCCGTCCTCGTGCCCAGCAAGCTTCGGCCGTCCAAGCGCAGTCAGATTTTGCAGGCCTCGTCGGCGATCGCGCGTTGCTGCGCCCGGCGACGGGCGCACTCCGGTTTTGTCGTGCGTCGTACGGTCTGTTCAGTAAGCCAGCGAGGACAATTACGACTACTGGGTGACAACACACGCAATGTGCAGAATCACATGCTTTCGGTTGCCTGGCGTGGCTGAACCCCAATCCCACTGAAGGGGACAGTCAGACTGACGCGCGTACCGGCGCCGGGTTTGGAGACCAGTTCGTATTCGCCTCCCAAGTCCCCAATGCGCCGGCGCATGTTGTTTAGCCCATTGCCTGACTCCCGTCGCTTCGTGGAATCGAATCCGCATCCGTTGTCTTCGACAACCAAGTTGAAGCGTTCTGAATCGGCGACGAAGGACACTCGAATCTCGCTGGCCCGCGCATGCCGCAGGGCGTTATTGATGGCTTCCTTCATCACCAGCAGAACGTTCCGGCGAACCGTGGCCGAGAGACGAGCCGTGGGCAACGATTCCGGGAAACAGAAGAGCGGGTGGACGGCGGTATCCTGAAGCATGCGGGCGGCCTGTTCGCGCAGGTGAGCGCTGAGGTTGTCGAGGGAATCATGGCGCGGGTTGGTGGCCCAAACGAGATCGCTCATACGCGAGGTCACATCGCGCGCGGATTGGGTGATGCGGTCCAGCAGCGAGGTGGCCTGCGGGGAATTGGACACCTGCCGTTTCGCTACTTCGCCGAGGATGGCGATCTGTGTCAGCGCAGCGCCGAGGTCATCGTGCATGTCCGCCGCGATCCGGGCGCGTTCCCCATCGAATTGCTGCTTGTGCCGCAACTCCTGCAAGTCGCGCAACACCCGCACCCGTTGGCGATGCAGCAGCAGAAGCACGACGGCAACGGTCAACGCGACGGCAATCTGGAAGGTGCGAGTCTCCCAAAAATACGGTTGAATCAGCAGGTCCAGGATCCACTCCTCCTCCGGCCAAATCCCTTGCGCATTGGACGCTTGCACGTGGAACTGATAGCGTCCAGGCCGCAGGTTGGAGTAGAACGCAATCCGTTGCGCACTGTCCTCCGACCACTCCTCGTCCTGCCCATCCAGGCGATAACGAAACCGAACCCGGTCGGCCGCCAGAAGGCTAACCGCCGTATAATGAATTTCCAATTGCCTGCCTGATCCAGCCGGGAGTTCGGCCCCGCCCGCCCAGCGCTGACGGCTGTCAATGGCGACGGCGGGCAAGCGACCCCCAGCCGCCAGTGGCGGGATCATGAGCGCGTGCCGATTGGCCACCACCCGCTCGAAAAGGACCGAAAGCGGACGCGTGTTCAATTCCACGCGGCTTGGATCAATCACGGCCAACCCGTTGTGCGTGGCCACGGCAATACTGCCATCCGCCAGTTTCGCCACGTTGGGGCAGGCGCTGGCCGAGCATTCGGGAGTGAGCAGGCCATCGCGCAGGCCCAGCGCCAAACTCGGCACGCGAGCCAGCCGTCCCTGTAGAAATGCCTCCAAATCGGCGCGGGCAAGGCGATAAATCCCGCGGCTACCGGCGATCCAGAACACGCCGCGGTCGTCTTCAGCCATTCCGAAGAGCAGGTCGCGCGGCACGCCGTTGTCCGGGCCGATCAATTCAAAACGCCCTTGCCGATATCGGACGATTCCTGCGTCGCTCAGAATCCACAACGCGCCCGATTCATCCACGAGGGCGGGGACCGCCAGGCTGCCGGGAAAGCCTTTCGTCCGATCCATCACCGCCACTTCTCCCTTGCCGATGTGGTAGAGCCCACCGTCCCGTGAACCGACCCAGATCACACCCTCGTGGTCCTCGACTATTCCGAACGGTTCGGATCCTGGAAGTTCAGCGCCTCGACGGAGGCGGCCAAAGCCAGATTCGTCAGGGTTGCCAGCCGCCGGGCGTTGTCTTCCCGGCAACCAGTCCGGTTTCACCCAAGTGACACCGGCTTCGCACACGACCCACATCGTTCCGTCCTGCGCGAAGTGAATCGTACTTGGCCCGCGCCATTCCAAACCGGGCAACCGGAATGAGTGCGGTCCATCGGAGTCCTGGTAACGCAGAGAGTCCTCTCCCGAATCCTGAATGCCCCACCAAAGCCGCCCTGCGGAATCCTCGGCGACGCATCTCATTTGGCCGGGGGTGATCAACTCAGCCCGACCGTTCAGCCAATGATGCGGCCCGGTGCGCGTGGCCACCCAGGCGCCGCCCCGGCTGGAACGGCAGACGGAGCGCACATCATTGTCCGCCAACCCCTGCGCGGTGGACACCATCTTCACCGGGCGTTCGCGCAGGAGGTGAAGACCGTCCTCCCAAGTGCCCAACCAGATGCCCCCTTCGCGGTTGGCGCACATCACCTCAAACTCAGGGGATAAGGGGCTCGCGGGGAACTCCACCAGTGAAAGGGTTTTGTCGGCCGGTTGGACCAGGCTGTGACCCGCGGCCACCCAAGCCGGGTGCGAGGGTTCACCTGACCAGCGATTGACCTGGGCTTCGGGGGCTCCGGGATGCCGCAGCCAGTGGAATGCAGGTCTATTCGTGCCGAATTGAATTTCCGCCCACCAACCGCCGGGTTGATTGAGATCGCGCCAGCCGTGTAAACGCGGTGGAACTGAAGAGCCGTCCGCGGCGGTTACGAGAGCCAGCGGGTCAACACCCGTTACCTTGAAGCGCAATTGCGGCGCCGGGGATTTGCCATCCCAGAACAGGATCATTTCTGGCTGCTCGGTTGCGATCCAGACGCCCTCTGGCGTGTTCACGAGCTGCCTCACCTGGCCTGGCACGGTGGCAACCGCAGTCGTTTCGCCCGTGCCCGGCACGAAGCGTCGCAGGCGACAGGCCCCGCGGTTATCGGCCTCAGTCCGGTAGCCCGCCACCCAGAGTGCGTTGCTCCCAGCGGGCTCGACCCGCAGCACAAAGCGCTCGATCAGACCATTGGTGAACACCAGGAACTCCGTGCCGCGAATCCGCAACAACCCGCTGAAAAGGCCCGCCCACACATTGCCGTCCCCATCCTCCGCCAGGCAGGCGATGTCGCAACCCACTGCCGCCAGGGCTGGAGTGTTATCGAGGCCGAACCTCAAGAATCGGCTGCCATCAAACCGGGCGAGGCCATACTCGGTCCCAACCCAGAGGAAACCATCCTGCGCCTGCCAGAGGGCCTGAATGGTGTTGCCGGGCAGATCATCCTCGCTGGTATAGCGGCGATGGTCCATCCCTTCGACCGACACGCGCGCGACGTTGGTATTCCATTGCGGTTCGATCTGACGCCCGACGGCGCGGCGGCGTGCGCTGCTGGGTTCGGGTCGCGCAACCGATCGGCCCGCCTGGTGCAGGGCTTGCACCTCGGCATCCGCCAGCGGCCGGTCATACCAGGCCAGGTCGGTCAAGGCGCCGTTCCATTGTTGATCGCCCTTGGGCGTGTTGCCCACGCTCAACCACTCGGGCGGTGGCGGAGGCTGACGTTGCGCCGTGCCATCCAGCACGCGGCGACCGTCCACCCAGGCCCGCAATCGTCCCGATTCATCCTGAACCAGCACCAGGTGATGCCAGGCTGCCGGCGTGAGCTGAATGAGCTCCGCGCGCTCCGCCTCGTCCAGGTCGTCGGTGATTACGCCGAAGCGGGCCGCGCCCTGACGCTCCAGATTCTGCAACGCCCAGCGGCGGCCCTCGCCCTCGCACCAAAGCAGAATGGGTTGTTCGGGGATGGCTCCTGTCCATCGCAGCCAGCAGGAAATGCTGAAGGCCGCGGGAAGTGTGGGCACGCGCAATTGAACCCAGCCCGTCCGGTGGCCGAATTCAATGGGCATCCCGTCTCCTGAAGCAACCTCCGGCAGCAACGCCATCACCACGCCCTCCCCGCCGGTGACTTCATCCCGCGCATTCCACAGGTCCGGCCAGTAATGCACGAGGCCATTCGTGATCGCCGGGCGAAGCGATGGGGCGGCGTCCACCATGGCGAGCGAACTCAGACAAAGGAAAACAACCGCCGCAAGACCCATGCGCAGTGTGGAAATGCGCCAGCCCAGGCGTGGGCCACACGCCAGACCGTGACATTCCCGCGGGAGCATGGCCTGTATATTTCACAGTTTCGCGCAGTTGTAAACAAGCGGCACGGGTTGAAATGCAATCGGCCCGCGACCGGTCCCCGGTCGCAGCACGACCAGCCAAGCTTTCGCCTCGGAACGGTGGCGTTGTCCGCGCTCACTGTTCTGGGGTGCGCCTTACGGGAGTGCGCCGCAGAAGCACGGGCGCGTTCCAAGGAGGCGCGGACCGCGACCGGTCCCAGGTCGCAGCACAACCAGACGGGCTTTCGCCCCGGAACCGGTAGCGGCGTCCGCAGTCACTTTTCGGCGGGCTGCCTTGCCAGTGTTCATCGCGAAGGGAAGCCGGCGTCTCCCGAATCCTTGGACCTGCTGCGACCGGAGACCGGTCGCGCTCCGGCTGAATTGTCTCGATTGAGTCCCCTTTTAACCTCCCGCCTCACATGAAAGTAGTAGGCCGCCCCACCCAAAGCCCGCGGATTACTACTTTCATGTGAATAGACGGTTCCATTGTCCAGCTTAGTTTTGCGAACATGAACAACAATGCTGAACCGCCTGATCAAAAACGCCCGATGAGTTGGCGGCACATTAGGCGTGACAGCGTGACAGAAAGACGGACGACTCATGAACGGAAACGGCCCATCTGAATGCCGGCGTTCGCCATGCCGCCGGAGAGATTCTGGACTCGCTGAGTCCCGGACAAACCACACTCTCACGCAATCATGGTCCATGAAACGCACGACCTACTTATCCCTGCAACTTTCGCGGCGGCGACTTTTGATGTGGCCACTTGCCGTTCTTGCGGCGGCGCTACTGGACACCGTGATGCCATTGGAGGCTGGCCCAAAATACGCCTGGACCAACTTCGTTGGCCAGCCCGGCGAGAATGGCTGGACAGATGGCAGTGGTAGCGCGGCACGGTTTAGTTCTCCATCAGGCGTCACAGTGGATGGCGCCGGCAATCTTTACGTGGCAGATTCCGGTAACTTCACCATTCGCAAAGTAACGCCGGAGGGCGTGGTGACGACTCTTGCGGGCAGTCCATGGACGCCCGGCACCAACGACGGAACAGGGAATCTGGCCCAGTTTGCCGGGCCAACAAGAGTGGCGGTGGACCCCGCTGGCAACGTCTATGTAGCGGATTCAGGTAACTACACGATCCGCAAGGTAACGCCGGAGGGGGTGGTATCAACGCTGGCAGGTAATGGCACTCCCGGTCACGCGGATGGCGTGGGCAACGCCGCTTATTTCCTTTTTCTAGGGGGTGTTGCGACGGACAGCGCAGGTAATGTCTATGTGGCAGAATGGGCATTCCCCCCCTATGGCGGAGACATCCGCAAGGTGACGCCCGAGGGCGTGGTAACGACTCTCGCAGGGGATCCGTGGGAGGTCAGTGAATTCAGAGATGGCACGGGCAGCGCCGCCAGATTCGGGGGGCCCACTCATGTGGCGGTGGACAAGCTGGGCAACCTCTGGGTGGCCGACACCTATGGCGGTGCGAGCAAACTTCGCAAGGTGTCGCCGGGTGCCTTGGTGACGACTGTGGAGATACCTATGAATTATGGCTGGCGTCAATTTGGGTATCTAGGTGGGATGGCGGTGGACAAGGTGGGAAATGTGTTTGTGACGGACGAAGAATTCCAGGAAGACTTCAGCTACAAGTACGCAATTCGCAGAATGACGAGCGCGGGTGAGCTGACCACGATTGGTCATGACGACGGCCCCGGCCCAGCAGCCGGCTTCGGGCAGGCCGCGGGCATTGCTGTGGATAACGCGTTTAACGTGTACGTAATCGATGCTATAAACCATTGCATCGTTAAGGGTACCGCCATCTTTCCCCCACCCATGAGCGGCACGGTGACGGTGCAGCTTGGGCCGCCGGAAAGCGCTGCCGGCGGTGCCAAGTGGCGCGTCGGCAATGGGGAGTGGCTGGCCTCGGGACAGTCAGCGACGAATGTTGAGGTCGGCACCCGCTTGGTCGAGTTCAAACCCGTGGCGGGCTGGAAGAGCCCGGCGGCAGTGGAAGTTCGGGTGATTGGGAGTCACGCCATCACCAACACGGCCACCTACACTCCGGTGGCGAGTCTGAACATTGGCGAGATTCCTATTCGAAGCGTTTACCAGGGATCGCCTGCCGAGTTTCGCGTGCGGAGCGACGAATTGGGAGCGGGCGCAACCCTGGCCATGACCGTGAATCCGCCCGTCGGGGGGGCGAGTTTTGATCCTGCTTCCGGGGTCTTTCGGTTTGCGGCGGATGCCACAAACAGGCAGCCATTCGATGTCACGTTCACTGCGACGATGGGCACGAATACGGTCACCCAGAGGG
>CAYJNU010000270.1:0-11190 GCA_964371005.1 uncultured Verrucomicrobiota bacterium | reverse complement strand
CGTGAAGCCCTTCAACTGAAGTCGCGATCCACATCCCGCCGCGACGGCTCCCCACCAACGCCCGAACGGGAGCCGAGGCCACCTTGCCAAGCGTCAGATCTTCCACCAAGCGGCCGTGCTGCAGAAACCGTAACCCTGCCCGAGTCCCCACCCAGAGCCGTCCCGTCGAATCCTCGGCCAGGGCCGTCACGATGTCACTTCCCGCACTGCGTGTGGCCGCCGGCACAACCTCGAAACGATCCCCGCTCCACTTGGCCAGTCCGCCTCCGTAGGAACCGATCCAAAGCGTGCCCTGCCGATCCTCAAGCACCGCCTGGATGTCCACGCTCTGCAACCCTTCCTCCAGACCGAAGATCTGGAAGCGCACGCCGTCAAAGCGGGCCAGGCCGTCACGTGTGCCCAGCCACAAATAACCATCGCGGCTTTGCGTGATTGCCGTGACGGAATTCTGCGGAAGACCCGCGGTGGTATCCCACGAGCGGAACACCAGATTCGCCGCCGGGTTTGCACGCTCCGCCGCCCTTGCGCTTCCGAGTGCGGCACTGAGCAACCAGCACGCGGCCCACAGCGCCGCGTTGCCGGACATAGAACGAATCATCTCGACCATCACGACGCCCGGAGCGTGCCACCAGCATCCACCGGGCTCAAGTCATGCCTTCACCGGTGCGCCGTGGGTTTCAACTCGTGCGCCTTCCATATCCTCACCAGGGTTTCGGACTGTGAACGAAGAAGAACCAGCTACTCGCCAATTTGTGGTATGGCTTTGGTGGCGGGGATGTGTACATTGGCCACGGCTGGGGATTACACCCTCAAGGGTGCGGAAAGACTCGGTCAATCGGGCAGCGCCAAAGTCCCTTGGACACCAGCAGATGCGGTCACGGGAGCGCGGTTCGGCAGTATGTTGTAATGTTTCGCAATCGTGATCGAACATCGATGAAATTGAGACTCGCTCTCGCTGCTTTCTGTCTTTTGTTGGGTATGCTGGCACGACCGGCCTCCGCCCAGGTTCAAATCACCGAGTTCATGGCCAGCAACAGCCGAACGCTGGCGGATGATTATGGCGAATACGAAGACTGGATTGAGATTCACAACTCCAGCCAAGCCACGGTGAATCTCTACGGCTGGCACTTGACCGACTCGGCAGGCAACCTCACGAAATGGCAATTCCCAAGCGCGAACCTCCCGTCGAAAGGCTACTTGGTGGTTTTTGCCTCGAATCGTGACCGCCGCGCAGCCGGTGCAGTGTTGCACACCAACTTCAAGCTCGACGCTGCCGGCGAATACCTCGCGCTGGTCCGTCCTGACGGCAGCATCGCCACGCAGTTCTCGCCTGATTACCCACCACAAATGCCGGACGTCTCGTTCGGTCCGAGTGCCCAGGTCTTTGCGCAGACTGCGATCACCACCGGCTCGGTCGGCCGGGTGAGGATCCCGCTGGATGCGAGTCTTGGTCAGGCGTGGACCTCGAACAACTTCAATCATGCCTCCTGGGCCGTGGCCACGAACGGCATCGGTTTTGGCACCGGCGGAGGCGGGAGCGCTGCAAGTTTTCCCGAAGACCTGCTTGCAGATACGCCGCTCGGCTATTGGCGGTTGAACGAGTCGGTGACGACCGCACCCGCTGTCAATCTCGGCTCACTTGGCACCGCGGCCGACGGCCAGTTCCTGGGCGGGGTGGCGTCCGCGTTGCCCGGAGTCCAACCTCCCACCTTCCCCGGCTTCGATCCTACGAATCGCGCCGCTCGTTTCAACGGGAATGACAGCAGGGTTGATGTGCCTTACAGCGCGAGCCTGAATCCAAGCGGTCCCTTCACCGTCGAGTTTTGGGCCAAACCCGCGGCGACTCCGACCACTTACATCTGCCCCTTGTCCGCCATTACCTGGGGCACATCCAGTCGGCGCGGTTGGCTGTTCTACGAGAATGCGAGCGGCCAGTGGGAATTCAGACTCGGCCGCAACTCGGCCACCTACATTGCCACCGCCATCGGCGGCACGGTTCAGGTTGGCGTGTGGCAGCACATTGTCGGGGTGTACGATGGGGTGAATGCGCAGTTATTCGTGAACGGCACGAGCGTGGCGTCGGTCGGGATTAGTGCGGCCTTTGTCCCTAACGCCAGTTCCCCCCTGCGACTCGGCGCCACCGGCAACGGCATTGGCTCGTTCTTCTACAATGGCGACTTGGACGAGGTCGCCTTTCACAACCGCGCCCTGACGACAGAGGAAGTAGCCCAAAGGTTCGCCGCCGCCACCACGGCAGTCGTCCACTATTCCAATCTGATCAAGACCGACGTCGGCGGCGCGATGCAGAACGTGAATGCCTCAGCCTATCTTCGTCTGCCCTTCACCTTCGCAAACACGACGCTGCCCGACCAGATCACGTTGCGGATGAAATACGATGATGGATTTGCAGCTTGGCTCAACGGGATACCCGCCGCGTCCGCCAACTCGCCCTTGGACCCGGAATGGAATTCGACCGCCACCGCGGTCAACTCTCCAGGCAATGCCACTCAGTTCGCCGAGTTCGACCTGACCAGCTTCCGCGATGCACTGGTAACCGGCAGCAACACACTCGCCATTCAAGGCCTCAACATCGACGCGGCTGACGACGATTTCCTCGCCCTCGCTGAACTGGAACTCAGTGGTGTCGCTTACCAGGTGGAGAGCCGGTATTTCGTTGAACCTTCGCCAGCCAGCCTCAACGGCGTCGGAACGAGGGACCTCGGACCGATCCTCACCTTTGCGGGCCACTCTCCCAACACGCCGGCTGCCACCCAGAGTCTCACGGTCACGTGCAAAGTGACACAAGCCTTCGCACCCATCACGAACATCACTTTGAACTGGCGGGTCATGTTCGGCGTCACAAACCGCACGACGTTAGTAGACGACGGTCAGCACGGCGACGGCGCTGCAGGCGACGGGGTCTATGGCGCGGTCATCCCCGCCTCGAACTACGCAGCGGGTCAGATGGTGCGTTGGTATTTCACGGCTGCGGATTCGGAGGGACGCATCTCGCGCTGGCCGTTGTTCGAGAGCTCAACGGACACAGCGGAGTATCTCGGCACGGTCATCCAGCCGGATTACGTGACCAGCAAGCTGCCGGTGCTCCATCTTTTCGCACCGGCAAGTGTGCTTCAGCCGGGCACCGGCCCGGGCGGAGGCACCTCGCTAATCGGTGCAGACTCGCAGGCGGGCGGGCGCGTCTCGGCCTTCTACGGCGGGGAATTCTATGACAACATCTACATGTCGCTGCGGGGCAACTCAACCGCAGGCTACTACAAAAAATCGCATCGCCTCGAGTTCAACAAGGAGCATCCCTTCCGTCATCCCGGTCCGGGTGGTCGCCTTCGCAAGACCTCCTTCACGGCCGATTATCCGGACCCGGCCTACATGCGGCAGGGGCTGAGTTTCTGGCTTTGTGACGTCACGGGGGCGCCGGCACCGTTTTACGAGCCGTGGCGGTTGCAGCTCAACGGCGCGTTTTACCAATTGGCCAATCACAACGACGTCCACGGCGAAGAACTGTTGAGCCGCCTCGGCTACGACCCCAACGGGGCGCTTTACAACGCCGCGGGCACAATCCAGCCCGGTGGATTCAGCACTGGCGGTTTCGAGAAGAAGACCCGCAAGTGGGAGGGCAACACAGATTATTTGACCCTGGCCAACAGCATCGCCGAATCGCTCACGACCGGCCAGCGGTTGACCAACATGTTGGACCGCCTCGATTTGCCGGAAGTGATCAACTACCTCGTCGTTGCGCGCTTCGTCCATGAGAACGACGACGTCTGGGCCAACATGAGCGTTTATCACGACAATGACGGCGACGACCTCTGGCGGATTGTACCCTTCGACATGAATCTTTCGCTGGGCGCGGCCTTCATGGATTCCTGGGAATACAATGGCATTCAGGTGACCAACGACAACCTGAAGAGCTTCCCGCTCTATGGTTCCTCACAAGCAATTCCTTCCAGCGGCGGTGGAAGCTGGAACCGCATGTACGACGCCATCTTTCAAGTGCCTCAGACCCGCGAAATGTTCCTCCGACGGATGCGCACGTTTCTTGACACTTGGGTGAAACCGCCTGGCACGCCAGCCAATGCGCTTCCGCTCGAGGCCAAGGTGCTCGCCTGGCGCGATCTCATCGCCGAAGAAGCCCTGCGCGACCGCAATTGGTGGGGTTGGCCGGGCAACGGCGGACAGTGCAATTTCGATCCAGGGATCACGCCGGCCAACGGCGTCAACAGCCTGATCAACGATTTCATCGTCAAACGCCGGCAGCATTTCTACGGCAAGCACAGCGTCACGAACACTACCCTGGCCATCGGCATCAGCAAGACCCAAAACACTGGCATCCCGCTCGCTCAGCCGACGAACGCCGTCATTTCGATCCTCGGGTGGGACTACAATCCCGCGTCCGGCAACCAGGATGAAGAATACGTCTGCCTGACCAACGCCAATGGTTTTGCCGTGGACGTTTCCGGCTGGAAACTCGAAGGTGGCCTCCGTCACAAGTTGCAGCCCGGCACCGTCATTCCGGCACGAACCGCGCTCTTCGTCAGTCCCAACTCGCTGGCGTTCCGCCATCGCACCCTCCCCCCGCACGGCGGGATGGGCCTCTTTGTGCAGGGTGGCGCCAACGGTCACCTCAATGCATGGGGTGAGAATCTCATGCTGACGGACGAGCTTGGCCGGTTGGTAGCCACCAATGGTTTCGCGGGCGCGCCTTCGGCGGTACAACGCTATCTGCGCATTACGGAAATCATGTATAACCCTTCGCCCGCTCCGGCCATTGCCAACGATGCGCAGCAGTTTGAATACATTGAACTCAAAAACACTTCGACCAGTGTGCCCTTGGCCCTTGGCAACGTCCGGTTCTCCAGCGGGATCGTGTTCAACTTCACTGGCAGCGCGGTTACCCAGCTCCTGCCTGGGCAGCGGGTCCTGCTTGTCCGTAACCAAGCCGCGTTTGCCGCACGCTACGGCGCTGGCTTTTTGATAGCGGGTGAATTTGCCGGCGCCCTCGACAGCGACGGAGAGACGCTGCGTCTGGACGATGCCGTGGGTGAGAAGGTCCTGGAGTTTTCCTACAACAACACCTGGTACCGCCTCACCGACGGCTTGGGATTCTCACTCGTGATCCGCGATGAGAATGCGCCGTGGTATGCTTGGGACGAAGCAGCGAGTTGGCAGGCAAGCGGCACGCTCGACGGCTCCCCGGGCGCCCCCAATATACTGCTGACCATGGCGCCGATTGTGATCAACGAAGTGCTCGCACACACGGACCTGCCGGACGTGGACGCCCTCGAGTTGTGTAACCCCGGCACGACCAACGTCAACATCGGCGGCTGGTTTCTCACCGACGACTTCTACGCGCCAAAGAAGTATCGCATCATGAGCGGCACGCAGCTTCCGGCGGGTGGGTATCTGGTGTTCAACGCGAACCAGTTCGGCGTGGGCGGCAGCGGTTTTCAGCTCTCCGAGTATGGCGAATCCGCCTACCTGTTCAGCGGCGATGCCGACACGAACCTGACCGGCTACGTGCATGGGTTCGAGTTTGGCGAGACGCCCAACGGCGTAAGCTTGGGCCGCCACCTCAATAGCCAGGGTAGCGAGATGTTTGTGCTCCAGAGTGCCAAGACGCTCGGCACGAACAACGCGGCCCCGCGGGTCGGCCCGATCGTCGTCTCTGAGATCATGTATCACCCGCCAGACTTCACCAACGGGGTGGACAATGAGCTGAACGAGTTCATCGAGTTGGAGAACATCGCGGCAACAAATGTCCCCCTCTACTGCGTGTTCACCAGCGAGCCGGGCTATGGCAACGCCGCGCGCACCAACACCTGGCGACTGCGCAACGCGGTGGATTTTGACTTCCCCACCAACCAAGCCCTGGCGGCTGGCGCACGCCTGCTCATTGTAGGCTTCGACCCAACGACGAACACCGTGCAGCTCGCCGCCTTCCGCGCACTCTACGCGATCGCACCGACCGTCCCGGTTTACGGACCCTGGTCCGGCAAACTGGACAACAGCGCCGACGCGATCGAGTTGAAATGGCCGGACAAACCGGACCTGACCACGAACGTTTTCATTCCCTACATCACGGCTGAACGAATCCATTATGGGGATAACCTCGCATGGCCATCGCAGGCCGATGGCTCAGGCAACTCGCTGCAGCGTCTGGCACTCGCCTCCTTCGGCGATGAGCCGACCAACTGGATTGCCGGCGCGCCTTCAGCGGGACGGGCCAATGTCGCCAACCTCCTTCCGTCGGTTAGTCTCACGTCGCCCTCCAACGGCGCTGTCTTCAGCCGCAACAACGGCGTCCCGCTGCTTGCGAGCGCGAACGATTCGGATGGCTCTGTAGCGACGGTTGAATTCTACGACGGGAACAATCAAATCGGCAGCAGTTCGGCCCCGCCTTTTTCATTCACCTGGATGAATCCTCCCGCCGGCGTGCATTTCCTCAAGGCTCGCGCTGTAGATGACGGCGGCGGCGTGGCACTTTCTGACGCAGTAAGCATCACCGTCACCACCCAACCGCCCGTCGTGACCATTACTTCGCCCGCTGCGGGGGCGATCTTCAGAACTGGGGCGAGCGTGCCCATCTCGGCGACCGCTTCAGATTCCGACGGCACCGTTGCGGCACTGGATTTCTATGAGAATGGCCTGTTGCTCACCACCATCACGACATCGCCTTTCAGTTTCAGTTGGACACCCCAAACCAGCGGTGATCGGACTTTGAGCGCGGTGGCTCGGGACGACGGGGGCGACTCAAGTCAACCCGTCTCGGTTACCGTGTATGTCCAGGGTGTTGTCGTGAATCCCGTGCTGGTACCAGCCAGCGATACATGGCGCTACCTCGACAACGGGGTTGCTCAGGATGCCACATGGAACACGTCCGCCTTCAACGACAGCTCCTGGTCGAGCGGCTCCGGCAAGCTGGGATTTAAGGATCCAGGCAACGCCGGTTATGCCACGGTCCTGAGTTTTGGCGGCAACTCCAGCAGCAAATACCCCGCTTACTACTTCCGGAAGCCGCTCAATGTCACCTCCCTGACGGGCATGACTAATGTCCTTCTCGAAGTCCTGCGTGACGACAGCGTGATCGTTTACATCAACGGCGTGGAGGTTTACCGCAACAATCTGCCCGGAGGGCCAATCGCCTACGATCAATTGGGATCGAACTGTGCCGACAACGGCACCGAATGGCAGACGACCAACTTTCCAATGAGCGCGCTGCGGATCGGCACCAATCTCATTGCTGCGGAGGTCCACCAATCAAGCCTTAGCAGCAGTGACCTCACCTTCGATCTACGGCTGACACTGTTGGGCAGCGTGGTGAGTCCCGCCATTACCGCCCAGCCACAGAGCCAGATCGTGACGGAAGGCGCAAATGTGGGCTTCAGCGTATCGGCTCTTGGCGACGCTCCGTTCACGTATCAATGGCGCAAGAACGGTGTGCCTTTCGGCGGCCAGGCTGGTGACACGCTCAATTTCTCCGCCGTAACTTCCAGTGACGCGGGCAAGTACGACGTCCTCGTCAGCAACAGCGGCGGCAGCGCCACCAGCAGATCAGCGACTCTGACTGTGAACCCGGGCGACCCCATCCGTTTGGACGGCACCTCCCAGGCAGATACGCTGATCCTGCGATGGAGCGGCGGCCTGGGGCCGTATCAGGTTCAGCGAACCACCAACCTGACGGACGGAATCTGGGAGAACGAAGGCCCGGCGACCACAAACCAAAGCCTTTCCCTCATGCGAACCAACGCCCGCTCGTTCTACCGTGTCCTTGGACGTTGACACCCCCAGCCTGCGCCCAAGTAGCAGGCGGCACGTGGGGGGTTCACAGATGATGCGAACGAGGGAAACGCGCGCGGATTGAGGTAAACGAAGTCCACGGTCTCGTCCTTGAAATAGCGGCGAAGGATGTCGAGTTTTTCGCCGTAGTAGAGCGTGCCCATGCGCGAAGAGTAACTCCCACGCCGCAATGTTCAGATTCGTGGAGGCACTGGGCGTTCGCGCCTGCCAGGGGCAGCGTCAATGCGAACGCAGTGAGCAGTGTTTGTTTGATGTTCATGATCTGTGTGAGTCTTTGGTTGTGAGCGATTGGCACCAGGTCGAAGATCAATTGACTGGAATCACCCGGTAGAAGCGCTGCGGATACGCGTTGGTGTCCGGGTCCACATACTCGAACGAAGACACGGTGAGGTTGGTGATCAGGAGATTCGTCCAGCTTGTCATGTCACCGCTAGCCTGGACGGCGTAGGTGGAATTCACGTTTCCTGAAACCAGCAGATGGAATTGACCGTCCTGCATCCCCAGCGGCCAGGCGGTGACGTTGCGCTGCACTTGGATGCTCAATCCCGAGGAGTCGTAGAGAGACAGGAAACCCAGCCCCTCGCTCAAGTACGACAACCCGGTGTTGTCAAACGTGCCGTTGCGCGTGCTCGCCTGCAAAACCCCGAACATCTGGCCGATTTCCGGGACGAAGCCGTTGGTTAAACGCACCGAGATCGTCCCGGCCAGCGTGGCCGTGCCGTCCACCTGGAAGTGGCCGAACTGCATGCCAGGGGTGGTGCCGCCCAGCACGACGGAGCAAACGCTGCCCTGCTGGAGTGTAAGGTTGCCCGCGAACCGAATCGCCCCGGATTGCACTTCCAAAAGACTGCGGTTGTAGAACACCAGGCCGCTGATCACATTGGTCCCCGCTCCGCCCGTCTTCACCACCGTCCCCAGGTTCTCCAGCAGAAACGTCCCCGCATACGACCCGCTCTCCGTCTCCACCGGCGCGTCGGTGGCCACTTCAAATACGCCCCCCGCCTGATTCGAGATCGTCGTCCAACCGCCCCAGGTCACATTGCACACCAGCCGCCCCGCCCCGCCCCACGTCACCCGACCGTAATTTTGCAGCAGCATCGCCCCAAAACGCTTCTCCGCGTCCCCTTCCAGCCGCAACTCGCCCGCCGGCCCAATCGTGATCGTCCCGTTGTTCAACACGCCCCCCGTCCACCGCAGCAACCCCGCGTTCGTGAAGGTCCCGCCCAAGGCACCCGACACCAGCTCGAAGTGCGGCAGGTTCACCACCCCGGAGAAGGAAACCGACCCGCTCACCCAGTTGCTCGCCGTCCCCGACATCGCCAGCGCCGGATCAAACACCATCGTCCCGCTCCGATACTCGATCAGCCCCCCAGCCGCCGCGTTGAAATACCCGTTGCCCGTCAACTGGTGTGTCCCCCCGTTGAATACCAGCCGCGACCCCGCCGGCACTCGCACCTCTCCCGCCTGCACACTCTGACACGCCAGCTCCAGACTCCCGCTCTGCACGTCCACCAGCCCCCGCTGGTTGAACACCACCCCGCTGATCACATTGGTCCCCATTCCGCCCGTCTTCACCACCGTCCCCAGGTTCTCCAGCAGAAACGTCCCCGCATACGACCCGCTCTCCGTCTCCACCGGCGCGTCGGTGGCCACTTCAAATACGCCCCCCGCCTGATTCGAGATCGTCGTCCAACCGCCCCAGGTCACATTGCACACCAGCCGCCCCGCCCCGCCCCACGTCACCCGACCGTAATTTTGCAGCAGCATCGCCCCAAAACGCTTCTCCGCGTCCCCTTCCAGCCGCAACTCGCCCGCCGGCCCAATCGTGATCGTCCCGTTGTTCAACACGCCCCCCGTCCACCGCAGCAACCCCGCGTTCGTGAAGGTCCCGCCCAAGGCACCCGACACCAGCTCGAAGTGCGGCAGGTTCACCACCCCGGAGAAGGAAACCGACCCGCTCACCCAGTTGCTCGCCGTCCCCGACATCGCCAGCGCCGGATCAAACACCATCGTCCCGCTCCGATACTCGATCAGCCCGCCAGCCGCCGCATTGAGATACCCGTTGGTCGTGAACTGGTGGTTGCCTCCGTTGAACGTCAGCCGTGCCCCCGCCGGCACTCGCACCTCCCCCGCCTGCACACTCTGACACGCCAGTTCCAGACTCCCACTCTGCAGGTCCACCAACCCCCGCTGGTTGAACACCAGGCCGCTGATCACATTGGTCCCCGCTCCGCCCGTCTTCACCACCGTCCCCAGGTTCTCCAGCAGAAACGTCCCCGCATACGACCCGCTCTCCGTCTCCACCGGCGCGTCGGTGGCCACTTCAAATACGCCCCCCGCCTGATTCGAGATCGTCGTCCAACCGCCCCAGGTCACATTGCACACCAGCCGCCCCGCCCCGCCCCACGTCACCCGACCGTAATTTTGCAGCAGCATCGCCCCAAAACGCTTCTCCGCGTCCCCTTCCAGCCGCAACTCGCCCGCCGGCCCAATCGTGATCGTCCCGTTGTTCAACACGCCCCCCGTCCACCGCAGCAACCCCGCGTTCGTGAAGGTCCCGCCCAAGGCACCCGACACCAGCTCGAAGTGCGGCAGGTTCACCACCCCGGAGAAGGAAACCGACCCGCTCACCCAGTTGCTCGCCGTCCCCGACATCGCCAGCGCCGGATCAAACACCATCGTCCCGCTCCGATACTCGATCAGCCCCCCAGCCGCCGCGTTGAAATACCCGTTGCCCGTCAACTGGTGTGTCCCCCCGTTGAATACCAGCCGCGACCCCGCCGGCACTCGCACCTCTCCCGCCTGCACACTCTGACACGCCAGCTCCAGACTCCCGCTCTGCACGTCCACCAGCCCCCGCTGGTTGAACACCACCCCGCTGATCACATTGGTCCCCATTCCGCCCGTCTTCACCACCGTCCCCAGGTTCTCCAGCAGAAACGTCCCCGCATACGACCCGCTCTCCGTCTCCACCGGCGCGTCGGTGGCCACTTCAAATACGCCCCCCGCCTGATTCGAGATCGTCGTCCAACCGCCCCAGGTCACATTGCACACCAGCCGCCCCGCCCCGCCCCACGTCACCCGACCGTAATTTTGCAGCAGCATCGCCCCAAAACGCTTCTCCGCGTCCCCTTCCAGCCGCAACTCGCCCGCCGGCCCAATCGTGATCGTCCCGTTGTTCAACACGCCCCCCGTCCACCGCAGCAACCCCGCGTTCGTGAAGGTCCCGCCCAAGGCACCCGACACCAGCTCGAAGTGCGGCAGGTTCACCACCCCGGAGAAGGAAACCGACCCGCTCACCCAGTTGCTCGCCGTCCCCGACATCGCCAGCGCCGGATCAAACACCATCGTCCCGCTCCGATACTCGATCAGCCC
>CAYJNU010000269.1:0-11220 GCA_964371005.1 uncultured Verrucomicrobiota bacterium | reverse complement strand
GGGCTGGCTGTGACGCTGTTTGTCAACTGGTTGGTGAAACCCTTCAGCATGGCGTTGCTGGCGTGGGTGTTTATGCAACATGCCTTCGCAGCGTGGATTACGCCGGAGCTGGCGAAGGAATACACGGCGGGCCTCATCATTCTTGCCGCCGCCCCTTGCACGGCGATGGTGTTCGTTTGGAGCTACCTCACCGACGGCGACCCCGTTTATACGCTGGTGCAGGTGGCGGTGAACGATCTGATCATGCTGGTCGCGTTCGCCCCGATCGTGATGTTCCTGTGCGGCGTGGCCAATGTCGTCGTGCCGAGCAAGGTGCTCATCACGTCGGTCGTGGTGTTCATCGTAATTCCCCTGGCGGCCGGCTGGCTGACGCGGACGTTGCTGCTCAAGTCGCTTGGCAAAGACTGGTTCGAGCAGAGGTTTCTGCCCCTGTTCCATCCGGTGACGATCTTCGCGTTGCTGCTGACACTCGTGCTGATCTTTGCGTTTCAGGCGGAGAACCTCACGACACGTTGGTTTGCTGTGTTGCTACTCGCCGTGCCGATCACGCTCCAGGTCTATTTCAATTCGTCGCTCGCCTACCTGCTGATGCGTTGGCTGCGCGTGCCGCACAACGTCGCTTCGCCGGGGGCACTCATCGGTGCGAGCAACTTCTTCGAGTTGGCGGTGGCGGTGGCGATCACGCTCTTTGGTCCCGGCTCGGGCGCGGCGCTGGCCACGGTGGTTGGCGTGTTGGTAGAGGTGCCCGTGATGCTCTCGGTCTGTCGCATCTGCAATCAATCGCGCGGCTGGTATCAGGCGCGGGGCGAGTGAACGCCAGGATTCCAGGAGCGCGCTTGACGTTTCCGAGGAGGCGGTTCGATTGCTTCGACCGGCGGAGGTTTTCTTTTCCTCCGTCGCACGGCATCGTCTCAACCGATCTCTGCCACCACCGCAGTCGGGCCGGTGCGCCCGATGATTCTCACCGGCCGCCCTTTCGCGACCATTTCGCCGCGCGTGATTTCGTCGAGGAGCTGGTCCTCAAAGAGGGCCTTGCCGCCGGGACACAATGGGGCGATGGCAACGCCGATCTGGCCGATGCGCGCCTCCTGTTGCGCCTCCAGTGCCGCCACAGAACTGACGCCGCTGGTTGTTTGGGAAACGAGCTGGTGATAGAGCGGGGTCTTCGGGAAAAACCGTGCCAAGACCAGCGCGAGAATGAACGAGATGGCGATGGCCAGGCTGATGTCCCGCAGGGGCAACTGCAATTGCGGGAACGAGGGCAAAGCGGGCGTGCCAGGATACGTGTCCACCATCCCCATGACCAGGGCCACGAGCATCAACACCGCGCCGCTAACGCCGGCGATGTAAGTGCCCGGGAAGACCAACAGTTCCAACAAGACCAGAATCTGTCCTAACACGAATATACAATGACCCAGCCAGCAGCGGAAAGTCTGGCCACGTAACCGCCCAGGAAATAGACCGCGAATGTTCGAGGGCGAAGGGATCAGTCCGATGGGGCTGTTCTTGGGCGCGCTGCCACCCACCGCCGTGGCGGTGGTGTTCTTCTGGCTGCTGCACTAAGCCATGAACAGGGTGGACGAATGTTTGTGAGTGTTCCGCGAGGATTCCAGGACTCCATTCACTTCCGGGCGAGCAACCGTCCGCGCGCATCTGAAGTGATGGCAACTACGGCAGGATGTGTGAGCTTGCGCTCGGGAGTGATCGCGTAGAATTGCTGCTGGCAATCATCCGTTTGCCCAATCGCGCGAAACCCAAACCGCCGGACGGTTTCTTCCACGACAACCGTCGGCACCGTCATGAAGCCCAAGCCCTGGAGCGCAAGGATGTTTACCAAAGCAGGATCTTCGATTTCTCCGACCAACTGGGGACGCACGCCGGTGGCCTGAAACCACTTTTCCAGCGAACGGCGCAACCCGCTGTTGGACATGGGCAGGAGCGCCGGCGCTCCATTCAGCGACTTGGGAAACCCGCGCCGCAGCTTCGCGGCCAGCCGTGGTTCCGCACAGAACGTCACGCCGCATTCGCCCAGCAAATGGTTAAACACCTTGGTGGTAACTCCACTGGATGCCGGTTCATCCGCCAACACGAGGTCCAGCCGATACGCCGTCAGTTCGACCAGCATGTCCGAGACTTTGGTTTCCCAGCAGGACACTTGCACCGGTTGGGGCAGGCGAAACACCGGCTCAATGATCTTGTAGGTAATCAGTTTGGGCAGCGCGTCGGCCACGCCGAGACGCAGTCGCAACGGACGCGATGTGGGTCGTTGCTTCATCGAGTTCAACAGGTCCTGACCGATGGAGAAAATCTCCTCCGCATAGACGAACACATGCTGGCCGGCCTCAGTCAGCGCCAGGGCGCGTCCGCCACGCCGGAAGAGCTTTCCCCCGAGCACGCCTTCCAGCGCCGTAATCTGCGCGCTGATGGTGGGTTGGGAGACGTGCAGTTTCTCCGCCGCCTTCCGCAAGCCGCCCTCCCGGGCGACCGTCCAGAAGTATCGCAGATGATGGTAGTTCAGAAATTCCACGCGGGCAGGGTATTCGCTTAAACCGAAGAATCCATTCCAAAAGACGTAATAGGCTAAGTGCGACGCCGCGCTATTGTGGCGGCATGCAAACTACAATCATCTTGAAAGAGCTCAGCGCCTTGTCGTCCGAGGCGGTCCAGGTCAAACACGCAACCGCGCCGGAACTCATCGAGTCTGCCCCGCCACCGCCCAACACGAGCGCCGATGGGCGCGAGGACTTTCGCACAATGCAGCCGCTTCGTCACTATGCGCCGCTCGCGAGCGGCGTTCCTTACCGGCATTGGGGAATCAACGAGTGACCGGATCCAGGGCGACCATGCAACGCATCAAGCGCATTGCGGTAACGGTCGTGGGAGGCACGGTATTGGCCTTGGGCATCGCACTGATCGTGCTGCCGGGGCCGGCCTTCATCGTGATACCCGCCGGGCTGGCGATTCTGGCGGTTGAATTTGCGTGGGCGCGGCGATGGCTAAACAAGGCGCGTGGGCTTCTGCGGCGGGGCAACGACCTGGTTCAACAAAAGCAACTCGGATGATGCTGCTCCATCTGCTCTTCACGTCGGTCGTCGCGCTGCGGACGCCGTCGCGCGTGCCGCGTGGTGCGTTCGCTGACCGGAGGGGCTGGCGCTGCAGGCGAAGCATCAAGCGATCATTTGGCCGTTTGAATATGCCCAGAAGGGAGAGGGATTGCCTCAGGCTGGCGCGGCGCACCATGCCCGGGTTTGGGGCGAACCCGGCGCGTCACGCCTTTCCCTCTCCCGTCTCCCAGCATTGAACTCAACTCAACCCAATCCATGAAAATCCGTTTCCACATTCTCGGTCTCAACCTCAACGACCGTTTGCGCCATTGGCTGGAGCAACCGCTCGAACGGCTGCGACGCCGCACTTCGGTTACCGCTGCCGCGGTGGTGCTCGAACAGCGGCAGGACGATGCCCCGGCCTTCCGCGCGTTTGTCTCGCTGGCCGTTCCCGGACCGGACATCCATGCCGAAGCTCGCGATCACACGCTGGAAGCGGTTTGGCGCAAAGTTACCACCGCCCTGTGCAAGCAGATCGAGCTGCGCAAGACCTGTCAGCAACACCGCCACAAGGGGGCCCGCCAACATCGGTTGATGGCCGGCCGTTGGTCCGGCGCACCGTCCGGCGGACGGGTTTGAGGCCGGCCATCCCCGTGTTTGCGTCGCAAGAATGAGGAAACAAAGAAAGGTCGAAGCATGAAGAACGGAACGAAAACAGACCGGAGTAACCAGAACAATGGCGGCACGCCCGAATCCAAGCGGATTCACTTTGAATTCGCCTCCCCCACCGCCGAATCGGTCGCCATCGCTGGCACTTTTAATGACTGGCGACCGGGCGCCACGCCGATGATCGCTCTGGGTCAAGGGCGCTGGATCAAAGACCTCACCTTGCCGCCCGGCACTTACGAGTACTGTCTGGTGGTGGACGGCTGTAACTGGTCGCCCGATCCGCACGCCCCGGAAACGGCTCCCAACCCGTTCGGCGGACTGAACTCGGTTCTGCGAATCGCCGCGTCGGCCTGAGCATCGAACTCGGCCTGAATAGGCCCATGGTGAAGAAGCCTGTGACTCACTGGAAAGCGAATTTCCTGACCGGCTTGGCGGTGGTCTTGCCGGCTCTGCTGTCCATCGGCGCCGTGGTTTGGTTGTTTGGCACCGTCTCCAATTTCACCGACGCCCTGCTCTTTTTTCTGCCGAAGGATTGGACGCACGAACGCGGGGGCGAGGGGCCGATGCACTGGTATTGGAGCTTGTTGGCCCTGGCGCTGGCGATTGGGCTCGTCACGCTGGTTGGGCGATTCGCCCGTCACTATCTCGGCAAGAAACTGATTCGAATGGCGGACGACGTTTTGCTGCGCGTCCCCCTGCTCAATAAAATCTACGGCGCGCTCAAGCAGATCAATGAGGCGTTTACCTCCAGCAAGACCACGGCGTTCCAGCAGGTGGTGCTGGTCGAGTTTCCCCGCGCCGGTCTTTACTCGGTCGGATTTATCACTGGCGCCCAGCACGGAGAGGTGCAGTGCAAGACCCGGGAGGAAGTGGTGAGCGTTTTCGTGCCTACCACGCCCAACCCCACCAGCGGCTTCATCGTCTTGGTGCCGAAAGCGCGGATCGTCAAACTGGACATGTCCGTGGCTGACGGCATTAAATTCATCATGAGCCTGGGCTCCGTGTGCCCAGACTATGTTCCCGGTGAAGGGGCGGCGATCGTCAATGGATCCCGGGTTGCGGGAAACACCCCGGGCCTTGGAGAACGAGGAGATGCGGCTGCTCCCACGGCGTCCGTTTCCTCCCTCGCCGGAGCCGGGGCGACGTCACCGGCAACTCGGATTCCCCAAAACTGATTCAGTTTGCGATACCTATGGCACACGATCGAATGCAGCAACGGCGGTTCGAGTTCAAATACGTCGTGGACGAAACCTTGGCGCGTGCGATCCGCGTTTTCGCCAGTGAACGCCTGGAGCTCGACGAGGCGGGTGTTGGCCAGCCTCACAACGCCTACCGCGTCAACAGTGTTTATCTCGACTCGAAGCAGTTTCACACCTTCCAGGACTGGGCGAACGCGAACAGCAACCGCTTCAAGCTGCGGATGCGCTTTTATGATGTTGATCCGGACACGCCGGTCTTTCTGGAGACCAAGCGCCGGGTGGGGACTTGCATCCTCAAACAGCGTTGCGGCATCCAAAAAACGGCCGCGCCGTTGATCCTGGCCGGGCAGTTTCCGCCGGAAGCTCTGCTCGTCTCGCGGCAGGCGAAGGCGCACGCTGCGCTGGAGCATTTTCTCACTCTCACCTGCCAGCTCCAGGCGATGCCAAAGGCATTGACCACGTATCTCCGCGAAGCCTACATCGCCCCGAACGACCCGGGCGTGCGCGTGACCCTGGACCGGGAGGTGCGGATCGCGCCATGCCACGCCCTGAATTTCGACTTGAAGCTGCCGCGGTATGTGCAGCCGTTCGGCGACCGCGTGATTCTGGAACTGAAGTTCAACAACCGCTTCCCCGGGTGGTTCCACGACATGATCCGTAACTTCAATCTGCGGGAGGGCGGCGCGGCAAAATACTGCGAAGGCGTGGCCGCGCTCTGGAAGCGGGAGCACCGGCATTGGTTTGGCCGCGCACGCCATCCCGCCACCGCCGCAGAATTCACGATCCCAGAACGGGTCGCCGCCTACCCCCTTATGCTGAGCGAGGCGGCTAAAATCAGTCCGATCGCGGGACGACGGGAACGTCAACCGGCGGGAGGCGTGCTGACTGACTTCTCCCCAGCGCAGCCGGAAACCACTTGAGCGCACCTTTGTTGCCGTGGCCTTTCGCGGGTCATGCCTTCGGATTAGCACCGTTTGATCACACGACTGGCTGGAGCGAGACGCAGATCCGGGCGGAAGGGAAAGGACGGACGTAGCAACACTTCAGCGGACGACGCGTCTTTACCTTGTCCGATAACCGCGGTTTACCCAGCATCCGGGACAGGTCTAGCCGTGCTTCGTGAACTGTCAGCAGTTGTTAGGCGAGGGCGCGAGGAAACCTGCGATAAGGGAGATGCCTGGGCCGGTGTGCTTGCCACGCCCCAAGACGCGCGGGAGCGCTCATCGGCCGCCTCCCAAGACATCCGTGAGCAGATTTGTAGCCCCTGTGACCTTCATTTCCGAGGCGACAATAGTTGTTGGCGAAACGTAGTGTTTCCACATGAGACAGATTACCCCAACCAGGGCCAGGAACGTCATCACGGGCAGATAGACTGTGCGGACCTCATGCACGCGTTGCCTGAATGGCGTAGGAATGCTGGTCCTCGGATAAGTGACGCGGGAATCGTGGCGATGGGCGGCGTGACTCGGACTGCCCGCTCGTCCTGGGAGGCTCGGCGGCTTTGTTGGTATCTCCGAAATCGGCATTGTATGCGTCTGGAGAACCGGAGGGTGCTTCTGGGATGCGCGAAAACGCGGGCATCACGTCGAAACCAGTTCCGGCCCGGTGGTGTGCATTTCCACGGCACCCAAGCCTATGCACCGCCTCGGTTCGCCGCCGATGATTATGGAGCTGCCGAAGTCGCTGTCACGCGATTTCCTGCTCGGGTCGGGTATTCGCCGGGTTGGATTGAAGTCTTTCGAGGTGGAACAACCCTGGCTAGAATCATTGCATGAATCGAATTGCCTTTGAAACCGCCGTCATTCTGCTGCTGCTCATCGCGAACGGCGTGTTCGCGATGGCAGAGATTGCCGTCGTGTCCGCGAAGAAAGCGCGCTTGAGGCGACTCGCCGACCAGGGCAACGCGAAGGCGCGGCTGGCTTTGGAGCTCGCCGAGTCGCCCAACCGCTTTCTTTCGACGGTGCAAATCGGCATCACGTTGGTGGGAATCTTTGCGGGCGCTTTTGGCGGCGCCACCCTTGCGACCGAATTGGCAGGGTGGATCGGGCAGGCATCCTCCCTGGCCGCCTACGCGGACAAGATCGCCTTCGCCATCGTGGTGCTCGTCATCACTTATTTCTCGCTGGTGATCGGTGAACTCGTGCCGAAGCGGTTCGGTTTGAGCAACCCGGAAGGCATCGCGATGATGGTCGCCCGGCCGATGAACTGGCTTTCGAAAGCCGCCGGGCCGGTCGTGAGTTTGCTGAGCGTGTCCACGGAGGGCCTGCTGCGGGTGCTTGGTTTCAAACCGGGGAAGGAAGTGACGGTTTCGGAGGAGGAAGTGCGCGTGATGATGCAGGAGGGAGTCCGGGCGGGCGCGTTCAACAAGGTGGAAAGCCAAATCGTGGACAGCGCACTGGAACTCGATCAGTTGCCGGTGCGTGAAATCATGACCCCGCGCCCGAAGGTCATCTGGTTGAATCAGGACGATCCGCACGAACAGGTATGGCACAAGATTGTGGTGAGCAATCACTCGCACTTCCCGGTTTACCAGGGCAATCGCGATCACACCGTCGGCACGGTGTCTGTGAAGGCGATTTACGCAAACCTCGCGGCTGGTGCGGGCGTGAACCTCAAGGACCTGATGATGCCACCGCTCATCGTGCCGGAGTCGCAGACGGTGTTGCAGCTCGTCGAGACGTTCAAGCAAAGCGGCAAGCACATCGCGCTGGTGACGGACGAGTTCGGGAGCATGGTCGGCCTGGTCACGCTGAATGACGTGATGGAAGCGGTGGTGGGCGAGTTCCCAACGCAAGGCGAACGCGCCAAGCCGGAAGCCAAGAAGCGCGAGGACGGTTCCTGGCTGATGGACGCGCTGATTGATCTGGAATCGGTCGAGAAGGCGTTGCCCGGTTTCAAGTTCGGCGGCGAGGCGCATGGCGAATACCAAACGCTCGCGGGTTTCGTGGTGAAGACCTTGGGCCGCGTGCCGAAAGAAGGCGAGACCGTCGAGGTGCAAGGCTACGTCTTTGAGGTGCTCGACATGGACCGTCATCGGGTGGACAAGGTTTTGGTGATGCCAGCCAGGCACGCGCCGCCGAAATCACTCCAGGCGTAGGTTCATTTCTTACACGGCGCACCGAGCCCCATGCTTTCTGGGGCCGCTAGCGCAAGTCGCAAACAAACTCTGCGCTACCGACGCCACCCTGCAGATTTCGTCCCACTCAGTCCTGTTCGTCGGTACCTCTCAGGCAACTTCCTCCACCACCACATTCGGGCCGCTCCGGCCGATGATTTTCACCGCCCGGCCTTTTTCCACCATTTCGCCGCGCGTGATGACATCGAGGAGCTGGTCCTCAAAGCGGGCCTTGCCGCCGGGACACAATGGGGCGATGGCCACGCCGATTTGACCAATGCGCGCCTCCTGCTGCGCCTCCAGTGCCGCCACGGAACTGACGCCGCTGGCCGTTTGGGAAACGAGCTGGTGATAGAGCGGGGTTTTAGGAAGCAGCGAAGCCAGAACCAGCGCGATAACAAACGAGGCGGCGATGGCCAGGCTGACGTCCCGCAGCGGCACCTGCAAATGGGGAAAGGTTGGCAGCAGGGGCGTGCCGGGATACGTGTCCACCATACCCATGACGAGGGCCACCAGCATCAACACCGCGCCGCTAATGCCGGCGATGTACGTGCCCGGGAAGACCAACAGCTCCAACAAGACCAGAATCAGTCCCAACACGAAAACAATCACCCAGCCGGCGGCGGAAAGTCCCGCCACGTAACCGCCCAGGAAATAAACCGCGAAGGCCGCAATGCCAATGATCCCGGGCAGGCCAAAACCCGGAGTCTTGAATTCGATGTAAAGACCCACGATCCCAACGATGAGCAGGAGCGGCGCGATGGTGTTGATCCAGAGGCCGAGCTGCTCCGCACCTGTCGGTTTGATCTCCACCCGCTGTGCCCCGGCGTAACCCAGTCGCTCAATCAACGCGTCCAACGACTCCACCGTGCCCGACGAAAGCAATGGCGCGGGTGGGTTGCCGTATTCCTTGGCGGCCTGGCGGTCGGTGAGGGTGAGGATGTTGCCTTCCTTGTTCAAAACCTCGCCATCAATCTCCAACTCCTTGGTCTTGTCAATCATCGCTTCGATGACGTCAATGTTGTGCCCGTTCTTTTCGGCCTGCGTGCGCACCAGGGCGCGAATGGCCGAAGTCATCTTGGCCTCGACGGTGTCGGGCATTTTCTCCACGCCGGTTCCGCCGGGCGACATCATGATCGGTGCCGCCGCGCCAATGACGCTTTGCGGTGCCATGTAGATCTTCTGGGTCGCGACGGAGATGAACGCGCCTGCGGAGAACGCGCGATCGTTGACGTAGGTGACGGTGGGGCCTTTGAACTTGCTGATGATTTCGATGATCTCCTCGGTGACATCCACACGGCCGCCATCGGTGTTCATGTCGAAGATGATGGCGTCGGCCTTCGCTTCCATGGCTTCCTTCACGGCGCGCCGGACCACATAGACCAGCGGCGGCATGATGTCTTCACGGATGGGCACGATGAAGACTTTCCCGGTCGGCGCGGCGGTGGTCGCATCGGCTTGCGCTGGGAAAGCTGTGGGCTGGGCCAGCAACACCAAGCCGAGCAGCATCTTCGTAACCTGCCTGAAGTTCATGCCGCAGCTTACGACCGAAGGCCGGGCATCACAACGGCGAAACCGGCGGCGGTGTCCGGCGTTTGTCCGGGCTCCCTCCCGTCGTATATGCTTGTGATAGCTCTCGCAAGGGGACATCATCGGCTCATGAATACCACCCTCGCTGTGCTCGGTTTGCCGGTTCAACTCAATCTCGTGCTTTATGGCGCGGCCGCACTGGTGCTGCTCGTGGTGGGCATTCTCGTCCTCAACTTCGGCATGATCTACATCCGCGCCCTGTTCTCCGGCGCGAAGGTCACCTTCACTGAGCTCATCGCGCTGCGATTGCGGAGTGTGCCCGTGGGCATGGTCGTGGACGGGCGCATCACGGCCGTGAAATCAGGGCTGCCCCTCACCATTGACGATCTTTCCACGCACTACCTCGCGGGCGGGAACGTGCAGATGGTGGTGCTGGCCCTCATCGCCGCGAAGAAAGCGGCCATCAATCTTCCGTTTGACCGCGCCTGCGCCATTGACCTCGCCACGAAAGGGACGGGCAAGACCGTGCTCGAAGCGGTGAAAACCTCGGTCAACCCCAAGGTCATTGACTGCCCGGCGCCGAGTGCGGGTAAGACCACCATTGATGCCGTGGCCAAAGATGGCATCGTCATCCGGGCCAAAGCGCGTGTGACTGTGCGCACCAATCTCGACCGCTTCGTGGGCGGGGCGACCGAGGAAACCATCATCGCCCGGGTGGGCGAAGGCATCGTGTCCACCATCGGTTCGGCGAGCAGCTACAAGGAGGTGCTGGAAAATCCGGACCGCATTTCGAAGACTGTCCTGGACAAGGCCCTCGATAGCAACACGGCCTTCGAGATTCTCTCCATTGATATCGCGGACGTGGACGTGGGGGAGAATGTCGGCGCCAAACTCCAAGCCGAGCAGGCCGAGGCCAACAAACTCATTGCCCAGGCTCAGGCTGAAGTCCGACGCGCCGCCGCCGTTGCCACCGAACAGGAAATGGTGGCCCGCGTTTCGGAGATGCGCGCCCGGGTGGTCGAAGCGGAAGCGCAGATTCCGATTTCCATCGCCCGCGCCTTCGACAAAGGCCACATGGGCATCATGGACTATTACCGCATCAAGAATGTGCAGGCGGATACCGCCATGCGCGAAAGCATCGCGAGCGAAGGACCGGAGCCATCCTCACCCGGAACGCCCGGTGCGAAGAAGTAACCCTTGGTGATGGCTCCAATGAATTCATTGTTTGCCGCCGGATTGTTCGACCAGCCGTGGTTGGTCGCGGTGTTCATCGTGGTTGGTTTGATTTCCAACTGGCTGATGAAACGCCGCCAGGAAAAGGAAGCCGGCCCGGCACCGGAGGGCAAACCGCAGCCCGCGCCGGGCGGGCCGCAAGGCGGATTTAACCTGGAAGAAACGTTGCGCCGTTTGATGGAGGAATCTTCTCCGCCCAAAGCGCCGGTGCCGCCGCCGATCATTCCGACCACGGCGACGGTCAGGCCATCGTCCACAGAGGATTGGCAGGACGCTGAAGCCGTTCCGTCGCGGCAAAGCTGGAGGGAGGAAGCCTCGGAAGCCCGAACCGACGCCCGAAGGACGGCAGTTCGGATCCCGACGCCACCCCGGCCCACTCCCGCGGCTCGAGCGCGGACGGAGGGCACAATTGTCTCGCCCAGTGCAGAAC
>CAYJNU010000268.1:0-11232 GCA_964371005.1 uncultured Verrucomicrobiota bacterium | reverse complement strand
GCAATGTTTGATGGCTTGATCCATCGTCAGCCACACGGGAGCCGGTTTCTTTCCGGCCACGATGACGTTGACGTAGTTCCGTCTGCGAAGGCAATGGTCGGTGACCGAGAGCAGGCAATTCGCGTCCGGCGGCAGATAGACGCGCACGACCGAGGCTTTCTTGTTCACGACGTGATCAATGAAACCGGGGTCCTGATGCGAGAAGCCGTTGTGGTCCTGCCGCCACACGTGCGAGCTGAGCAGATAATTCAGCGATGCAATCGGCCGGCGCCACGGGATCTCGTGGCAGACCTTGAGCCACTTGGCGTGCTGGTTGAACATCGAGTCCACAATGTGAATGAACGCCTCGTAACAACTGAAGAAACCGTGCCGCCCCGTGAGCAGATAGCCTTCGAGCCAGGCCTGACATTGGTGCTCACTCAACACCTCCATCACGCGACCGTCCGGCGCGAGCTTGTCGTCGTAATCGTGCCGTTCCGCCATCCACGCGCGTTTGGTGACTTCGAGCACATCCTGCCAGCGGTTTGAATTGTTCTCGTCGGGGCTGAAGAGCCGGAAATTCTTGCAGTCGAGGTTCAGCTTCATCACGTCGCGCAAGAATCGGCCCATTACCCGCGTGGCCTCCGCGGAAGCCGCGCCGGGCGCGGGCGTCTTCACCTCGTAATCGCGGAAGTCCGGCATCCGCAGGTCGCGCAACAGCAAACCGCCGTTGGCGTGCGGATTGTCGCTCATGCGGCGGTGGCCGGTGGGGGCGAGCGCCGCCAGTTCCGGTTTCAAGCGCCCGGTTCTGTCGAACAACTCCGCAGGCCGGTAACTCTTCATCCAGCGTTCGAGGATTTTTACGTGGCCGGGGTTGTCCATGTCACCCATCGGAACTTGATGGGCGCGCCAGTAGTCTTCGCACTTCTTGCCGTCGATCGTTGCCGGGCACGTCCAGCCCTTTGGCGTGCGCAGAATGATCATCGGCCATGCCGGTCGCACCTGGACGCCGTGTTGGCGGGCCTTTTTCCAAATCCGTTTGATCTCGGCGGTGACCGTGTCGAGTGTCGCCGCCATCAACTGATGCATCTTCGCCGGCTCGCGACCTTCGACAAAATACGGTTTGTAGCCGTAACCTTCGAACAGCTTCTTCAATTCATCGTGTGGAATGCGCGCGAGGAAACAGGGATTGGCGATCTTGTAGCCGTTGAGATGCAAAATCGGCAACACCGCGCCGTCGCTTACCGGGTTGAGGAACTTGTTGCTGTGCCAGCCGGTAGCCAACGGCCCGGTCTCGGCTTCGCCGTCACCGACGACGCAGGCGGCGATCAGGTCCGGATTGTCGAACACCGCGCCGAACGCGTGTGACAGCGAGTAGCCCAACTCGCCCCCTTCGTGGATCGAGCCGGGCGTCTCCGGCGCGACGTGGCTCGGAATGCCGCCGGGGAAGGAGAATTGTTTGAACAGCTTCTTCATCCCAGGTTCGTCCGGCGAGATGTTCGGGTACACTTCGCTGTACGTGCCCTCCAAATAGGCGTTCGCCACCAGTCCCGGTCCGCCGTGACCGGGGCCGGTGATGTAGAGGACGTTCAAATCGCGCGCCTTGATGACGCGATTGAGATGGACGTAGATGAAGTTCAGCCCCGGCGTCGTGCCCCAATGGCCGAGCAGCCGCGGCTTGATGTGCTCGCGCCGCAGCGGCCGCCTCAGCAGCGGGTTGTCGTAGAGATAAATCTGACCGATGGACAAGTAGTTCGCCGCGCGCCAATACGCGTCGGTCTTGCGAAGTTCAGACGGTGAGAGGGTTGTCTTCATGTTGCCTCCAGATATTTGCGAACGGACCGCGCGATCACCATTTCTTCATCAGTGCGGATGACGCGCACGGCGACCCGGCTTGTGGTTTTGGAAATCACGTCGGCGTTGCCCGCGTTTTGTTGCTCATCGAGTTCGATCCCGATAAACACAAGTCCGTCGCAGATGCGGCCGCGAGTCACCGGCTGGTTCTCGCCGATGCCGCCGGTGAAAACGAGTGTGTCGAGGCCACCCAGCGCGGCGGCGTATGCCCCGATCCATTTCTTTGCCTGATAACAAAACAGCGCGACGGCTTCGGCGGCGCGAACGTCCGTGTCTTCATGCTCGAGCAAGTCCCGCATGTCCGAACTGGTTTCCGACACGCCCAACAATCCGGATTCGTGATTGACCATCTGGGTGAACTGCGCGGGCGTCATCTGTTCGCTGCGCGCCAGGAACGCAATCAAGCCGGGGTCAATGTCGCCGGACCGTCGGCCCATCATCAACCCGGCCGCGGGCGTGAACGCCATGCTCGTGTCCACCGGCTGGCCGTCCCGCACCGCCGCCATGCTCGCGCCGTTGCCGAGATGGGCGAGGATGACGCGTCCGTTCATGCCCGGCTGGGACATCAGATATTCGTACGACAAGCCGTGGAAGCCGTAGCGTTGAACGCCTTGCGCTTCGTACCGGCGCGGAATCGGCAGCAGTTTCGCCACGCGCGGCATGGTGCTGTGAAATGCCGTGTCGAAACAGGCGACCTGCGGCAGATGCGGAAACTTCGCCGCCAGGAAATCCATGAGCGCGATCGCAGCGGGGAGGTGCTCCGGGTCAAACGCGCTGATGCGCCGCAGTTCCGCCAACATCGCGCGATCCACGCGTTGCGGATGCCGGTAATTCGCTCCTCCATGCACTACGCGATGACCCACGGCTCGCAAACCCGCCAGTCCGGTAGTTCCTGCAAGGCGTTTCAGCAGATGCTCCAAGGCGCTCACGTGATCGGCCACCGGCATCTCCGTCCGCTCCGGTTGCTGGCTGGCAGCGGTTTTCAGGATCAACGACGCTTTGGACGATCCGATCCGGTCGAATTTTCCGGAGACGATTCGATTGGGCGACGCGTTCCCATCGAACACAGCGAACCGGAGACTGGAAGAACCGGCATTGAGAACGAGCACCAGCTTTTCCGACGTGCCTTCGCCGCTGGCAGGTTGAGGTGGAACCACAAACGTCGTCCGGCAACGCTCGCTGCAAAAGTAAAACGTCTCACCTTCGCGTTCGGCGCTAAGAGCCGTTGCTTTGTCCACGGTCATTCCGCAAATGGGATCTTTGGCCATAAGCTAGCTCCTGGCTCGGCGTCTAGCGGACCGCTTTCCACCACCAACGCGTGACTTGTCACGCACCACCAGCACGGGACAATCCGCGTGACGCACGACTCGTTCCGCTGTGCTTCCCAGCACGACATGCCTCAAGCCGGTGTAGCCGTGCGTGGTCAGGATGATCATGTCCGCGCCCAGACTCGTGGCGGCACGGCAAATTTCTTCATACGGCTTGCCAGTGCGGACGATCGCCGACGTGTGCGCCCCGTTTGTTTTGTCCAGTCTCCCAGCCATGCGGGCCAGGTTTGCCTCCGCCTGCTTCATCATTGGCACGGTGAGGTGGTTCATTAGTCCACGACCCAAGAGATAGTCTATCGGCGCCTTTTCGGTGACATGCAGAAGGATAAGTTCGGCCCCGAAGCGCGCCGCCAGGGAGGCAGCGTAAGGGAGTGCGTCCTTGGAAACCTCCGAGAAATCAATCGGGACGAGAATCTTCTTCAGTTGGAACGGAGGCGGGCTGCCGCGTCGCGCCGACCGGGTGCGTCCGGGAACGGTGAGCACCGGACAGGGCGCGAAACGGACAACGTGTTCGGCGGTGCTGCCGAGGAACGCCCGCTTGAACCCTGTCCGACCGTGGGTGGAAGTGATGATTAACCCGATCCCCAGCTTTCCGGCGGTATTAACGATGAGACTTCCCGGATGGCCGGTCTGGATCACAGTTTTAACCGGATATTGTTTACGAACCGAACGGGCCAGATCGTCCAGTTGTTTCTCACCCGCCCGGCGCGTCTCGTCGAGCAGCTCGGGATAATCGTAGGTCGCGAAGTCGCTGTTGGTCGCATAGTAATTGACGTGAATGACATGCAACAAAGCGATGCCCGCACGAAACTGCCGGGCAAACGGAATGGCGAAATTCAGCGCCTGGCGTGAGCTATCCGAAAAATCCACCGGTACCAAAATGTTCTTGCGCTGGAACGGCGAAGCCGCGCTCGGAGTCGCCCGCGAACTCGCCGCCGGCAGCGGGGCGTCCCGACGGTTCGTTGCGACGGTCACTTGGTTCGGTTTAGACTTGGATTTGCTTTTCATAATGGTCACTTTCGGCTTTCCTGTCGCGGGTGTCCACCCGAACAGGTCACAAACTTCGCCGCCGCCAGCGTGTGGAGGCGGATGGAGCGCACGCGTCGCACCGGATCCGCTTCCTCACGTCGGCGGTTACACCAGGTCAGCGTTTCGACTCCGCATGAGCCTTTCCGAGCTAGCTCCGGGGTCGGCGTCTGGTGGATCGCTTTCCACGGCGAACCCGCGCGTTGTCGCGCACCACCAACACCGGACAATCCGCGTGACGGACCACCCGCTCGGCGGTGCTGCCGAGGAGCACATGCTTCAACCCGGTATGGCCGTACGTGCTCAGGATGATCAGGTCCGCATTCAAACTCGAAGCCAGGCGCGTTATTTCCTGGAACGGCACGCCGTTCCGCACCAGGGTCCGGATCTGCAAATCGTCATCCAACACTTCCTGCCGCAGGCGTTGGAGATATTCCTCTGCCAAAGCACTCTCATCCTGCTCCACCACTTGGGGCGGCAAAGTGCCTACTTCGGGCGGAGGAAACCGCGGCTCCACCACGTGGACGAGAATGATCTCCGCATCGAATTTCTCCGCGAACGCGGCGGCATAAGGCAACGCTGACACCAAGAATTCGGAAAGATCCGTCGCCACGACAATCCGCTTCAAGCGGACGAGCGCCAATGCCTTGCCACGCGCACCTCGCTTTCCCGCCGGCACCGTGAGCACCGGGCACGGGGCATGGCGCACGACACGTTCCGCGGTGCTGCCCAGCCAGACGCGCTTTAATCCGGTCTGCCCGCGCGTGGCGATGACGATGAGGTCCGCGCCGCATTTGCCCGCCAGCGTGGCGATTTCTTGGAAGGCTTTTCCTTGGCGGATACACGCGGAGCTCTCCGGTCCCGGCCTCGGCCCTCCGGTCGCGAGACGGTTCAGTTGCGTTTCGGCCAACTTCAGGGCGGCGCGATTTTCCCGCGCCAGGGTGAACGGTGCTACCCGGGAAACGCGGACGGATGACTCTACCACGTGCGTCAGCAGGATGCTGGCAGCGAACCGTTCGGCCAGCCAGTTCGCCAGTTGTACCCCGGTCTGCGCCGATTCGGAGAAATCGGTGGGCACCAGGATTCGCTGGAGCCGGATCGCCGGCAGTCTCCGCGCGGCTTTGAACAGTGCGGCCGCCGCGCTAGATCCCTTCCAAACGTCCACTTCCCGCATCAATTTCCCCAGTTTCTCCGATGGTTTGATTTTCATAACTATTGTTTCGGTTTCTTGCGTTGAACGAATCTACTCAAGTGCGCTTCCGCGCGAGTGCTCACGGCATCGTGATAATTCGGATCAAACGGCTGGCCCAGATCCTCCCTCGTCTCGAAACCATGCTGGCGCATGACTAGAATGAGTTGCTGCCAAGTTATCTTTGCTTATACATGGTTTCTCTCCGTCTCTCTCTCCATCAACAGTCCGCTCTGCTCAAATCAGGCAGGCGTCAACGCGCTCCACCGGTCCGAATTCGTCCGGTGCTCGCGCACGCGGCGCGCGAGTCGCGCGGTCTTCCGTTTGCGCAGGCGTCGTTCAATCTTTTCCGCCACGAGGTCAAGCGCGGCGACCGGATCATGAGCCGTGTGTTCGGCCGCCAGGTCGTTGCCCGGAATCTCATAATGAACTCGCGCCCTGAACTGATGCGGCGACGCGTTGGCGCGGACTTTATGCAAATGCACGCGTGCTCGCAGCGCGCGCGGGGCATACTGGCGGACGCGTCCGATCTTTTGATTGACGGCCTCGCGCAGTTTCTCGGTCAGTTCGACTCCTTCCGCGCGAATGAGGATATCCATGAACTCCTTTTTCCCAGTGGCGATTTTCAATTTTCCCGCCGTGTGAGAGTTCAGCGGCGAAGCGAGAGCGATGTTTGGATTCATAATCATTAGTCCTGGGACTGGGCGCGGCATTCTTTATCCGCGCTGGATTCCTTTTCCATTTAGCTGGCTTCGTGCCAGCGAAGTATTTCCTGAGATTCCTCGCATTTTGGATCGGCGGGGCACATTGCGTGTGACGACATCGGGCGTTTTAGTTCCGGGGGCGGTTTGATTTGTTTCGTCTCAACCACTTTTGGAGAGAGAGGTCGATGCGAGGTCTGCGGTCTGCCATTTATACTCAGAACGGCAGGTAGAAATCTTACTCTCGGGCGGGCTGATCTATTGGGTGAAACAAGGGTTGAAACGGTGATGCGAGGTAGATCACACGATTATTGGTGAGTCGGCTCAAAGGACGGATTCACAATGGAAATCTCGTCCTCACTCCGGGGCTTCTTTCTCCATTTGCGCCAAGGGTCAGCTTCTTCCAGCCGGCCCTGTTTCGCGAGCATTTGGAGTCGCTTTACTTCACGCTGCCAGCGAGTGCGCTCCCGCGAGAGCTGACGATTGGTTTGAAGCGTGAGTTGGCCAACACGATCCAGGCGATTCAATTCATGTGTTGCAGCATGCAGACGCAGTTGAGCGAAACCCAAATCCGGTTCGTCTGCGAAGCCGAAACCGTGATGCCAGGCGCAGCTTGCCTCGTTGCCAAGATGGTAACGGCTCACGAGGGTGCGATATCCACCGAGTTCGTGTAGTGCGGTGAGTGCGGCGACGGCCAGAGCAGTAGCGATATTTCGACGTTGCCATGTGGGTGAGACAAAGATCATGTCCAGCAACGCCCAACCATCATCCTGCTTCAAAACCAGCGCTGCACCGATGGGTTGTCCTGCGCCGGGGAAGCCTGATGGAGCGAGGGCAACTCGCGATACCGGCAGCGGCAGATGAAACGGCCCTCGAAAGAAATGGCGCAGGCCCTGGCGGGCTGATTCGGCGAACTGCTTTTTCGTCTCGCCGGAATACTCGTAAGTTCCCGCGAACGCCGCCTTGAAGCACCGCAACAGGTCCAGCTCGTCAGACTCCGCGACGGGACGCAGCAGCACCGGGCTTTTCACGAAACGCGGGGCGACGGTAATCGTCGCATGGACGATGACCTGCCGCCGCGTCTCGACCAAACAACCGTTGATGTATTCGCGCTTCCAAGCGAGGCTGAACGGAAGTCGCTCGTACTCTTCGAGAGACATCTTCTGGCGGCGCATAATCCAATTCTATCAGACAAAGTCCGGGCGCAGCAACGCGCCCGTTCAAGATATGGAACCCAGCCTCGTGAAAACACCAGTCGGTCGTTGCTCAACCAGTGGGTGCCGCCACCGAATCAGCGCCGCCTCCGCGCGGATGTTTTCAAGCGACATTCTTGTGGCCTTAAACAGTTGCACGCTTCCGAAGACCAGTCCACCCACGCCCACCAAACCCAGCGCGATCCCAAATCCTGCCATCGCGCGAAACCATAAAGCGCCCCAGAAAGGCGCAAGCCCTTCACCGAGCAGCGTCACGAGCGTGGCGGCCGCATAAGCGCCGAGCGCCACGTAGATCGAGTGCAGCGCACGCAAGAGCACGGCCTGTCTTTCGACGCGATTCACTTGCTCCAGCATGTACGCCGCCTCCGCCTCCGGCAAATCTCCGGCTTCGGATTTCGCGAGTAGTTCGTGCATCCGGTCTCGGGTACGAAACATACGGTTGATCGTGCTTTGCGCCAACGTGCTCGTCGCGTTGGGCAGAATTGCTGGAGCGGCGATCAACATGAGCACGGCGAATGGGCTTTGAGTGAATTCCAGTGCTTGCATAAATCTCGCCAGATGCGACAGCCTCGTATCCTGGAGGTGCGTAGGTGGCCTGTAGTGGGTTCTGTATATTCTTATTGTTGAGTGTGAGCTTCGACGAACCAGAGCAGCTTGTCGATGCCGCGCGGAACTTCGGTGAACAGATCGGCAGTATCGGCATCGCCCGCCTTCGTTGCCGAGTCGACCGCCGCCCGAACCGAAGTTCCGAAGATCGCCAGCGCGTTGGACAGGGCCTCGACGTGCTCACTGCCCCCGCAAATGTTGACCGGATACCGCACCCGCATACTTGAGGGCGCTCGTGGACACCGCTGAAAAGTCTACCGGCACCAGTATCCTGAGCGGTGCGGCAAGCGCTTGGACTCGCGTCCGCGTTTTCCGATCTCTGCTCGTCTTGATTGACGGCTGTTTTCTCAATCGCGTTCTCATGTCATTTTTATTACTTGGTTGTATTTAGTTGCGGATGACGAGAACCGGGCGGTTGCTTCGCCTCATCACGGCTTCAGTGACCGAGCCAATTGATTTCTTCTTCAAGGTCGATTTTCCGCGTGATCCGATGCAGATCAAATCGGCGCCGACGCGTTCCGCCGACTGGCAGATCGCGGCGGCAGGATGCTGGTGCTCAACTATCTCGATCCGACTCTGAACACCTCGAACGGTTGCGGCTTTGGGAACGAGTGCCTGCAATTTTGCTGATAGACCCTGCTTCCACTTCGCCAGGGATTCGTCCGCGCCTTTGGCCTCGGGCTTGAATCCACCGACCGGAGAAATCACATGAAGCAAACTCACTTCACCGCCACGGCGCACCGTGCCGTAGGCGAAGGCAACCGCTTTGTTTGCAAGTTGTGAAAAGTCTGTTGGCACCACCACTCGCTTGAACGCGGGTATGCCGATGTTCGGCTTGAGTGAGTCAACCGTCATCGGCACACACGCGACGTTCATTGGCGCGTGATGCAGAATTCCACGCGACACCGAGCCGAGCCAGAAGCGGCTGAGTCCTAGCCGCTGATTCGTTCCAACAACGATCAGGTCTGCCTTGCTCGCTTTGGCTAACTCAATGAGATGGGTCTCCTTGCTTCCCCAGCCGGAAACCACTTTAAGCCGGGCTTTGGTTTTGCCCAGAATCTCGCGGCATCGCTCTTTAAGATCACGTTCCAACAACGTATGAACTTCCAGCGAATTAGCGCCATTTGACATGGAATCACCAATCCCGAGTCGCCACGTTTCTGACGGCGGCCACGACAAATAGGTGACTGTGAGGTTACATGGCCCAATTTCTGTCAGGGTTAAGACCCAACGCAGTGCCGCATCTGCGCTCTCTGAGAAGTCATAACCGATGACGACGTTAAGCGCGCGTTTACCCTTGGCCCATTCCAACAAGCAATCATGGTCGCGAACCACTAAAGTTGGCACCGTTGCGTTCTGCGCTGTTCGTTCCGCAACGCTTCCGACCAGCCACCGGCTGGGAGCGATCTGTCCGATGGTCGAAACAATGATCAAGTTGGCCTTGAAATGCTGGGCGGAGTTGGCCAACACTTCGTGCGGCCTCCCGAGCACCAGTTTTTCCACAACATCGGCCCCCATTGTTCGCAACCGATTTCCTTCGGCCACAAGTTTTCGTCGGAGTTTTTCCCGCAGATAATTTACATGCGGCTCGGACAGGAACTCCACTTGAGCGGGCGCAACAGCATGCACCAACTTGATGGGGACATCGCACTTGGCAGCCAAGGCCGCCGCCACTTTAGCGGCGTAAGCTGAATGCACCGAAAAGTCTGTTCCACAGATAATTTTCATTTCACACTTCACATTTAACAGGTTCATTTTTCATCGCGGCGGCACATTCGCTTCGCTCGTTACCTCGCAGGACAAGGACCGCTCGTTTGCTCAGTGCCATTACGTCTTGAGAAACCGATCCTAAGATCGTTTCCTTGAAACCGGACCGGCCGCGCGACCCCATGCATATGAGGTCAGCATCAAATCGATTTGCAGCTTGGGAAATGGCCGCCGCCGGTTCGTGATGTTCCACCACTTCCCCCTGCGTCGTGATTCCGCGATTTGCTGCTGCTTTCGGGATGAGGCCTTCCAGGCGGGCGGATAGTTTCTGACTTTCCGCAGGTCCCTGTCCGTCTTTGCGAACCCCGTTACCATTCTGCTGCGTTGGGTTCATGACGTGGATCAGCCGCACTTCACCACCGTTGCGAACGGAGGCGTAAGCCAGTGAAATCGCTTGCTCCTGCCCTGCTGAATCGGTGAAGTCGATGGGCACCAGCACTCGATTGAACTGTGGTTGTTCCGCCAGGGCCGCGCGCTCGATCTCAGCCGCTGGCACGCAGGCCACGTTCATGTGTGCGTAGTGTAACACCGCGCGGGAAACGGATCCCAGCCGCGCCAAACCACGTCGCTGACTCGTGCCAACGACGAGCAAATCAGCCCGACTGTCCGCAGCCACCTCGATGAGGTGCGAATCCGGCCGGCCCCAATCCGCCAGGATGCGGACCTTCGTCCCATTCTCGCCAAAGATGGAGTCGCACTTCTGCTTGAGTTCCTTTGCGAGGAACTGTTTGATTCCGGATGGGTAGTAAATCGGGGACATCGGCGGTGCGATTCCCAGCCGCGCCCGTTCCTTAACTGCGGAAGCCACGTAAACAACCGTGATTTCACAAGGGGCAATTTCGCGCAATGAAGCAGCCCAGCGCAACGCAGCTTCAGCACTGGCGGAGTAATCGTATCCCACGAGTACCTGCAAGGGACGCTTGGCGTACGCCCAATCGTTCAACCCGCTTGGATTGCGAACGACCAACACGGGAATGGTTGAGCCCTGCACGGCTTGATCTGAGGTGCTCCCAACGAACCATTTGCTCGGCGCAATTTGTCCGTTGGCTGACACAACCAGCAACTGTGCGTCGGTCGTTTTGGCCAATTCGGTGAGTTTCGTCGCAGGGGTGCCCTCGACGACGCGCGCCTCGACGCGCGCAGCTCTCCGCTTGACGCGCTCGATCAACGAATTGAGTTTGTTTTGGCGGCTGTCGCGGAGATGATCCATCAGTTCCTTCGACGGGTTGCTGTAGCGACTCGGATCGAAAACGTGGATAAGCGTGAGTGTTTCGCCGAGGCGCGCTGCCAGAGTCGCCGCCGTCAAAGCCGCTTCATTGGCGTGTACGGAAAAGTCTGTGCCGCAAATTATCTTCATGTCAGTTTGTCTTTCTTTGAGTGTTTGTTGCACTGCGGGCTTTCAGGTTCACGCCCGGCAGTGCAGTGACTAAACGTGATTGAACCTTTCACTCGGCGTTCGAGCAGCAACGCTTCGTGTGGCTATGCGCCGTGGGTGTTGCCCGGGGAACCTTTTCGACGTCGATCAAACCATCACCGATTAACATCTGAAGGTTCTTTCTTCCCTTAGC
>CAYJNU010000267.1:0-11262 GCA_964371005.1 uncultured Verrucomicrobiota bacterium | reverse complement strand
GTCGTGGCCTTCTTGTACGACCAACTGTTTCCCACCAACACCTGTCGACTGCGCGAAGGTGTCACAATCGACTTCCCTCAGCATCTGAGCATCCCGGCTGGTGGATTCCTCCTCTTGGTGAGTTTTGATCCCGCGGCAAATCCCGCAAAGCTGGCGACGTTTCGGACGAGGTACAGCGTACCGGCGAACGGAGCGATCCTCGGGCCGTATGCAGGCAAGCTCAGTGACAGCGGCGAGGCGCTGGAATTCCTGGAGCCGGACGCGCCCGAAGGGCTACTCGATCCAAATCCGGGTCTAGTGCCTTACATGTTGGCGGAGCGCGTCAGTTATTCGAGTAGCGCACCATGGCCTACCGGAGCGACGGGAACCGGCAACTCGCTACAGCGACGGTCGGTTTCGGCTTCAGGAAACGAGCCCTTGAACTGGAGCGTTACCGCGCCAACTGCCGGTCGTTTCAACACCGGCGATACCGATGGCGACGGGATGCCCGACACATGGGAAGAGGAGCATGATCTGGAACTGAATTCCCCGTCGGACGCCACCGCCGATGCAGACCGAGACGGGGCGAACAACCTCCAAGAGTATCGAGCTGGCACCGATCCTCGAGAACCCGAGAGCGTATTTGCATTCACAAGCGTCAGGAAGGAAGGCCGTGCTATCCGGCTGCGTTTTCACGCCGTCCAAGGAAGAACCTATTCCGTGCAAGCTCGCGGATTACCAGGATCGACTTCCTGGCAGACGGTCACGAATCTGATGATCTGTGGCAACACCGACCACTGCGAAGTCTTGGTGCCTGGTGTGGCGGACGAAGGACGCTTGTTTCGGGTGCTTACTCTCGCCACACCATGAGGCTGGAAAGACACAGCATTACTTCAGTCCGCGCCTTGGCGGTCGCCGGTGTCTTGCTCGGGCTGATGACTACCCTGGCCCAAGTGGAAGGCGAGTCCGGCGAGCCAGAGCAGATTCGCCGGTTGACGCTCGACGAGTGCATCCGCACGGCGCTCCTGCAAAACCGAGCCCTGCAAATCGAGCGCCAGAACCCGGCCATTGCGCGATCTGCGTTGAGCGCTTCGTACGGTTTCTACGATCCCGTCCTGACCCTCGACACGCGCACGGAGGATTCCGCCGATAACGGCGGATTTGATCCGGCGGACTTTAGCCGTGACGCTGTATTTGCCGCTGAGTCTGAAACTGCGCGTGGCGGTTTGATCGGCTTCCTGCCGTCCGGATTGAGTTACGCCTTCTCCAGCAGCTACGCGCACAGCGAAGGCTTCCGGAATGGATTCAATTTCGAATCCTATAGCCTGCTCACGGGGGTTACGATTCGCCAACCCTTGCTGCGGAACTTCTGGATTGACCAGGGGCGCATGACCATTCGCGTGAACAAGAAGAACCTTCAGATCACGGAACTGGGCGTGCGCTACATGGCGATGGATGTTATCAACCGCGTCCAACGCGCCTATTATGAACTCGGCTGCACGCTCGGAGAACTGCGCGTGCGGCGGGGTTTGCTCGGGGCCCGCCAGCAACTTCTGGCCGGCGTCCGGCGCAAGATTGAAATGGGCACGCTCACGGTCCTCGATGAAAAGCTCGCCGGCGCCGAAGTGGCCAACGTTGAGGCCGATCTCACCGTCGCGGAGAACGCGGTCCGTCTGGTGGAGAACGAGTTGAAGTTATTGCTGGGAGACGCGTGGACCAACTCGGTGGATGTCCGGCTGGTGCCGGTCGAGCAACTGTGGGTGATGCCGGAGGAGTTCGATTTGAGAGTGAGCTGGCAGCGCGGCCTGACAAACCGGCCCGACCTCGCGCAGTTTCGTCAGGAATCGGAGAAGGCCGGGATTGACCTCAAGTACCGGCACAATCAGCTTTTTCCTTCGCTCGATTTGGTGGCCAGTCACACCCGCAAAGGCGCGAGCACCGGGCAACTGCTGCCTCCGCTGAAACCGGTGGCGAGCTTGTCAGAGGCCGGCGGCCAGATCGTCGATGGCGATGCGCCAAGCGATGTGGTGGGGGTTATTTTCTCCATGCCGCTCAGCCGGGCGACCGAGCGCGGCAACTACCGCATCAGCAAGCACACCAAGGCGCAGGCGGAACTGCGTGTCAAGCAATACGAGGAGCAGGTCATGCGGGAAATCGCCGACGCTGTTTACACGGCGCGCGCCTGCTTGGAACGGGCGAGCCGCACGCGCCGTGCCCGCGAATTATCGGAGGAGGCGCTGGCTGCTGAGGAACAGAAGCTCGCCGGCGGCAAGAGCACTCTGTTCTTTGTGCTTCAGTTGCAGAATGACCTTGCCTCCGCCCGCTCCGCCGAGCTTCGCGCGAAGGCGGGTTACAACCAGGCGCTCTCCCAACTGCGTTTTGTGGAAGCTACCATGTTGGAACATGTCGGCCTGAGTGTTGAGGTTGAATAGCAGGAACCGCTTCGCGGCTGCTTGGTTCTCGGAAGACCACTTGGATCAACCGTTCAGCAGCATTGACGTTCCCAAGGGTTGCGCGATGGCCAAGATCTTAACTGCATAGTCCGGGGGAGCGCCAATCGAAGCGTGCAAATCCTCGACAACATGAACACTGCCAATACTCATTCTGATGCCCGTGTCTGTACTTGCCCCAGACGCGCAGACATGAAGCGAGGCTTCTACACATTGGAGCCGGGCTGGGGCTCATTGGAGTCTGACAGGTCGCGTGCAGCGTCCTGCTCCTGACCCTGGAGTGGATGCAGGCCGAGTTGCCGAAGCTTCTCGCGCATCCGAAGCCGGCTGATCCCGAGCCAGCGCGCAGCTCTGGCCTGATTCCCTTGGGCACGGCGAATGGCTTGGGTGTAGAGCTCCGGCTCCAGATCAGTCATCATTTGCGCCAGCGCGTCTTGCACTTCGCCGCGTTCAGCTCTCGTCAACAGGTCTGAAACGTACGCCGCGTGGTTCTGCTCACTGGAGGTCAGCGGCTTGCGGCTCTTCCTCAGCACTTCTTTGACATGGTCCACGCTGATCGTGTAGCTGCGAGCCAGCAAGAGGGCTTGACGCGTCACGTTCTCCAGTTCACGCACATTGCCCGGCCAGGACTGTTGTTGAAGGTATTCCACCGCTTCGGGCTGGATGGAGGGACTGTCCACACCCACCTCCGGACCATGTTTCCGCAAGAAATGCCGCACCATCTCCGGAATGTCCTCGGCGCGCTGACCAAGCGCGGGCAGATGGATGGTCACCGCGCTCAACCGATAATATAAATCCTCGCGGAATTCCTTCTCTTGGATGGCGGTCTCCAAATCCCGATGCGTGGCGGCGATCACCCGGACGTCGACGGGAACGGATTCTCGTCCGCCAACGCGTTGGATGGTCTGCTCCTGCAACACGCGGAGCAGTTTGGTTTGCAGGTTCGCGTTCATGTCTCCGATTTCGTCGAGGAATAGCGTCCCGTCGTTGGCCTGTTCGAACCGGCCGATGTGGCGCCGGTCGGCGCCGGTGAAGGCGCCGCGTTCGTGCCCGAACAACTCGCTTTCCAGCAAGTTCTCCGGGATGGCTGAACAATTGACGGCCAGGAAGGGCGCCGTGGCGCGGTCACTATGCTGGTAGATGGCGCGGGCCACCAGTTCCTTGCCGGTGCCGGTTTCGCCGCGAATCAGCACGGTCACCTTGGTGGCCGCCACACGCCCGATCTCCTTGTAGATGGCCTGCATGGCCCGGCTCCGGCCCACCAGGGCGGTGCGGCTGGATTCGGCGGGACCCATTCCGACCGGGTCGGACATCAGCCGGCTGCACTCAATGGCCCGAGCGGTGATGTCGAGCATCTCGTCCATTTCAAACGGCTTCGGCACATAATCGAACGCACCCCAGCGCGTGGCTTCAATGGCGGTGTCGGTCGTGCCGTGGGCGGTCATGAGGATGATCGGCAGTTTCGGCTTGGCTTGGTGCAGTTGGCGCACCAGTGTGAGACCGTCGGTGCCGGGGAGTCTGAGATCGCTGATCACCAAATCAAAGGTCTCGGCCAGAGCGCAATCGAGGCCCTCGTCGCCGCGATCCAGCACGGTGACGTCATAGCCTTCGGTGTCCATGACCTTTTGCATGCCGCTGGTGATGGCGCGGTCGTCTTCAATGAGCAGTATTCGAGGGCGGTTCTTCATGGGGGGGCGATGCGAGGCAGGACGATCCTGAACGTCGTGCCGTGCTGAGGTTGAGTTTCGTATTCGATCACGCCGCCGTGCAGTTCGACAATGCGGGCGGCGATGGGCAGGCCCAGGCCGGTCCCGTCTTCCTTGGTGGTGAAGAAGGGATCGAACAGCCGTTTGACGACTTCCGGGGGCATGCCCTTGCCGGTGTCGGTTACTTCAATGGCGACTGCGTCGGTCGAGCGACCCAGGAGTTCCTGCGAAGTTAACCGCACACGAAGCGAGACGGTGCCCTCCCCCTCAATGCTCTGGCCGGCGTTCTGGATGAGGTTGATCAGGACTTGTTTGAGCTTCTGCGAGTCGGCTTGTGCCCAAGCCTCTTGCGTCGGTGACCGGACCAGTTGTACGGACCTTCTGGCCAATTGCGGCTCCAGGAGATTCCCCACCTCGTTCACCAGAGTCGTCACGTTGACCGGGCGGCACTCCAGTTCAGGGGGGCGGGCAAACTGGAGAAAATCGCTGACAATGCGCTCGAGCCGGTTGATTTCATCGCTGATGACCTGGACGTCATCCTGGACGGACGAGATGGAAGGCGCACTGCGTTTGAGGCTGAACAGCCGAACCTTGATGGCCGTCAGCGGATTCCGAATCTCGTGGGCAATCCCCGCCGCAAAGACGCCCAACGAAGCGAGCTTCTCATGGCGTTCGAGGTGCGTGCGGCTTTCGCTGAGTTGTGCGCGCAAGGAGACGAGAAGCCGCCGGTAAAAGACGGCCACCACCATTGCGCCGGCGGCGGCCACCAGCATCAGCGAAAGAAACCAGACGCGCTGCAGTGACTGGAGGGCCAGATTGCGGGCGGACGACTGTCGCCGAGTTTCCAGCTTCAGCTCCTGGTTGAATTCCTCGCAGAGCGCGAGAACACGATCGAACGCGGCGGCCCGAGAGGCCGGCGGCGACCTCATTTCCTCCAGGTAGCTGGTCATTGCACTGACCAGCCGGGTCGCGAGAGCCTGCTGTGCCGTGGTGAACGCCGCGGCGGTTCGACTCAACTCCATCTGCAACCGCGCCGCATTCGTTTGGAGACGGTCATCCGAGGATGCTGGAGGCGGTTGCCACCCGCCGATCTCAGTCAACCGATGTTGGAGGATGTCCGATTTGAGTTCGCCGACGAGGCTGCCCAGTTTGAGTGCCGAATCGTCCAATTGGAGGCGAAGGCGGTCAATCTGCCGCCATGCGGTGCGTTCGATCCACACCATGACGGCGAGCACAACGAGCGCGGCGATTACAAACTCGGCGAAACGGAATTTGGGGGCTGTCTTCATGGGCGTGGCACGCCGCTTACCGGACGTGGTCCAACCCGAACCAGCCGCCGGAAGCGCTCTCTGGCATGAACCGCAGAAAAAGCCATAAAAACCTCTGTTTGCTGCGTCTCGTGTCAATTGGCACGCAGTCAGCTTTAGCAGTAATCAGGCCTGACTGTAAGCGATCGAGAGCGCTTGGGCGACAAGCAAATGTTGCGCGCCATGACAAGTGGCGACGCAGAGAACAAAAGCCCCGCCATTGCACGAAAGGGTGCAGGGCAAGAACCGATAAACCGAAGAATCTCCAACCAACAGCCATGAAAACGACAACACTCCTGCTGGCGGATGCAGACGCGTTCGCGCGCCAGACACTGGCGGGTTTCCTGCAGAACAGAGGATTCACGACGCTGCAGGCAGATCGCGAGAGCACAGCCATTGAGTTGTTTGAGTCAAACGATATTGGCCTGCTCGTGCTCGACATGAACCTGGGGAAACGCAGCGGTTGGGATACTTTTGCGCGCTTGGTGCGGATGAAGCCGCTCGTCCCCGCAATAGTGACGACGGCCAATGGCGGGCAGGAGGCTCGCGCCGCCGAACTCGGTGCCGACGTCCTCCTGGAAAAACCCATCGAATACGGCGAACTCCTGCGCATTATCCAGGAGTTGCTGGCGCATCCAACCGAGGTGCGACTGCACCGCGTATGCACAGTGGGAGCTTTCGCCCGTTACGCGCCCCGATCGCACGAAAACTCCCTCCAAACGCTTCAGGAACGCTACACGACGCCCCTCGCGACGCCGGAACTTGATGATGTTCTGGCGCGTTGCGTGCCGCCCCTCACCGGCAAAATCGCAATCACACCCAAGTCAACCCATGCCGGAGGCTTTACCGGTGTTTCGCCAGTGTAGGTCGTGAACCCGAAAGCCGAATGACTGCGAATGGGGATACCTATGACCACGACTCCGTTGACGACGTTTTGGCCCGCTTTTTGGCCCGTGAACGCAACCCCGCGGGAGAGCACAAGGCCTCTCGCTGCGGACGTTCCGGCCCACTGTCAGCAACCCTATTCGTACCGGTTGACCTCAATCCTTGTGCCCGTGGATTCTGGCAAATCCTCCCAAGCATCAGCGGACTGTGCGATCCGCATCGCCTCGCGTGCCCGCGCTTCGATCATGCTCCTTCATGTCATCGACAGGACGTATGCTGGCGGACTTCTCAGCGCGGTCACGAGGCGGAGCATCAGGGCCAAGGAGCAGGACTGGGCGCGACAATGTCTGGAAGCCCTCGCGGAGAGGCACGAAACGAGCCGTGTCCCCATCCAGTGTCTGGTGCGCGACGGCGTCCCGGCATACGAAATACTGCGACTCGCCGAAGCGCGGGACGTCGGCCTGATCGTCCTTGGCCATTCCCAACGCAGCGTTCTGAGTCGACTGATCTTCGGGAGCGTGATCGGCGATGTCGTGGAGTGTTCGCGGTGCCCTGTGCTGGTGGTGCCGCCTGAGACCAATTGGCCAGCGACCGAACACCAGCCTGAACTCGACCATGAATGAACAATTATGCCAACAAAACGAGAACCTCTAAATACGTCCCACTCGAAGGAGGAAAGGATGAGAATTCTTTGTGGAACAGACTTTTCCGAACATGCGGTCGAAGCCGGTCGCGTCGCCGCCATCCTGGCCACTCGAGCTCGGGGCAAAGTGGCATTGGTCCATGCGATGGATGTCTCGCGCTACGAACTGCCGTCCAAAGAACTGTTGGACTACCTGCGGACTTCGCGAAAGGAGAAGCTGAAGCTGGAAGCAAATCGGCTGCGCCACCGAGGCGGCGAGATCGAGGAAGCGTTCGTGGAGGGCTCTCCTGCGGGAAGCCTGGTAACCGAGGCCTCAAAGAGCGGCGCAGATCTCATTGTGGTTGGATCACTGGGGCGAGTTGCGGCCAGAGGCTGGCTGGTCGGCAGCGTGGCCGAACGCGCCGCCCAAGGGTCCTCCATCCCGATTCTCGTGGTGCGTGATCCGAAGCCCTTTGAAACCTGGACTCAGGGCAAACAACCGCTTCACGTTCTCGTGGGCTACGATTTTACAGCCAGCGCAGATGCGGCCGTTCGCTGGGCGGCGTCACTGCGCGACCTTGGGCCGTGCGTCCTCACCGTCGCCCACGTGGCTTGGCCTTGGGAGGCCGCAGCCCGCCTGGGCCTCCCCAACCCGGCGTCAGCATACTACTGGCCGTCGGAGGTTCAGAAGTTCCTGGAACGGGACCTCAGAGAGAGATGCGAGGAGATTCTCGGCAAGGTGAAAGTACAGATCTGTCTCGCCACGACTTTAGGCCGGCCCGATCCTCAACTCATCGAATTGGCTGCCACCCAACGCGCCGACTTGATCGTCGTGGGCACCAACCAACGCCGTGGCCTGTATCGGCTGGGCTCCGTGTCCCGGGGCGTGCTTCAGCATGCTTCGACCAATGTGGCGTGCGTGCCGATGTCGGCCATCGAGGACGATGGCGCGCGCAGTATCCCGCAGTTCAGACGCGTGCTTGTTCCGACCGACTTCTCCTCCTGGGGGAATCGCGCCATTGCGCTCGCATACTCGGTGGTGCGCACCGGCGGCGAGGTGCGTCTCGTCCACGTTACGGCGCCCTCCAACCGACGAACGTCCGAGCGAAGCCGTCAAGAGAGCCAGGCCGAAAGAGGCCGCCGCGCTGCGGCGCAGCTCCAAGCTCTTGTTCCGGAAGCAGCCGAGGCGCGACGCATCAAGAGCCGGACGGAGGTGACGGAGCACACGCAGCCAGCGATGGCCATCTGCCAAGCGGCGGAGCGGTTCGGCGCCGACCTTATCTGCATGGGGTCGCGCGGCCGATCCGGGTTAACGAAGGTTCTCTTGGGTTCGGTCGCGCAGGGGGTGATGGCCCAGAGCAAGCGCCCGGTGCTGGTTCTGCGCGAATGATTGTGACGCAGCAATATGAGAAAACACCCAAGGAGACCATGACGCCAGAAAACACCATGAAAGTAGTCTGCGGAACTGATTTTTCCCAATTCGCTGCAGAAGCCGCGACGGTCGCCGCGCTGTGCGCGGTGAAGACCCAGGGACAGCTCACCTTGGTTCATGTGCGGGAGCAACATGAGCTTGCGGCCGGCGCGCCCCGGGGACCAAGGTCGGCGGGCGCTGGTGCGGACCGGAGTCAAGCGCGGTTGACGGCGGAAGCGACCCGCCTCAGAAAACTCGGGGCGGTTGTGCAAGAGGAACTGCTCGGCGGTTCGGCCCATGTGGCACTAACCGACTTCGCCCGGCAATCCGGTGCCGACCTGATCGTTGTCTCCTCCCTCGGCTGTGTGACCCCTCTGCGCTTCCTGATCGGCAGTGTGGCGGAGCGGACGGCGCAGGCCGCAACCGTGCCCACCCTGGTGGTACGCGACGGGAAACCCTTCCGGGCGTGGTTGCAGGATGACCGCCCTTTGCGGGTGCTGGTGGGCTGTGACTTCTCCGCCGCCAGCGATGAGGCGCTACGTTGGGTCGGCCGGCTGAATATGATTCGCCCGTGTCATGTGACGGTGGCCCATATCTCGTGGCCTCCGGAGGAAGCGGCCCGTTTCGGCCCGGGAGAAGGAGGCGCGACAGTCGCCAATGCGACCGACGTGCAACGGATTCTGGAGCGGGAATTGCGCGAGAAGTGCCTTCAGTACCTGGGGAAGACCAAGGCGCGGGTGGTGGCGCAGACCGCTTGGAACGAGGTTCCGCTGGAACTCCTGGCTTTGGCCAAAGCCGAGCGGGCGGACCTGATCGCGGTGGGCACACGGCAGTTTCGCGGGCTCAAGCGTTTCTACCTCGGCTCCGTCTCCCGAGAGGTGGTGTATCACGCGCCCGTTAGCGTGGCGTGCGTGCCAGTGCCGCTCGCGCCCACTCAGAGTCCGGGTGGGCTGCAACTCTCTCGACGCGTCTTGGTCCCAACGGACCTCACCAAAATCGGAAATTGCGCAATCCCGTTCGCCTACTCGGCCCTGCGTCGCGGGGGCGAAGTCAAGTTGGTTCACGTCGTCAGACCAACCGGCCCTTTTTCGGATGTCGCGCGCAGGGAGTTGGCCGACCGCCTCAGCCGGCTGGTGCCCGACGGGGCGGCTCAACAGGGCATCGCGACCCACTTTGAAATCGTGGCGCACCGTTGGCCCGCCACCGCCATCGCGCAAGCGGCGGAACGCTTCGGGGCCGATTTCATCTGCATGGCCACGCAGGGCCGAACCGCATTGACGAAGCGGCTCCTGGGTAGTGTCGCCCAGGCCGTCCTCACGCAGAGTCGGCGGCCCGTGATGCTGATCCACCCGCCAGGCAACTGAACTAAACACCACCTCAAACAAAGAAGGAAACATGCGAATTGGAATCCCGAAGGAGATTCTGCCCAACGAGAAGCGAGTAGCCGCCACGCCGGAAACGGTGGAAAGCCTGGTTGGCTTGGGTTTCAACGTAATGGTCGAGAAGGACGCTGGCGCTGGCATTCTGGCCGGCGACGAGCGATACCGACAGGCCGGCGCCGAGGTTTGCGAGGCCGTGGAAGACCTCTACGAAGGTTGCGAGATCGTGCTGAAGGTGAAGCAGCCCATCTTCAACGAGCGGTCCGGATGCAACGAAGCGGAGATGCTGCGGACGGGTTGCACCCTGATCACATTTCTTCATCCCGCGGCCCCCGGCAGCCATGCCATGGTCCGCACGCTGGCGGAGCGGCACATCACAGCCTTCACGATGGATAGCGTGCCGCGCACGTCGCGGGCGCAGAGAATGGACGCCCTGACCTCGATGAGCACCATCACCGGCTACAAGGCGGTGTTAATGGCGGCCAACCTGATGCCCCGCTTCGTGCCCATGCTGACAACGGCCATCGGGACTGTGAAACCAGCGCGCGTTTTGGTCGTCGGAGCGGGAGTTGTGGGGTTGCAGGCCGTGGCGACCGCGAAGCGGTTGGGTGGGATTGTCACCGCCGTGGACATCCGGCCCAACGCACGGGAGGAAGCGGGAAGCCTTGGGGCCAAGATCGCCGGGTTCGAAGTGCCGGCGGAATTGGCCAAGGGCCCGGACGGTTATGCGCGCGCTCTGCCGGAAGAGTGGTTACGCCAGGAGCGGGAGCATCTGGGAGCGTTGCTGGAGGAGAGTGACATTGCCGTGCTGAGTGCGTTGGTGCCCGGGGAACAAGCGCCGGTGTTGATCACGCATGAAATGGCGAGGTGCATGCGCGCCGGGTCGGTCATCGTGGATGTGGCAGTGGATCAGGGAGGGAACTGCGCCGTCACCGAACCGGGAGCTCTCACGGAGCACAATCACGTGATGGTGCTGGGCGTGCAAAACATCCCTGGATCGGTAGCCCAGCACGCCTCGTGGTTGTATGCCAACAACCTGCTGCACTTCATCGAGAACATGTTCAAGCACGGCCCGGGGTCCATTGACTTCGAGGACGAGATTGTGCAAGCGACGCTGGTCACCCGGGGAGGCGAGATCGTCCATGCCGGCACGCGCAAGGCGATGGGGCTGCCGTAATTCACGAGGAGGATGGTGATGATGGAACTGCTGCTCATGGCGGGCATGTTCGCGGGGGCGCTGCTCATTGGTTATCTCCTAATCCGGCGCGTGCCGCAATTGTTGCACACGCCGCTGATGTCCATGACGAACGCAATCTCCGCAGTGACCTTGCTCGGGGGGATACTGCTGTTCGCTGGTGAGCCTGACACGCTGGAGGTCGTGCTCGGGGGTGTGGCCGTGTCGGCCGCAGCCTTCAACCTGCTGGGCGGGCTGGCCATCACCGACCGCATCTTGGGCTTCTTTCGGAAAAGATAAGCTGCCGCCATGACTACTTTCACGCGCGTCGCGATGGACGGAAGCATCG
>CAYJNU010000266.1:0-11272 GCA_964371005.1 uncultured Verrucomicrobiota bacterium | reverse complement strand
GGACGTGCCGCTGGCGTGGCAGCCGCAATCAGTTCCACAAGCCGAGGCCTCTTGTTTCAGTGATTCCATGTTATCAGTCGGTTTCCCGTCTTCGTTCGGTGTTTTCATTTTTCTTGCTCCTGGGTTCGTTGGTGTTCGCTAACCACAACACTTGTTGGCGCCTGGCGAATCCTTGGCGCGACCGCCGTTGCCGCCTGAATCGTCCGCGCCGGCTTTGTCGCCACAGCACGGATCGGAAGTTGTCATCGGATTGCCGAGTCCGGCTCCGGTCAGTTTGTCGGCGAGCCGGAGGATCGCCTGATGCGGAGAATCCTTCACCCCGGCAGCCATCTTCACCGCGCTCGCCATGTCCGCCTTGGAAACGCCCAGCAACTGGGCTTGGCGGTAATGATACTTGAGGCAAGGCTCGCAGTTGGCCGCGATGGCGGCACCGATGGCGACCAACTCCGCCACGGCGGGTGTGAACAGACTCGCGGGCGTGCCGTTCAACCCGATCAAACCGGCCAGTTCATCGCGTGTCGGATACGCCCCACTGGCCGCCACTTTCCCATCCACCATGAACAGAGGCAGAGCGGCTTCGCCTCTTTCTGTCAGAGCCGTCCGCACCACTTCATTCTCGGCGAAGGCGACGGGAGTCTGCGCGAGATTGAACCGCTCGACGGTCACGCCTCGGTCTTCGAGCCATTTCAGATCGGCGGCGAATTGCACAAGCTTCGGATCAACGTTCGGCCCGCACAGGCCGGTGGAGCAGCACATCGCGGGGTCGAAAATATCGAGTCGTTTCATGATTCAATTACTTTTCAGTGGGCAATTGGCTCGGAAGCGGCGGCACCGAAGGCATCCCCGGCGGCACGACGGGCGGCGCTGGGCGGGGTGGCTGAATCACCTGCACCTTGATGACCGGAAATTGTGGATGGTCCGATTTCACACTTACTTCGACGTTCTCGCCCCGGACCATCTCGAATCCCGCCGGGAAACTCACCGTTAACGTGAAGTAGCGGCCGGGCTGGAGTTCCTTCAATTGCACGTCCACGCCCTTGGCGTTCACCGCGGCCTCGCTCAATGCTAGGGTGTTCGTCCCGCTGTTCCGAATCGAAAGGCTCGTGGTTAGCGCGTTCGCCAGCGGCCCTGTGGGTAATGTGATCTGTGAAGGCATCACGGTCACCACCGCCTGCACGTTAGCAAAGGCGCTGACGCTGAGGACCGGCATGTTCGTCGAGGAGGTCTTCAAAGTGATTTGCCCCTGCACACTCCCCGCCGGCAGCGGCGGCACGGTCTTCACAATCAATTGGAACTCTTTGCCAGGCTGGTTGGTTCTCAGTTCGGCGGCAAACGCAGGATTGCTGCTTTCCGGCGTGGACAATGTGAGCGGGGACTCTTCGTTGTTCACGATGCGCACCGCCGCCGTCGCATTGGTCTCCGTTTCGGCAGTGAGATTGAAGATCGCGTAGGGGGGCGTCAGTTCCACCGGTTTCCAGACGTTGCCTTTGATTTGCAGCGTCACCACCGGCTGGTTTGGGTCGTTGCAGGTCACGGTTATTGTCTTTCCAACGTTCCCGCCGAAGCCCCCGCTGTTGAATTGAATCGGGATGTTGCCGGTTTGGCCCGGTTCGACCTGCCGGGACCACTCGCCTGCCGTCGTGCAACCGCAGGAGGCCTGCACGTTGTTCACCTGGAGCATCGCGCCACCCACATTGGTGAAGATATACGTGTATTTGACGACTACCCCGCCCTTGACCTGGCCGAAGTCATACACGGGCGTCGCGAAGACAATCTTCGGCCCGGCGATACCAACGGCAGAAGCCACACCGACTGTCGCCGAAAGCAGCGATGGGACGGTCGCCGGAGGGGGGGAAGTCACCGAGTTCGTGCTGCTGAGAGCGGCGAGCTCGCCTTTGCGCCCGCCGCTACCGCCAACCGCATAGAGAACCGCAGCTACCACCACCACCGCCGCACCGATCAAAAGCGCCCGTCGCTTCGTCCCCCCTTGGGACTTCTGTCCGTGGGCCGCACTGTGCCCCAGCGGTGGTGCGGGGGACTTGTGCATTTGCTGCTGGTGTCTCCTCTTTGATCTTTTGCTCATGGGCAGTATAGAGGTTCACCTCGCGGCTGCGGGGCAGCAGCTAGCGCCCTACTTCCAAGGGCTTTCAGCGCGGATGTCATGGAATCACTTTGCTTTTCGGCCTGTGATTTCCAGGCTGGTCACGTAATCGCTCGGCTTCGTCCCGCCGGGAAGGTGGGCGATGATCTTTTGGTAAAGCGGGTCCTGCCAGTCCACCATGCCGTCTATGTAAGTGGACTTCGCCTTGAGCACGATGTTTCCCAGCCCAGCCTCCCGCGCCATCCGCTCGGTTTCCGACACCAGCACTGCCCCCGCCACACAACCCACCAACGCTTCCACGCTTTCGGCCACCGCGGGCGGCAAAGGCTTCAATAACGCCAGGTCAGACACCGCGACCCGCCCGCCCGGCTTGAGCACGCGGGCGATTTCCCGCCACACCTGCGGCTTGTCCGGCGAGAGGTTGATGACACAGTTGGAAATGACCGCATCCACCGAATTGTCCGCCACCGGCAGATGCTCGATTTCCCCGAGTCGAAATTCCACGTTGTCCAGCCCGGTCCGCTCTCGATACGTCGTAATGTTCTTCCGGGCCTTGCCCAGCATCTCTGCCGTCATGTCCACGCCGATGGCCCGCCCCATCGCCCCAACCTTCTTCCCGGCAATGAAGATGTCGAATCCTCCCCCCGCGCCCAGGTCCAGCACGACTTCCCCCGGCTGGAGCGCAGCGAGCGCGTTGGGATTCCCACAGGAAAGGCCCATGTTGGCGCCCTCCGGCAGCGCGGCCAACTCTTCCGGGGTGTAGCCAATGTGCTTGGCCAAGTCTTCAGATGCCACTGGCGTTGAACCGCAACACGTCGGCGATGGGCCACAGCATGAGCCGCCGCTCCCGGCGATCTTGCCGTAACCCTCGCGAACCTTCTGACGCACAACCTCGGAATCAATCTGCGAACTCATAGGTATTCAGGAAATGGTGGCTTTCGCCTGATCCCGGCGTCCGGCGGCGTAAGCCTCGAACACCATTTTGATTTCGTCGCGCACACGACGAAACACGGCGAGCTTCTCCTCGTCCGTGCCGGTGGCGTGGGCGGGGTCGTCAAAGCCCCAGTGGTAACGGTTCACCTGACCGGGAAACATCGGGCAGGCTTGGTCCGCATTGCCGCACACGGTAATCACCGTTTCGACCGGCTGTTTGAGAAACTCGTCCATGTGCTTGGAATGATGGCCGGAAATATCAATGCCGATCTCCCTCATCACCTGGATGCCGAGCGGATGGACGTAGCCGGCCGGTTTTGAACCGGCGCTTTGCACGTTGAGCCACTCGCCGGCAGCCGCCTGCAAAATGCCTTCGGCCAGATGGCTGCGGCAGGAGTTGCCGGTGCAGAGAATCAGAACGGTGGGTTTCATGCGCCACACCGCACAGAAAGGCGGCGAAGATTGACTGTCTTCTTCACAACGGGCGACGCCCCCAGTGCCTCGGGTATCCAGTTACACTTTGCCCCGAGAGCCTTCAGACGCCGCAGGTCGGCGCGAAACGCCGGTTCCGTTTGGACGCAGTCCTGCAAACAACTCAACTGCAGATCGAGTTCCCGGCTTGGGGAAGTCGGCAGGGAATAAATCATCCATTGCTCGTGGCGGCGAGCTTCGACCATGCCGGTCTGGCGGAGATAGGCCAGATGTTTCGACACCGCCACTTGAGGCAGTTGCAGGATTTCCTGGAAATGGCAGACGCACAGCGGCCCCTGTTGGAGCAGATGTAGGATTCGCAGCCGCGTCTCGTCACACAGGCACCGGTAGATTTGAACCAGTTTCATGCATTCCATCGCCGGTATATTCCTGTAAAGGTATATTCTCGTCAAGCCCGACTTCCTCATTCTTTTCAGGGCCACCGCCATCAGCCGGCCAAACGGCTTGCGCCACGCTTCCGCGGCGACCGAGCCCCGCCTTTTGACCACCGCTGTGCCAGGCGCTGCCGCCGTTCGCAACACTCCGCCTGCACGGGTGAGCTATCCGACAGCGCTTGAGCCTGTTCGGCGTCTTCGGCCATCTGCGGGTGCGGCGCCAAACACTCTCCCAGCCAGCGCAGCGTCTTGCCCGCAACCGTCGAAGGGCTGGCCGCGGCCAGGCGGTAACACACACAACGCCCCGCTTTTTCTGAATCCACCAGGCCGGCTTGCCGCAGAAGCCAGAGGTGGCGCGACGTGGTGGCTGGGGTCAGATCGAGCATCTTCGTGATGACGCCTTCGCACAGGTCCCGGTTGCGCAGGGCCATGAGGATGCGCAGCCGCTTTTCGCAGGCCAGCGCCTTGGTGACCGCAACAAATTGTCTCATAAGCGAAAAGTTCTTGTGCTCCGCCCCTCGCCAAGCGCGGGCGCGCCAGAGCTGGTTCACACATTGTTACCGCAGGCACATCGCTGCTTCGGCGGTTTCCCCGATGGTCCGAAAGCCAGGAACTGATCCAACCTTGTGAGCGTTTCGTCCCGAACGCTCTTGCGGCCACCTGCCTTGGCCGCGTCGAGGGCCTTCCTCAAGTTGTCTTCTGAAACGCCTAGCCCACGTGCTTTTTGGTAAAATGAAAGGCACTGCTCCAGATCGTTCCCCACCAGGGCAGCGCTCATTCCCGCCACCAGGCCCAAAACTTCCTGGAAAAACTCCAAATCCTGCATTGCTGGAAAACCTGCTGCCGCGCTCAACTCGGCGCGAGTGGGATACCCTCCAACGCTGATGATGGTGCCGTCCACGGCCAGCATCGGCAGCGCCTCCGGCCCTTGCAGCTCCAATGCCGTTTTCACCGTGGCATTCTCGATGGCCACTGAACCGTTTGTGGGGATCGTGTAGTGGCGGGTTTCGACGCCGTGTGACTGAAGCCACTTCAGCCCCGCCGCTAATTCCTGGCGGCGGAAATCAAGGTCGGCATCAGTCCGACCGCCTTTCGGTGGCTCCGAGGCTTCGAAGACTTCTACGATAGGCATGGGTCTTACCTATTTAGTGGCAGCGAGAAATTTGCTCGTTTCCTCCTCAATATACTGGTCCAGCCTGGGAGGGACCTGAACGAACGTCCAGGTTTGCCCCAGCAACTTCCACTCCTGGTCCTTGCCCGCCTTCTGTCGGACCAATACCAACGATGGGCAGGGGAGCTTGTAGTCTTTCGAAAAGTGAGCGTTTTCCGGCTTGTCGTAGTTCACCGGCTTAAACACCAGCCGCTCCGTGGCCACATCGGCCGCGAAGCGGGTGCTGATCAATTCCCGCGCCTGCTTCTCAATCTTCAGGCACGTCTCGCAGCGAACCGTGCCGTGGAAGTAATAGGCGATGACTTGCGTGTTTGTTCCCTTGGCAGCCTTGCCAGGGGCAGAGGGTTTGTCGGCGCTCGCCGCGACGCCCACCGTTGCCGCCAGAAGGAGCCCCACAAAGAAATGTCTTCGCATCATGTGCGCATCTCCGGTTCGCCGCTACCCTACGCTCCCTTGGGTGCAAGCCGCAACGCCACTTCCGCGACATGCGCTCCGAGCAGTTTGGCCGACTGCAAACCGGTTTCGTCCTGGCTCACCTCATCCTTGGCGCTCCAGAGCGTGCCGCCGAGCATGGCAGGCGAATTCCCGCCCACCGGCAGCATCCCGTAACTCAGCATCGCCGTGAGGATCTGTTGGACGACCAACTCCTGTCCGCCGTTACGATTGCCGCCTACCGCCAACGCCCCGACGGGCTTGTTCGCCAGCGGCATCGCGCCCTCGCGCAACGGCATGCAGCGCTCGATAAACGCCTTGCACAGCGAACTGAGCGAACGAAAATACGACGGCGAGGCGATGATAATGCCGCCGAGCTGCGGGTCTTTGAGCTTCGGCAAGATGGCGTCGAAGTCATCCTTGGGAATCGTTGGCGACCAGCCGGCGATGCTCAACCCGCCGAGATCAATCAGCTCGACGGTGATCCGCGCGTCCGCCGCTTTGGCGGCGTCCAGTGCGGCTTGAACGGCCTTCGCTGTTGTCATCCCCTTGCGCGGGCTGCACGAAACGCCGATGATTTTCAACGTCTTGCCACCACCCGATTCAGCGGCGAGAGCAGAGGTTGCGGTTGCGGCCAGGGCGGCGGCACCCGCAGTGGTGAGGAAGTTGCGGCGAGTCACGTATTCTTTCATCGGCGGTCCTTTCGGTCTGGGTTTATGGTTTTCGGTTCCCGGTCGCGTCCTTCTCGCCACCGGCAGATTGCGCTCCCTGCTTCCGTTTCACCGCTTGGAGCGCGTCCAGAAACGCGTCCTGGCTGAGAAACGAAATTGCCCCGTTCGGACAGACGGCGACGCAGTTGTTACACAACACCACGCATCGGTGAAAGTGCGCAACCCGGGCGCGTCCCTCGGCGGGATCCAACTCGTACACACCATTCGGGCAGAACTTCACGCACTCGCCGGCTCCGCGACAGCGCGCCGGGTCAATCGTCGGCCCCCATGGAATGAGCTCACGCGGCAAACCCCAGGTGTCGTCGGGTGTGTTCATGGACGTAGGGCGGTTCACGGCGCGCTGTAAATCAGCCACACGCCGCCAAGGATCACCAGCACGCCGCATACATACTTGATCACCGCGACGCCCTTGGATTGCTCGTTCCAATTCAGGAAGCGTTGCACCAGCTCGGTGGACGTGCCCGCGGCAACGATCACCGCGCAATGGCCCACGCCGTAAGCCAGCAGCAGCGCCGCGCCATAAAGGAAGTTGGTTGCCGCCAGCTTGAACGTGACGCCGAGCATCGGTGCCATGTAGGCGAACGTGCATGGACCGAGCGCGATGCCGAACACCAGTCCAAGGGTGAATGCGGCCAGATAGCCTTTCCGCTTGATGCCCACTGGTCCCGCGCCGGAAAACGGCATGGGAATCACGCCGAGCAGGTGCAGGCCGACGGCGAAGAAGATGAGCGCGACGAAGTAATTCCCATAGCGCCCCACGTCGCCCATCATGCGGCCCGCCGCCGCCGTGACCGTGCCAATCGCGGCGATGGTCACCAGAATGCCCACAGCGAAAAGCGTTGAAGTCCAGAAAGCGCGGCGTGTTGTCACGTGTCCCTGTTCGCTGATGAAGCCCACAATCAGCGGAATGCTTGCGAGATGGCACGGGCTGAGGACGATGCTCAAGATGCCCCAGACAACGGCCGCACTCAGCGCCATGAGCGGCGCGCCTTCGACGGCGTGACTGAGATTGGTGAACAGTTGTTCCATGGCTATTGCTGGCGGTTCGTGAACGATGCTCCGGGCGTCGCTCCCAGCGCTGCGTTCGTGGATTCAATCACCGGCCATCCGTTGCTCGACAGCAGGCTCAGCATGGGCAGCAGAGAACAGCATGAACCACCAGCACACGCCGCACGCTGGCCCGGTCGCGCGTTCAAGAGCACCACGACGGCGATGACGGCTGCCCCGATGAGGAGAGTGCGGCGGTCGGGTTTCATGTCATTTGCACTCACCAAGCTTGCACGCCTTGGCAATCTGCTCCGGCGAAAGCTTCATCTTGTCCGCCAGCGCCTGCGCAATCGTGATTTGCCGGCCCGTCATCGCCGGACGCGCCTCCAGCCATTTTTGAAGGTTGGCTTCGTTCACGAAAAATCCCTGCTTGAAGCAGCCGGCGGAAACCCAGTTGCCATCCGGCCCTTTCTTCTGGCCGAACCACGCAATAGCGGTCTTCGGTTCAAGCGAGGCGATTTGTCCATCGAGGGTTTTGACCCGGATCACCTCGCCCGTCAGCCCATCCTTCGCCTCGACCTCGATGTCCTGCTTGAGCCGCGGCGCCACTCCCATCGCGCAATGCGTGCAACAACCGTAACCGTGCGTGGTGCCGAACTTCACGCCACAGGCGTCTTCGGGATATACGGCGCGGTCGCAGAAGGCGCACCGCGTCGCCAGTTCCTTGGACCTCAGCACGTCCCACGACACAAGATTGCCCGGGCTGCTTTGCTGTTCCTTCGCGGCTGCGTCTTTGTCTGCAAACGCCCTGACGGTGGCCCGCCCCTTTGCGTCCATCCCGTACAGATAGCTGGCCGTGCTCGCGGCAACCGCCTTGCCGCTCCCCCAGTCGGTCACGCTCACCTTGCCTCCTTCCACCTTCGCCTCCGCGCCCACGATGCTGGAGAAATAGATGAAGTAACAATGCGGCCCGCACAGGATGCGCTGCTCGCTCTGCCCCTTCACCATGGTTCGTGTCTTGGCGTTCGCGTCGCCATCGCACATAAAACACACGGCGTCGCGCGGGCGCGTGTCTGCCACCACGGGCGTCTCGCGCACGATGCCCGCCGCCACCTTTCCCCCGCTGATGTCCACGCCCAGTTCCTTCCACTTGCCCAAAATGTCTTCTTTGCCATAGAACCCCTCGTGCCGAAACAGTTCCTTGCCGGAAGCGGCGAAGAAGATTTGCGTGGGAATGAGTTTGATTTTGTGCGCCCGGCCCGCATCCGGGTTCTTCCAGACATCAATGAACTCCACGTCCATCTTCCCTGCGTATTCCTTCTTCAAGCCCTCCAGAATGGGGGCCATCGCCTTGCACGGAATGCACTTGTCCGCACCCAGATCAATGAGTTTGGGGAGCTTCGCTGGTTCGGCCGCCCAGGTGGCCGCCGCCCAGCAGGCAGCGGTGATGGTGATGATGTTCTTCAAGGATGTTTTCATGGTCAGGATTGATTTGAGGGTTTGTGGCTATTTCTTTTCGCCAGCCGCCAGGTCCACGCCGAGTTGCTTCCACTGTGACAGGATGTCCTCCTTACCGAAAAAGCCCACGTGGCGGAATAACTCTTTCCCCGTGGCGTCGTAGAAGATTTGGGTGGGGATCATTTCAACATTGTATGCCTTGCCGGCATCGGGATTCTTCCAGACGTCAATGAACTCGACCTCCATCCGTCCGGCATAGTCCTTTTTCAACTCCTCCAGAATCGGAGCCATTTTCTTGCACGGGATGCACTTGCCTGCACCGAGGTCCACCAAGCGCGGCAGCGGGGCTCTCGAACCGCTCTCCGCCGATGCGCCGCCGACTGTAGCAGCGGCGGCAGCGCCCCTGGCTTCAACGGGTCGCTTACCCTCTTTGAGCGCCACCGCAGCAACCACGGCCACGGCAAGTGCCGCCACAATGAGAACTTTGATGGATGTTTTCATGGTTTGATCTTCTGGTAAATCGCCGGCAGCCGCGTCCGGTACATCTCGCTCACCTGCGCCTCCATCTCGCCCAGGGGCTTGACGGGAATGAGATCCATCACCTCGGCTGGCGTCAGCCCGGATTCCAGCAGCGTCCGCGCCGCCCCGCAGACCATGCGTTTAAGCGCGGGCTTGATCTCCTCTTCGCTCAGCCCAAACCCCGCCACCACTTCCCGCAAGGCTTGGAGTTGGAACCAGAGAAACGTCGGCCCCTGGGCGCTAAGCACCGCGTAAGCCTCGAGCTTTTCTTCCGCCACCTCCGGGCACCCCCCCAGCGGGGCCAGCAGGCCAGTGACCTCCGCCTTGTCCGCGGCGGTCAATGCCGCACCGAACGCGACCGGGTTGAAGCCAAAGTTCACGACGGATGGCGCGTTCGGGATGACACGAGCCAGACGGTCGAATTCGCCGAGGAGTCTGGTGAACTTGCTGATAGTGAACTTGGGCGCGAGCGACACCACCAGCGCGCCGGGCTGGAGGCTGCCTTTGATGCCCGTAGCGACCTCTGCCATCACCGGCGGATGCACCGCCAGGAACACGATGTCCTGCGAGGCCGCAGAGTCGCTGGCTGCTGCGGTCTCCACGGTGGGAAACCGCGCCTTGAGCCTGGCGAGCGCTTCCGCACTGCAGTCGCTCACCACGACTCTAGCCGGCAGCGCGTTCGCCCGCCTCCAACCTTCGAGGAAGATGCGGGTGATGCGACCGCCGCCAATGAATCCGATCGTCTTGTTGCTCATAATCGCCTTTTTCACCTTTCACGTTTCATTCTTCAATTACGATCTCCGGCTCCACGACGATTTCCGACTTCACCGAATTAGCCACCAGGCTGTATTTCTGCGCCGCCTGGAGGGCGCGGCGCGTCCGGGCCTCGATTGTTGTCCGGGGTTCGCCTGCCGCCGCGATGCGGATCACCGGCCGGAAAAGGAGCCGGGTGAACATCTCCGTGCGATCCAGTTCGATGAGTTTGGTGCCCTCGCTGCGGCACTCATAGGACACCAGCTTCAATTTGAAGCGCTCCGTCGCCCAGATGAACATCATCATCACGCAGGTGTTGGCGGCCGCCACAAAGGCGTCTTCCGGTGTCAACACGCCGGCATGTCCGTGAGCGTCCGGCGGTGCAGAGAACTTCATCTCAGGGCCGTTGCCCATAACCAGATGACCCCAGTGTTCGCCGGTCCAACGGACCGTTGTGTGGTAGGTCGCCGTGCGGCTCATGGCTGTTTCTCCTTCCTGCAATAGGCGGCGTACTCCTGCAGCACCGCTTCGCGGTAACTTGTCTCGGCTTCCGGCGGCACGGCATTGTAAATCTTCACGGTGTTGAACACTTCGCGCGCCGCGGCTTCGTCCTGCCCCCGGCCCGCCTCGCGGAACTGCCGGAAGATGAGCGGCAGCGCCACCAGCTCCACCGTCTGGCCATCAATCGAGAGCTTCGTCACCGGCACGCCTGATCCGCACGAGCAGGCGACTTCCCGTTCCTCTCCATGGGGTGCGCTGGTCGGCTCCTCAGCCGCTGTCGCCGCCCCAGCTTCGCTGCCCAATGCTTGGTCCACCAAAGCTGCCAGCCGTTCGGCGGTGACCTCGACCGCCTTTTGCCCTGCGGTATTTAATCGCCGACGTCCTTCTGGCCGCTCCAAGCCGCATTCCGCCACAAGCTCGTTGACCACCAGGCTGGCAACTGGCTTGCTCGAATACTTCTCGGTGCCGCGCGCGGCGCAGCGCAGGTCGCAGCCGTCCACCGTGATGGTCGGGTGCAGCCGGGCGAAAGCGCGGTCTCCAGCGCCACCCGCCAGGAACAACGGCAGGCAGATGGTGACCGTGTCGCGTGGACGCAGTTCGTTGAGCACCTTCAGCGCGGCCAACCGTGCCACCGTGCCTTCCGCCAGTTCCTCGCCGCTGCACGCGACGATGCCGACCTTCTGTTCAAGTAATTCAGACATGGCTCGCTCCTTCTACGGGTTGTTCATCCCCATCGAGACTCGCAGCGACTTCCTCGGCCAGCACGCGGGCCAGCTTCTGTCCCGCCGCATTCAACTCGGCGATGCCCTCGGGTTTGAGC
>CAYJNU010000265.1:0-11317 GCA_964371005.1 uncultured Verrucomicrobiota bacterium | reverse complement strand
CTGCAGAAGTGCGGCAGTATGGTCGCTACGAGGCGAGTGCAGACTGCCCGTTGGAAGCCAAATCCCGGTCGCTGGATCAAACAGCTCTGCGGTGTTGGTGACAACGGATGCACTCGTCCCTCCGGCAACCAACACCTTGCCGTTCTGGAGCAGGGTCGTTGTTTGGCGGTAGCGTGCGTTTGTGAGCGGACCGTTGGTAATCCAGGAGGCCGCCTGGGTCCTTCCAAGGGTGAATAGGCTGAGCGCAAGCGTGGCGAGCGCAAGGGGGAGTGAGCGGGTTTTTGGGTTCTGAGTCTTCATGGGATGGCTTGAACTGGGAGCGAACCCTGTTGGGGGTGACGGCAGGTTGTGTCCGTGGGTCTCATCAGCTCGCGCTGGGTTATGACACCGCAACTGAAGATCGTCAAGCGCCGGATTCTTCGACTCCTTGGTCTCGGCAAACACCCGTGCCGCGCGAGGTGCATTGGCGTATCAGCCGTGGTTACTTCCGCCGCGTGGCCCGTTTTTGCCGCCAGCACACGTCTTGGTTGCCGAGGGAGGGGAAGATGTGTGGGATCAACCGACGCACGGCGGTGGTTGCATGGTGCGGGCGCCGAACATGTTTCATCTCGGCGTCGCCGTCCGAACGGGAGGCCGTGGGCCCGGGTGGATCAACGGCCGCCAGACCAGCAGCCGGCGACGAAGCGGAGGGAGACGCGCGCAATCGCCTCGTTCGCGCTACTCTTTCCCAGACACCCAGCGAATGGCCTGTTGCACCAACTGCCGGTAGTTCGGGTTCTCGTAGGCGAAATGATCGTGGCCAAGCTGAATGTAAACCCAGCGCGACGCGCCGTTCTGCTTTGTCCAGCCGATGATCGGACCGCTTAGCGGTTCTTCGGTGGTCAGCAGCGGTTTCACATCGGAGGCCACGTCGAAGCCCTTGTAGGTTTCGTCGTGGATTTCGAAGTCCTGCAAACCGCGGGTGACCGGATGGGTCGGGTCGGCGATCTTCACCTTGATTGGCATACCCTCCTTGTATTGCGAACGCGCCTTCGCCACCCCGCCCACGGTTTTCGGGCGGAGGTAGTAGCGCGCACCCAGGAGATCTGCGTAACCGTCCCATTCGTTGTAGTCGGCGATGGCGTGATGTAGCACGACCACACCCTTGCCGCTGGCGGTGAGGTTGACGAAGTTGGCCTTGCCCGCGTCGTCAATCGTTCCCCACAGGTCGTAGAACACCACCACGTCGTATTGGTTGGTCGCTTCCGGTCGGAACAACGCATCAGCCGACGGGTGTTCCACGACGCGGAACGTCGTGTTCGTGAGACTCTCGAACAGCGCCAGAAACGGCAGCCGCTCGAAGCCGTGTCCACCGGTAACGACCAGCAGGCGCAGTTTGCCGTTGGTCGGCGTCTGGCGCTCGGCCGTGAGTTTTCGAGTGAGGAAGCTGTCCTCCGGCGCGCGTTGCCAGGCGGTGTACCAGAGGTCGCCCAGCATCTGACCCGCTTTCACCAATTGCGTTTCGAGGAACAGCCGCCCTTGGAGTCCCTTCAGGCCGTCGCCCGAAAGTCTGCCCTCCTTGTCCAACTGGTAGAGCGGCTCGACGAGTTCGTGGCTGGCTTTCAGGTAGGCGGTCAGCAGGCGGAAAAGTTCCTCTGCGTCAGCCGAATTGCCCACCAGCTTGGCGGGACGAATGCGTTGCCGCAACGCCTCCGCCTGCACGCCCCCGGATTGGCCGAGGTAACCGCCGTCAATCCAGGAATGAAAGCCGCGGTTGGTGGTGTAGCCATTCGGGTTGTCACCCACCCAACCGTGGTGATGTTTCGTGGTATGGAGCGGTTGGGCGGCGTCGCCCACGAAATGCCCCATGAAACCCATTGCATAAAGAATGTTGGCCTGAGCGTTGGCGATTTCTTCGGGTGTTCCGCCGTGTTGCTCAAAGGCATTCAAGTACGCAAAACCCGACTTTAGTCTGCCCACGTTCTCCGCCAGCGTCCACGGCAGCGTGCCGATGAGTTCCTGGGTGTGGTCCTTGTTCCGCTTCGCGTCAATGGTCGGAAATTGGCCCGGATGCGCGGCGCGGGCGCCGGCCAGCTTGACCGCGAAATCCGTGCGAAAGATGGGCAGCGCTTCAGCCGGAATGCCAATGGCATCGAGGTCCTCCAGGTCGAAGTAGTGATCCGGGCCTGTGGCGTGGCTGAAGGAGAGCTCGTCCGGAACGTTGCGCCAGCGATCCGGCTCGCCCGAGAGGAACAGGATCCGCTCCCGGGCTTCCGGAGTGAGCGTGAAGGCGGGAAAGTTCGTGGGCAGGGACGCGAGCGCGAGTTGGTTGATGACCCGGTGAACCTCGTAATCCCAGGCACGGACGGAAATGGCGCCGATGAAACACAAGGCGGCGGCGAAGGCAGGCCAGCGTTTGATAAACATGTTCACCCTTGATCTCACTCGACCGTCACCTTTGCATCCTCGACGATCAACGAGTACTTGTAACCCGCACCGAAGTCTTTATCCGTGGCCAGCGTTCCCACGACCAGCACGGTGTCGCCGACCTTGTGCTGGGACGAGGTGGTGACCGTCAAATCGTTGCTGCCGGTGTCGCCGGTGCCGTCCTGGATGTGCAGCCAGTTCTTCCCCATGATCATGGCACTATACTTCACAACCTTGCCACGCACTTTGACCGGTTGTCCGCTCAGTTTGGTCCTGGCGGCGTAAAGCTCGGCAATTGTCCGTCCTCCTTCCGCCTTCTGGATGCCGGTCAAATCCACTTTAATCTTTGGGGCTGTGCCGGAGATGGGCGGGTGATCCTTCGGAAGTGCCGATGGCGAGGCGGCTGCGGCGGTCGCGTTGCCGTTGACCGTCACGGTGGCAGTGAAATAAACGACGTCGAAATCCCGTTCCAGCGTCTTGCTGTGATAGTTGGGCATGGGCATTCCTGTGGCAACTTCCACCGAATCGCCGACCTTGACCGCAAACTGCGGCGCCGCCGCCCAGACCCTTCGCGTGCCGGTGTCCACTTGGATGTAGGTGTAGCTGGCGGCATTCGTGGTTTCAACCACCTTGCCGGAGAAGCCGGAGTTCTCCGCCGGCAGCGGCTGCGGGGTGGTCACCGCTTGTTCCTTGCCGGAGGCAAACGGAAGCGAGAAGGCCAGGCAGCCGGCGAATGCGACAGGTTTCAGGTTCGCGCGCATCAGGTGCGACCACCGCGAGCAGATCTTAGAATCATTCATGTGTAATCGAGCGGGCAACCCTACCTTTGTTTGCGGGTGGGGACAAGTCTGCCGCAGACGAAACTCAAGATGCCCTCCAAGAGGTCGCATGGGGTGGCCGTGACTGCCCGTGAGGATTAGTGCCGGTACAGGAACTCCGCGCTGTTGATCAAGGCCCACGCCAGGTCCACGGCGGCTTCGCGCGGTCTGACCTTGCCGCCTTTCGAGTACGCCTCAACTGTCTTGAGCTCTTCCTCCGTCGGGAAACGAGACAAAATGCCGAGGTAAATGCCGACCGCCATTTCGCGCGGAGTCTTCTTGGATTCGGTCTGGTACTTGATCATCTGACTCTGCTCGATCTTGCGTTGAATGTGGCTGGAGTTGAGCAGGTGCAGGCGCTGGGCTGCCGTGCTGCGGTTGTTGCGCTCCGATTCCAGCCCGGTGTCACGTGACGGACGCCCGAACAGCTCAAGGAACGGGCTGGAAATGCTCCCGTCTGGCAGCGCAATGGAGCGCTCGTCTTCAGGGATGAAAGTGAAGGGCTCCGGGATGGCGCTGGAGTACTTCTCCGTGGAGCCGGTGATCTGGTTCAGCGAGTCAATCAACACTTCGGCATCCAGCCGTCGCAGCGGGTAATGCGCGAAGTTCGCCGCGGCCTCCGGCTTGTCTGATTTGGGGAGGGACGCCAACTGGTAAGTCCTCGAGTTCAGGATCAACCGGTAGAGTTGCTTCAGGTCGTAATGGGCGGCGACCAGTTCGGTTTGGAGATAAGCCAACAATTGCGGATTGACCGGCGGATTGTCGGGTCGCATATCGTCCGGTTCGTGGACGATGCCGCGCCCAAGCAACCACGACCACACGCGATTGGCGATGGCGCGCGTAAACCAGGGATTTTTCGGGTCAATCAGCCAGTTGGCGAACACCTCGCGCGGATCTTTGTCTGCCGTGAGCTTCGCCGGTTTTCCGTCCGGGAACGCGGCCGCCTGCCAAAGCTGGTTTGTGTCCTTCGCAGAATCGAAGAAGACAATCTCCTCCTTCCACTCGCCGGTGTATTTATAGTTGAGCTGCGTGAAGAAGCCCGGCATGCCGGCCAGCTTGTTGGTCGGCCACTTGTCTGCGCGCGTGCCCATGAACGTGAGCGCCACCGTCTGGGCAATCCCCTGCGGTTCGCGGTTCTGCATGGCGCGATAGAAGTTCACCGGCCCGACGCGGAAATTGCTGCCGCTGGCGGTGAGCATCTCGCGCACGAACTGGTCGTAGGGCTTGTTGTCCCGCAACGACGCGCGAATCCACTGGTGATACGCCTGCGCCGCGTTGGGCCAGAGATTGATGGGGAACTCCGCTTTCACCCGGAGCAGGTCGCTCCATTTGTTCGCCCAGAAATCTGCGAATTCATCCCGCTCCAACAGCGTGTCGATCAAAGCGCGACGTTTGTCCGGCTTCTGGCTCAAGATGAACTCCTGCGCTTCGTATCCGGTGGGCAGCGTGCCGATGACATCAAGATAGACGCGTCGGACGAACACCGGATCGGAACACAGACTCGCCGGTTGGAGGCCCAGCTTGTTCAGACGGGTGAAGACGAGCCGGTCAATCTCGCTCGCCGGTTTGGGTGCGCCCGGGGATTCGAACGGGTTTGCCGGCGGCTTGGTGAGCGCCACTTGACCCGCGGCGGTCGAGAGTGCTCCGAGCACGATGGCCATTATTAACGACGTCTTCATTCGGCTTTTCCAAAGGGGTTCTACCCCAGAACCCACAGTCAGGGAAGCCTGACAGGGGAACAGACGTCGCCGGGCGCGGGAAGGTTGCAGCGCAACCCTGGTTGTAACGCTGCGGTGTGTGGAGGCGGTTACAGTCACCCCCTGTGTCTTGACAGTCGCGTTTGTGGCAACGCCCAAGCGGGGCGAGGCTGCCGTTCGGTTATCAGTCGCTATCCCATCCGTCTCCCGCTCGGCCGCTTCGCCGTTACGTTTCGAAGAGCTGCGCGCCGTTCAGTTGCGCGGCGCCGCGCCGGCAATGCTGAGGGTGAGGTCAATCGTGTCCGAAACCTTGTCCTGCGGCGCACCCGGGTTGATGTTGAACTCGCTGCGTTTGATTTCAAACTGGGCGCGAATGACGAGCAGATCGCCTTTCATGTTTGGCACACGCTGGCCCAGCTTGTCTTTCAGGTAGGTCAGCTTCACCGGGACGGTCAGCTCGTTGGACACGCCTTTGATCGTCAGCGTGCCGACGGCATCTGCCGTCGTGGTGTCACCGCTCGCCGTGACGTTTTTCAATTCCTTCGCCGCGAAGCTGATTTCCGGGAACTTCGCCACGTCCATCCACTGCCCGCCCTGCAGATGACCCTTCATCATCGGGTTCGGCACATGCAGCGAGTCGGTGGCGACGAGAATCTTGCCTTGTGTCGCGGCCGGATGCTCCGGGTCAAACGTGACCGTGCCGGAGATTCCGTTGGCGCTGCCGTTGATGGCTTCGAGCGGTGCGTCGAGCTTGAACACGGCGTTGTTCACACCCTTGGGGTCTTTGAAGTCGAAACTTAGCGGAGCGGCCAGCGCGGTGCCGGCCAGACCAGCCAGGGTCAGGAGAACGAGGATTTGTTTCTTCATGGGGTCAGTGGTCAATGTGAAGTCTGTCGGGGTTGGTTGCGGCAGAGGAACGAGAAGCCGCCCAGCGTTCCGGCAACGAGCAGGGCCGCGCCCAGAAAATCCACGCCCGGCACGAAGCGCCGTTCGTAAGTCACTCCTTCGATGCCGGTGACGGCGTCCACCTGTTTCACCGGCACACTGGTCCTGGTCCAGCCGCGGCTCGCGCCGGTGGCCAGCCAGAGGCTGAGGCTGCCCAGCACCACCACCAGGGCCAGAATGCGCGTGAACGTCTTCATTTCCGCAACGGGTACATTTCGCTGCGAAGCATAGCACGGAACTGCCCCGTTGCCAGTCGTGTGGCGGAGTCGCGCCCGTGGCCTTCCGGCGGCTATCCCTCGCCGTCGGCGAGTTCGGCTTCCGCGGCTTCGACAAACATACGCAAGGCGCGAAGACGCGGTTCGCCGAGACGGCGGGAGGACGCGAGTCGCAGTTGGACCGGCAGTTGTTCGAGATTACACCGCAGCAAGCGGAGTGCTTCGCGGAAGAAGACGAACCGCGTGTCCCGGCCCACTTTGCTCACCGTGCGCAGAATGCCCGTGGCCCCGAGTTGCTCCAGGATGTCCGCGTCGCGCACCAGTGTGCCCTCGAATGTCGTCGGCTGGGCTGAAGGCTGGTGCGTGCGGATGACTTCTACGACCGCCGGTATCTTCTCGGTCGGGAAACCGAATTGGCGAAGTAACGCGGGGGCTTCCTTCATCGCGTAAGCCACACAATCCCACGTCGCCAGTGCCGCCGGGTCTTCCGGGCGATGGCCGATGAACACACCCAGGTCATGCAGCCAGACGGCGGCAAAGAGCACGTCGTCATCGAATGGCTGACCTTCGGCAATCTGGCAGGCGAGCGCGTAGAGTCGCGGCTGGTGGCCAAACTTGTCTGGCGGCTTTGCGTTCGCGCGGATGTAGGCGATGAGGGCTTGGCGATAGCTCGGTTCAGTCATGGTGCGGCTGGGAATGATTACATGGGAGCCGCGGTCGGTTGCCAATCGGAAAACTTGACGCGTTGCCGGACCGCGACCGGTCTCCGGTCGCAGCACGCGGGAATGCAGGAGGCCATTGGTGACCCGCCGTGAGCTCCTACCCGATCACCTGCTGCGCGCCGCGACGGCGCGCGGTCCGGTGGCAGGGAAAACCCGCTTGCCAAGCTTGGGGGCGGGTGGTAATGCCTTCCGCCATGTTGAGGAACATCGCATTCGCTCTCCTGCTGGCAGCGACCTCTGCCTTCGCCGCGGACTTCAGTCTCACTGGCCCTCCCAACGCCACGAGCGTAGCTGCCAACGCCGTCAACACCCTTGGTATCGAACTGCTCGCCCGCGTCGCCAGGCCCAACCAGAATGCGCTCCTGTCGCCCTACTCCATCCAAAGCGCGCTGGCCATGGCTTACGCCGGCGCGGACGGCGTCACCCGCGACGAGATGGCGAAGGTGCTGCATTACCCGACGAACGACGCGGAACTGCACCGCTCGTTTGCCGCGCTGCGAAAGGAATTGGAGGAGCTTGTTGCGACCAGCGCCAAGCAGACCGAACAGTGGAAACGAGCTGGCGCGGTTGTCAATGATTCCATCACGCTCACCGTCGCCAACCGGCTGTTTGGGCAGACCGGCTATGCCTTCCGCGAGCCCTTCCTGACCTTGGTCCGCAATAGCTATGGCGCGCCGTTTGACCCACTCGACTTCGTCGAGGATTCCGCCGGAGCAACGAAACACATCAACGACTGGGACGAGGAACAAACACACCACCGCATTCGCGACGTGATATCGCCGGGCGCTCTGGATTCGCTGACACGGCTGGTGCTCGTGAATGCAATCTATCTGCAAGCGCCATGGGCAGAACCGTTTGAGGCGTCCGTAACCAAACCCGAGCCATTTCACGTGAATGGCGGCAAGAGTGTTGATGTTCCGACGATGAAGCAGCAGCGCGAGTTCGACTATGCCAGGGGGAGCGGGTTCTGCGTCCTGGCCCTGCCGTACGACGGCTGTGAATTCCGGTTCCTCCTCATCCTGCCGGACAAGGTGGATGGTATCGCTCCAGTCGAGGCAAAGCTGACGCCTGCACTGTTGGGCGGAACGCTCAAATGGGAGGAACGCGACGTCACGCTCAACATACCTAAGTTCAAACTCGAACCGCCGCCGTTTCAACTCAGCGAAACCCTGGAAGCGCTGGGCATGAAGAGCGCCTTCGACAAGCCGGCTGGCAGTGCGAACTTCGATCGTATCGCACCCCGGCGACCAGACGATTATCTCGCCATCACAGAAGTGGTTCACAAGACGTTCCTGAACCTTGATGAGAAGGGCACAGAAGCGGCGGCGGCGACTGCGATTCAGTTTATTACCGGGGGAATTCACGAACCTCCCAAGCCCATCACGGTGCGCGTGGATCACCCGTTCCTCTTCGCCATCCAGCATCGGGCCAGCGGCGCGTGCTTGTTCCTGGGCCGGGTCGTTGACCCGCGGTGACCGGATGGGGAGGCATGAGTCCGTGGATTGACCGCCGCGCAGCGTCGCGATACGTTTTGGCCATGAACTTCGGCATCCTGTTTGAGAAGGTTACGGACCCGGATTTTCCGGCAGGCTACTATTACGCACACGTTCCGAGCCTCGGCCTGACCACGCATGGGTTGGGCATTGATGGAGCACGGCAAGCAGCCGCTGATTTGGCCCGGCTGTGGATTGCCGAGAGACGCGCCAACGGCGAGCCGGTTCCGCCCAGCGGCGAAACGCTGTTCTCTACGCTCGAACTTCCAGAAGATGCCCTTCAAAGCGTGTGAGGTGTTATCGAGGTTGCAGCGTGCCAGCTTCGTCGTCAAACGGCAGTCCGGCTCACACGTCGTCTTGCGTCACCCCGACGGTCGTCAAACCTACGTGGCCATGCATCCCGGCGACATTCCGTCCGGAACATTCCGTTCCATTCTCAGGCAGTCGGGACTGACCGAGAAGGAGTCTGGAGAACTCTGAGGCAAGGCCAACCACTCGCTCAACGCCCTCGCCTGTTGCCGCAATCGAACCTACCATCACGCCATGCCTGCCCGAAAACGCAAAGACGGCCTGCTGCAAGGCGCGCGGGTTTATCTCTCCGGGCCCATGGACTTTGTCGCGTCGCGCGCGGTGGAGAGACAATCGGGCTGGCGCAACCGCGTCGGCGAGTTCCTCCAGGCGATGGGCGTGACAGTGTTCGATCCGTGGTTCAAACCGGATGTGCGCGGCCTCCACGAATACGGCCGTGAGGATGTGAAGGGTGGCGAGCGCATCAAGGCCCGCTGGACCTACGCCCGCGGTCGCAAGGGCGCGCAGGACCGGGCGGCGTGCGCGGCGCAGTTTTGGGAGACGCTCCACATGGACCTGCGCATGGTGGACACGAGCGATTTCATGATCGCCTATTGCCCGACGAACATCTACAGCGTCGGCACACCGCACGAGATCATCACGGCGACGATCCAGCACAAGCCGGTGCTGTTCGTCAGCCCGCCGGTGGTGTTTCCCACGCTGCATGCCCTGCGGGAACACTTGGCGAACGATCCGGCCGGCGCGGAGTTGCTGGCGCGGTTGGAGCAGGAAGTCCCGATCAAAGAGAACCCGCGCGGCATCCCGAGCCTATGGTACATGCCGCTGGTCGGCGGGGAGAATTTCTTCGACGGCTTCGGTTTCGCGCCGTACCGCAAACGCTTTGGCTGGAAGCAGGAAATCCCGCTGGACCGCCATGAGCAGCGTTTCCCGCCGAAGCGCCCACTGCTGCCGTTTGTCGAGTCACTCAACGAACGACTGCCGAAGAAATGGGACGACCGACTGAGCAGGTTCGTGCCGAATGACGACTGGCTGCTCTGGGATTTCAGCGTGAAGAAAATCCGCGGCAAGCGGGTGGAGACGGTTCGCCGCTAGCGTGTGCTTCCGGCATCCGACCGGAAGTTCCAATCCGTATTCCCGGGAGAGAGTTGGTTCTGCTGGTGGGATGCTGGCAGCACGTCGCGGAGGCACTGGCAAGCGTTGCGCGCGAGTCAGGGCATCAGTGTTTCTCAGCCGCGCTCGGAATCAGCGCCCGCAGAATCGGCTCCACCCAGGCATCAGCTTTCATGTCCCAAAGAATGAAATCGCTGTCGAACTGCCAGTAGGCCCAGCTCCAACCGCGTTGCTCCGCGGCTCGCGTCACGCTGCTGGTGTAACGGGCGCGTGCATCCATCGGTGCCTTGTCGTACGCGCCGAACTCGCCGAGGAAGATGGGTCGCTGGTGCTCTTTCGCCCACGCCGCAACCTTGTCGAAATCGCGATTGATCGCGCCGAGTTCCTCTGGCGTGCCCTGCCAGTCCACGCCCAGCTTGTCCTTGTGGTTCGACCACGACGCTCCCTGATGCGTAAATTCCATCGGCTTGTAGTAGTGGACGGTGACGATCAGGTTGCGGTCAGCGTCGGGCAGTTCCAGTTCGCCCAGGTGATCCACCGAATTCCAGAACGCCGGGCCGACGATGACCGTGCGCGTGGGATTCTTCTCCCGGATGATGGCCAGCGCCTCGCGCAGCCACTCGTTCCAGAGCGTGGGAGTCAACTTCTGCGATGGCTCATTGAGAATCTCAAAGACCACGTCGGACGACGCGTTTTGAAATCGCGCGGAGATCTGCCGCCAAAAGGCGAGGAACTTGTCCTTGTTCGCCTCGGGATTCTGCCCAATTGCATTGAACTCGTGCAGGTCGAGAATGGCGACCAGACCTTGCGCCTGTGTGTTCTTCACCGCCCAATCCAGCACTTCCAGCCACGTTTCGCGCAACGCCCAGTTGTTGGTGGCGTTCATCTGGCGGAACGGATGCAGGTTGATGCGCGCGGAATGGAAGCGCGCCTCCTTGAGCAATCGGAAATGCTTCTCCTGAAACCGTGCCTGATCCCGCGAACGCCAGATCGGGTCGTAGCCGATGATATTCACGCTGCGCCCGAGCTTCTTGTTCTGCGCGAAGGCGTCCACCGCTTGCGGCTGGGCGAGAGCGAGCATTGCGGTGAGCGTGAGGATGAGTCCGATGAGCGTGAGGCCGGTTTTCATATTCGAGTCGCGCTGATTAAACCTTGAGCCAGCAAGAAGGCCAATCCGAAAAGACGATGCAAGTTCGCAGGCGACCCTGGTTGGTTGTGCTGCTTCACCTGGACCGCGCGTTGTCCTCAACGCGCAGCAGCAGCTCTCTGGAATTCGCCATGCCCTCTATTCCAACGCGGGCTGCGTTTTGGGACGAAGCGCGCTCCGGTTGTCGTATTCCTTTACCACGGCTTCCGCTCGTTCATCGCCTTCACGATGGCGCGTTTGAGCGCCAGGAAATCCACGCTGCCTTTCTCAGTGGAGATGATCTGGCCTTCGGGACTGATCAGCACCGTGTAGGGCACTTCGCCCTGCCAGGCTGCATCGAAGGCGTTGATGAGTTGTTCGCGGTCTGTTGAGGCGAAGATCAAATTGCGATTCGACGCCTGCTGCTTCGTCAGGAACTCTAACGAGGCTGCGCCTCAGACCGACGAGGCATGGAG
>CAYJNU010000264.1:0-11343 GCA_964371005.1 uncultured Verrucomicrobiota bacterium | reverse complement strand
GGTCATCGAACGCATCTTCGAGCCCTTCTACACCACCAAACCCGTGGGCAAGGGCACCGGCCTGGGGTTGTCCACCGTCCTGAGCATCATCAAGAGTCACGGCGCGCTGATTGACGTCGCCAGCACCGTCGGCAAAGGGACTGTGTTCACCGTCTTGTTCCCGCCGGCCGAACCCGCCGTGACACCGCCAGCGGTCGAGCCGCCTCGTCCGCGCCCGGTCGGCGCCGGTCGCCTCGTGCTGGTCGTGGATGACGAGCCGCTCATTCGCACGCTGGCCGAGACGATTCTCACCCAGAACGGCTACCGTGTACTGGAGGCGGAAGACGGGCAGCGCGGCCTGGCGCTTTTCCAGCAGCACGCCGCGGACATCTGCGTCGTGGTCATTGACATGATGATGCCGGTGCTGGGAGGCAAGAAAGCGATCAAGGCGATGCGCCGCATTCGTTCCGATGTGCCCTTCATCGTGATCAGCGGTCTGATGCAAGCCAGCGAGATCGCAGAGGAAAACGGCTTCCGTCCGGTACTGCTCCAGAAACCGTTCGCTTCCGACAAGTTTCTCGAAACGCTGCAGAAGGTGCTCTCCCCCCACGCGCCGTAAGCCGGGCGATCGTGAAGCAGCAGCCGTTAAGCCTCCCGGTGGAGATGCCGCAACTTCAGCCATGCCGGCAGTTGCGTGCCCCCGGTTCTCTGAGACTGTATTGTCGTGGCAGCCGGACGTTGCGAGGGGATCATCCGGCCCAAGGCGCGCGTTGCGGTTTGGGTTGCAGGAGCTGGTTCGCTTTGTCGTCACCGATGACTTTTTCCGTGATGGGGTCCCACTTGAACTTCCGTCCCAGGTCCACGGCGGCGAGGGCGAGATGCGACAACGACGCGTTGCGATGGCCGCCCTCGGCGGTGTACATCGGCTGCTGACGAGACTTCACGCAGTCGAGGAAATCGCGCTTCTCGCTTTTCTTGAGTGGAAAGGTGAGGTCGCTCGGGCCGGGTTTCCAGGTAAGCAATGCGTCGTGGCTGACCGAGATCTCGGTCGGATAAACCACTTGCACCCAACCTTCCGTGCCTTCAAAGCGCATCAGCGCCTTCTCGGCGGTCTGGCACGTCAAACGGACGTCATTGGCGAAGAGAAAGCGCGCCTCGAACTCCTGGATCACGTCCCAAAGATTCCCCGCGGGCGGATACTTGCCGGTGGCTTCGATCTCAACGGGGCCGGTGTGCTCGGTGTCGTTGGCCCACATCGCGATGTCGTTCAGGTGCGCGCCCCAGTTGGCGAGCATGCCGTCGGCGTAATCGCGGATCATCAGCCAGCCGGGCCGGCCCTTGTTCTCGTTGCGTGGGTGGACGCGCTTCTCAGTATAGGGCTTCTGTGGCGCGGGCCCGAGCCACATCTCGTAATCCAATTCCGGCGGCACGGGCATCTCGGGCTGCGGGCCGATGGTGTTGTCCTTGGGCGTGGCGGTGACGATGCGCTGAAGCTTGCCGATCTTGCCGTTGCGGACAAGTGTCACCGCTTGGTGGCAGGCGCGGTTGCAGCGGAACTCGCTGTCCGTGCGGAACACCCGTCCGAGCTTCTTCACCGTGTCGGCCAGCAGACGGCCCTCGGCGATGTTGCGCGTGAGCGGTTTCTCGCAGGCGACGTCTTTGCCCGCCTTCAGCGCGGCCAGCGCCATGAGAACGTGCCAGTGATCTGGCGTGGCGATCATCACGGCGTCAATGTCTTGACGCGCGATCAGCTCGCGCCAGTCGCGGAACGTGGCGCAACCTTTGAAGCTGCCGGACTCCTTCTGCTTGGCGTAGAAGTCCTCGACCTGCTTCCTCGCTTTCGCCAAACGCCACGAATCCACGTCACACACCGCAACGATCTGCACATCCGCCTCGCGCAGGAAGCCGGGGATGTTGGCGTAAGCGGATTGCCGGCCCGTGCCGATGACGCCGATGGTGATGCGGTTGCTGGGGGATACTGTTCCGTTCGCGCCCAACACACGCCCGGGCAAGATCAACGGACCAGCGGCGAATGCGCCGGTTGCCATTGCCACCTGTTGCAAGAAGGCTCTGCGGGAAGCCGTTTCCTTTGCCGGACCAACTCCTCTGCCTGTAGCAGCGGACGTGGGTCCGCTCTGAGCTCTTGGACAATGGAGCGGACTCACGTCCGCTGCTACAGGGGGATCGAAGGGTTTCATGGGATTCAGTTCGCCAGGTATTCGCGGATGAGCCGGATGTTCTCCGGCGGAGTTTCGAGCGGTAAAGCGCCGGTGCCCATCACGCAGTTGGGTCGTCCGCCCACGATCTCGAGCACGCGGTCAATGCCGCGATAGATGCGTTCTGGCTCGGGACAGGCCACCACGCCGGGATCGAGGTTTACACGAATCTTCACCTGCGGATGCGTGCGCGACACGCGCTCGACAAAGGCGGCTTGATTGGTTTCCACGTTGCACGCGAGATAGCTCGTCCCCGTGGAAAGCAGATCGTCAAGAATCGGAAACGTGTTTCCGCCCATGATGCATGGCACAGGATGCCCGACACACTCAGCGGCAACTTGCAGGATGCATTTCAAGGCCGGCAACTCCACCAGACGGAATTGGCGCGGTGAGAGAATCGGCGGCGCCGCGGCGGATTCGAAGAACGCCACGTCAAGTCCAGCGGCAGCCACGGCGCGACAAAGCACGGCTTGGTTCTCGGCCAATCGCATCAGCAGCCTTGCCGTGTCCTCCGGGCGGTCGATGGTGTCTTCGCAGAGATTCGAGATGCCCCGGAGGTTGAACGCGATGGAGAACGGCCCGGCCACTGGAATGCGCACGTCGGCTTCGGGAAACTCGCGCTTCAGGCGTTGACCCACGCCCAACAACATCGCAATGCGCCCATCGCGCTGCGGATCGAAGGGCTTGAGGGCGAGGCCCTCTTCGAGCGAACGCAGGAGCGGTTGGTGGATGGCTGGAATAGCGTCGCCTTCACAGGGTTCGATCCTTGCTCCGTAGGCCTCGGCTTCGAGGTTGTAGATATCGATGCCGACACAGATGACCTGGTGATGATATTCCAGATATGCACGGCGGTGGCCCTCGAAGAGCAACTCTGCGTCGCGCGAGACTCTCCACGGGGTCCGTCCGACGAACCGGGCGGCGTGCTCGTAAACGACGGGGGTGAAGGCGATCTTCATGTGACTGGTTATCATCCGGCGTGGCCCAAAATCGGCCTTCGCCGCAGGTGCAGTGTGGCAAGGGTCCGCCCAACTGGCAAGCCTGTGTCCCGATGTGTCCCGATGCACGTTCCGGCCCCAACCCGGGCCGCAACACGGGCTATCGTGACGCGATCAAAACTGGAGCGCGCGGCGCGATCAAAGTCAGCATGATGCGGGGGTGATGCTGTTTTCCTTGAGGCCTTTCGTGGCCCACAGGCAAAACCTTTCCGCTTCAGCGAGGGATAAGGCTCTGCTGGGGCACAACCTGCGCGCCGACCACCTCGCGCTCCTCACTTGCAGGTTTCGGGGGGTATGATTACGGTGGTCGCCATGCGAAGCGCCCACACCCCTCTGCGAAAGCTGGCGGCCCTCGGCTGCGTGTTGACTATGCTGGCCGCGTCGGGACGGTGCCACGCGGAGGACCCAATCCTGGCGGTCTCCGGATCGGTCGAGCCCGTCGTGGCCGGCACGCAAGCTCATTTTGGCTTCACCGCGCTCAACCCCTCCAGCTCGCCGCTTTCATGGCAATTCCCAAGTGAGATTTCCTGCCGGTGCATCTCCCCTCAGACCTCCAACTATCTCACCGCCCGCCTGTTGGAGCCGGCTCAAACGTCAAGCGTTTCCATCCCGCCCGGCGGCTTCGCGCGCGCTGACTACGCTCTGCCCTTGCCCCAAAACCTGAGCGGTGAGGTGATCGTCGAGTTTTGCGGATTGGCGCTCAATCGGATTGTTCTGACGGTGCAGCAACCTCCGGCAGGAGCCCTCGCAGCCGGGCCCAACACGCCTTTGTGGAAGCGGCTGCTCCGCGACGCCGAACCGCAGGAAGCGGGTGAATTGAGCGAGCCAGGCCGGTTCTTTAAGGAACACGTCTTCGGCTACGAGCCGTTCTACTTCATCGCCGGCTTGGAATCGCCCAACGCCAAGTTTCAAGTCAGCTTCAAGTACCGCGTGCTGAACGTGGCGGGGGCGCTGGCGAAGAAAGCACCGGCGTTGGCCGGGTTACATCTGGCCTATACACAAACCTCGCTCTGGGATTGGAACTCCGAATCTCGACCGTTCTACGACAGCAGCTATAAACCGGAGCTGCTCTATTCCTGGGATGAACTGGTGGGCGGCAAGCCCGGCGGCTGGTTCCGCTGCGATCTGCAGGGCGGTGTGCAGCACGAATCCAACGGCAAGAGCGGGGTGGATTCGCGCAGCCTGAACATCGCCTACCTGCGCCCCACGTTCGTCTTCGGTCGCGACGATTACCTCCAATTCACGCTCATCCCGCGGGTCTGGACCTATGTCACCAGCCTGAGCGAGAACCCAGACCTGGAGGATTACCGTGGCTACGGTGACTTGCGAGCGGTGCTGGGCTGGCAACGCGGACTGCAAATCTCGGCGCTCGGCCGCATCGGGGACGATGGCGATCACGGCAGCCTGCAATTCGACGTGACCTACCCGATGATGCGGAGGTTCCGGGGAAGCTTCAGCCTGTACCTCCACGCGCAGTATTTCACCGGCTACGGCGAAAGTCTGCTGGGCTACCGGGAGCGGAGCTCCGTGTTTCGGGCGGGCATCTCGCTGTATCGCTGATTCCGACCGCGCGGAGACGGATTCACTGGCATTCGCTTGAAACGGCCGAAACTTCCGTCTTGTCAAGCCGCCGGCCCCTGCTACCTTTTGCCGCCTTTGATATGAAAGCTGACATTCATCCGAAATACGTGGACGCGGAAATCCGTTGCGCGTGCGGCAACGTGATCAAGACCCGGTCCACCCGGCCCACGATCATCGTTGGTATCTGCAACGTGTGCCACCCGTTCTACACCGGCCAACAGAAGTTCGTGGATACCGCCGGCCGCGTGGACAAGTTCCAGCAGCGCGCCGCCAAGACGCAGGCCGCTCAGGCCGCGTTCGCCGCTACCAAAAAGAAAAAGAAGTAGCGACCTCCCTCTTCGCCGCCCGCTTGCGTTTCCGACGCCTGCGGGCGGCGTCTTTTTTCAGGCCATGCTGAGGCGACTTGCGCATTACCCATCCCGCAGCACACGTGAGGACTCGCGCGGCCGCGCGCCAGGCTCGCGCATTTCGTGATGCGTAGATCGTAATTCAACCATGGACCTCCGTCCGCACATTGAGAAGTTCCGCAAGCGTTTCGCCGAAGTCGAGGCGGCGTTGAGCGACCCCAAGACGTTTGACAACCCGCAGCGCGCCCAGGAACTCGGCCGGGAATACGCCCGGCTCAGGGAATTGGTCGCGACCGGGGACGCTTATCACAAAGCCGTCACTGATCTGGCGGAGAACCGCGCCATGCTCGCGGCTGAATCAGCGGATTCCGAGTTGGCCCAAATGGCCAAAGAAGAAATCGTCCGCCTGGAGGTGGACGCAGGGCGGCTGGAGAAGGCGGTCCAGTTCGGTCTCGTGCCGCCCGATCCCGCGGACTCGCGGAACACCATTATCGAAATCCGCGCGGGCGCCGGCGGCCAAGAGTCCGCGCTCTTCGCCGCCGATCTCTACCGCATGTTCAGCCGTTACGCCGACGGTCGCGGTTGGAAAACCGAGAGCATGGACTCAAGCCCCTCGGACTTGGGCGGCTTCAAGGAAATCATCTTTCAGATCACCGGCCAGGACGTGTACAAGCGCCTCAAGTATGAGAGCGGCGTTCATCGCGTCCAACGCGTGCCGGCCACCGAGGCGCAGGGCCGCATCCACACCAGCACCTGCACGGTCGCGGTGCTGCCGGAGGCTGAAGAAGTGGAGGTCGAAATCGACCCTGAAGATCTGGACATCACTCGTTGTCGAGCGTCAGGGCCAGGAGGCCAGGGCGTGAACACAACCGATTCAGCGGTTCAGATCATCCACAAGCCAACAGGCCTGATCGTGCGTTGCGCCGATGAGCGTTCGCAGCAGAAGAACAAGGCCAAGGCGATGAAGGTGCTCCGCTCCCGCCTGCTCGACGCGCGCGTGGCCGAGGAAAACGCCAAGTATGCCGCGCAACGCAAGGCCCAGGTCGGCACCGGCGAGCGCAACGAACGCATCCGCACCTACAACTTCCCCCAGAACCGCGTCACCGACCACCGCATCGAGCTCACGCTCTACAACCTGCCGACCGTGATGGAGGGCGAGATGGACGGCATCATTGAACCGCTGATGGCGCACGATCTGGAGGAGCGGCTCGCCGCAGTGAACACGGAGCGCTGATGAAACGGCTCTGTGTCTTCTGCGGTTCCAGCAAAGGAAACTCCGCCGCGTTCAGCACTGCTGCCCGTGAGTTGGGCGAAGCCCTAGCCGCTCGCAAGATTGAACTCGTCTTCGGCGGATCGCACGTCGGCTTGATGGGGGTGGTGGCGGACGCGGTGCTGGCCAACGGCGGCAAGGTCACCGGCGTGCTGCCGCGGTTCATGGAGGACAAGGAGCTCGCCCACCCAAAACTCACGAAGCTGCACATCGTCGAGACGATGCACGAGCGGAAGCAGCTCATGGCGGAGTTGGCGGAGGGGTTCGTCGCGTTGCCGGGCGGCTTCGGAACGCTGGAGGAAATCTTCGAGGCGATCACCTGGCAGCAATTGCACCTGCACGCGCACCCGTGCGGCCTGCTGAACGTGGACGGCTATTTCGATGCATTGATCGAATTTCTGCGCGGCACGGTCGCGGGCGGCTTCGTGCGCCCGGGGCATTGCGAGAAGTTGATCGTCGCCGGTTCGTCGAACGAGCTGCTCGACCGCTTCGCGCGCTTCCAACCGGAAACCTCCGAGAAGTGGATTCCGAGCAAGGTGATTTGAACATGACTCCCAAAGGTTTGATTTTTGATTGCGACGGCACTCTGGCCGATACGATGCCGCTGCACTGGCGCGTCTGGAGCGCGCTCGCCCAGAAGCACAACTTCGACTTCCCCGAGGACCGCTTCTATTCGTTCGGCGGCGTGCCGACGCGCGATATCTTGAAAATCCTCGGCGAGGAACAAGGCATCGCACTGGACTACATGGCGATTGCGCGCGAAAAGGAGGTCGGCTACGTGCCGCTGATCGCGCAGGTCGAGCCCATCAACGCGGTCGTCGGCATTGCGCGGGAGAATTTCGGCAAAATCCCGATGGCCGTGGCTTCGGGCGGATCACGCCGGGTGATCGTCCAGGTGCTGGAACACTTGGGCATCCAATCGTTGTTCGCGGCCGTCGTGACCAACGAAGACGTGCAACGTCAGAAGCCGGCGCCCGACATCTTCCTCGAAGCTGCCCGCCGGCTGGGTGTGCCGCCGCAACTGTGCCGCGCCTACGAAGACACCGACTTGGGCATGGAGGCCATCCGCGCTGCCGGCATGGACGCGGTGGATGTGCGGGAGTTGCTCGCGAAGCGTTGAACTACCACCACAGGCGGTTCAATCCAGCCACTCCCAAGCCGGGCGCACGGATATCGTCTGTCCCTCTTCCTTGAGCGAGTCCCGCTGGTCCAACGTCAGCACCAGGAGCTCGCGCTTGCGTCCTGCCGCGCCGGGGAGTCTGGCCGCCGCCAGCAGGCCGCGCAGTTCGCGGGCACGATTCTCTGGCGTCAGTTCGGCGCAAACCTGAACCGCCATCTCGGCGGTCAGAAAATCACATTCCCACTGGTGCGCCTCGGCGGCGTAGGCGGGCGACAGTCCCCGCCGGCGCAACGCCAGCAGCACCGCATTCTCCAGTCGCCGCCCGAGATCCGAGGTGGGATTTGGCGTATTGGCGGCGCGGAAGCCGGGATCTATCGCGTAGTATTTCGGAGGACTGACGACGCGTTGCTTGAAGGAGGCGCTGTATTTCGGCACGGCCAGCAGCAGCCACGCGTCCTGCAGGTATTCCACGTAGCGCCCCGCTTGCGCCACGGACGGCACCGCCAGCCCTTTGGCGAGCGATTGGAGCGAAAGCGGCTGCCCGGTGTGCGCCAGGAGGTGCAACGCCAAGTTCATCAAGTGCCGCGTGTCTCGGACATTGTGGCGTGAGACGATGTCGCGCTGCACCACGTCGCGCAACAACTCCCGCAACAGCGCCGGCCCCAGCGCCGGCTCACGCAAGGCGCCCGGAAAGCCACCCTCGTCCAGATAGCGTCGCAGGCTCGCCACCTTGCGTTCACCATCACGGAAAGTCAGGTATTCCGCGTACGAGAACGGATGAACTTCCGCCGACACATGCCGGCCCGTGAGCTTGGCTCCCAACTCGCGCCCCAACAACGAGGCATTTGACCCCGTGACGCACACCGCTCGACCGGCGTCCAACAACGCCCGCACGAGCCGCTGCCAGCCGGCCACTTCCTGCACCTCGTCCAGGAACACCACCGCCCCCCGGTGATGTTCGTCCAGCACCGAGAGCAACGTGGGGAAATCCTCCGGTCCCAATCCGAACAACCGGGTGTCCTCGAAGTTGCAGAACACGGCCGGATCGCGACTGCGCCGGCGAATCTGTTGTTGCAGCGTGCTCTTGCCGCAGCGCCTCACGCCGGCGAGAACCAGCGCGTGGCCCGTCGGGCTGGGCAGCGTTTCCTGCAACCGCCGCGGCACTTCATCCGCCGGCAAACCTGCCGGAGGCGCGGCCAGCACACTCACCAGTGTATTTCGCAGTAGCATGCCGGTGTTCTATTACGAAGTACACCGGTGTGCAACTGCGAAGTCCAGCACCACCTGCATGGACGCCGTGGCTGTGCGGGAGTTGCTGGCGAAGCACTGAATCCAGAAACCGCAGTTGAACAGCGAAGACGCGAAGACACGAAGTTGGGCGAGCAAGCGTTGCGCGCAAATCGCCCGCCCCGGCGTCTTCACCCGCAGGGTGAATCTTGCTTTCTTTCAGAACCCATTCTGCTTCGCGCCTTTGCGCCTTCGCTGTTCGTCCCCGCTGCGGAATCCAGGCTTGAACAGCCCCTGCCCCGGAGGGGCAACGTAAACCAGCCCAGCGTTGCAACGATGCAGTCGTGGCTACGCTGGGTGGGCGAGCAAAGAAGGACAACCCTGGAGGGGTTGAATGCATACGGCGAGACAGGCGACGCAACCCCGGTGGGGTTGGATTTGGTTTTGATCAGATGACCCAGGGTAGCTGCGCAACCCTGGGCTCGTTGACTGAATCCCGTTGCGATTCGAGAGGGCGTGCGAAAACGGAAAAGGCGAATGCAATGTTACTCCACCGCCCGTGCCCGATAGGCGCGGGGCGAGATCATTCTCCGGTCACTCTATGACTCTCAAGACTCCGTTGGTGAAATGCAGCGTGCAGGTCCTGCCGCCCGGCACCAGCACCGCGATGTTGGTTGTGAGCCCGCCCGTGATGGCGTTGGCTGAAAGCGCTGTCAAACCCGCGCCGTTGTTCGTGGCTAGCGCTCGCAACGGAACCGCGAGCCGCGAATCTGAGATCGCGCCGGAGAGATCTAGCCAGCCCAGCGAGTTGGATGTCCCGGTCAGCTTGAGCCACAGCTTCGCTCCCAGGGGGTCTATATCCACAAAGAGCCAGCCCGCATTGCGCCGCACCACGCCCTCGGGAGAGTTCGTGCCCCACAACAACCCTCCGATGGTGGTGCCGGCTGTGCTCATTGTGAATCCACTGTAATCGCCCAAATAGGTATTTGTGGACGTTGGAAGATCAATCTGGCCCGCATTGTTGACCACGCTGGGCCACGATTGCGCGGCGTAGCCGCCGAACATCTCCGCATTGGCGAACGCAGCCGCCACCGCGTAGCCCAGAGGCTCAGACGGATGGAGATGGTCCGTCTGCAAATACAAGGGCGGATTGAATGGATCACAAAAGATTTTTGCCTCATCAATCAGGTAATCCGGAGCCCCGGCGCCGAGGTTTGCGGCATGCATCTTCCTGAGGTTGTCGTTTTTCGTGAGCCGCCAGATATCACCCCAGTGCCCCGGGTTCATCGAGCTATTCCACGCCGGGAAGTAGCTGGTATTTGTTGGAGCGCACGCGGGAATCGTGTGCAAGACCACAAGCGCGCCGTCCGCGTGCCATTGGGTGCAAAGTTCAACGACTTGGTTGCTGTAGGTGGTCGGGTCCGTGTTGGAATCGTTTATCCCGAAGTGCGCGTCAAGGATGGGCAGATTTCCCGCCGCCACTTGTGCCAAAACCAGAGCTTGCACCCCGTTCGTGTATTGCGCCCAAACGCCAGTTGATCCGCAAACCCCGGAACCGTTCACCGCCGAGTTTGTTCCGTTACTGACCGTCCGGCCCGCATAAAAGCTATTGGTGAGCAGTTGTAAACGGTAGGTCTTGGAAGATGTCGCCACAAACCATGAATCGCCCATCCCCACCGGATACAAGTTGGTCTTCGTGATGCGCGTGATGCTTGGGGTTCCTTGTAGTTGTCCAGAATATGAAACGTCCGCGATGACTCCAGTCAGATGCGAACCGTCCATTGGAGGCAGGACGGCCGGGAAGATGTTGGTGGGCAGCGTGCCGGTGGTCAAAAGTGAGGCGTTGGTGGTCGAACTGGCCGCCGTGCCGGCACTGGCGGCATACACGGCGTAGGGTGTGGGTGTCACGGGTTGGCGTGGCCAGAGTGTCGTAAACGCTGTGGCGCCGTTGGTACGCACGGCAATGTCCAGCCACCGATCCGTGCCAGTGAAGACGCCCGCACCAAAGTCGAGCGTGGTCGTGAACAGCCCGCCGAACACGCCGATGCCCAGGTTGACGAGCGGCACCCCGATTTGGTTGCCACCTTCAGGCGCGTCGAACAGGGAGAACTGGAAATCGTACAGGCCGTTGCCTGGGTTTGCGCCTTCATTGAGACGGCCTTGGTAAGTGAAGCTGGTGGCAGGAGACGCGGCATCGCTCATGGGGGGGGCACAGAGACAAAGCAGCGCGAGTGCGAGGACAGAATAGGCCGTCTTTGGCAGTTTCTCGTCGCCCTTGTCCCTGCGTAGCCGCTCTGGTGGAGTCGTCCTCACTTCCCACGCTGCCAAAGAAAATGTGTCGTCTGACGCGGCACGGTTGACGGAGAACTGCTTCGCATTTGCCCTCATGCGGCGAGCTTGCGCTCGGCTGCTCGTGCCGTCAAGCGCCGGCACCAGCGCGCCGGCAAGAGCGGGACTTGGGAGGTGTACCGCGCTCGCTGGCGGGCAAGACACCCGGTCCTCCTTCATGTTGACCGCGTCCTTAACGTGGACCACCAAGCAGTGCCCTTTGAGTCAGAACCTGAGGAAGACCTTCTTTCCAGGACAGAAAGTTCGCCAACCAGAACAC
>CAYJNU010000263.1:0-11346 GCA_964371005.1 uncultured Verrucomicrobiota bacterium | reverse complement strand
GCCCTACACGCAGCGCGGGGACATTTTCTTGAACGTGCATCCCGATCGGTTGGAGGTTCACAACCCGGGGCTGCTGCCCATTGGCGTGACGCCGCGCAACATTCTGCACACGTCGAGCAAACGGAATCCGCACCTGGCAAAGGTATTCTACGACTTGAAGCTGATGGAAGGCGAGGGCAGCGGCTTCGACCGGATGTATGAAGTGTTGCTCGCAACCGGGCGGCCCATCCCGGAAGTGCAGCAGGGCGACGACCGCGTGGTGGTAACGGTCCGGAAGCAGATTACTCGGCCGGCCATCGTGGATTTCATGGTGAAGGCAGACCAGACGTTGCAGCCGACGCAGAAGGAACTGATCACGCTCGGCCTGCTGGCGCAGCACGAGGCGCTGACGGCAATCGAACTGGTGAAGGCGCTGGAGTTGTCACGGGCCGAGGATTTGAAGCACTGGCTTGGGCGGCTGAAGGATTGGGGCGTGGTGAACTCGCGCGGCAAGACGAAGGCAACCGAGTATTTCGTCGAGCCAGAGGTCTTGCGGACGCTGGAGTTTCAAGGCGAGACGACCTTGAAGGGTATAGAGCGGCATCGGCTGCGGGAACTGATTCTGCGCGATCTGGAGATTTACCGGAAGGCGAGCATCAGCGAACTCCACGGGCGGATTGGGAAGGAGATTCCCCGGCGGAAGGTTCGCCGGGAACTGGCTGAGCTCGTTGCAGCAAAGGAAATTGGCAGCCAAGGCGTAAAGCGAGGCACGGTTTACCTTTGGACAAAATGACCCCGAATCCATCCACTTTTGTCAAAAGCAGCGCATGTCAAAAGCGGTCAAAACAGCGCTAACCCCTGCATTTCAAGGGGATTCCTTTTGACACATTACCGGCCAAATCCAGCGCTGGGTATCGGCCTGTATGGTCAATGGCCAGAGAATGAGCGCCCACGCCTACACCAAAGGCCAGCTTGTCGAGCGGCCCGCCGGCGGGTTGTACGCGGAGCTTGGCTAGGCCACGGTGTTGGCGGTTGGAGGGTTCGCGTGGTTGGCGTGGTTCGCGGTGGCATTCTCCGCCGGGCTGGAAGCCGCGGCTCTACGGCAGGCAGGATGCCCGCCGCTACGGGTGTTCGTGTGAATTCGTGTCCATTCGTGGTTGAACTGAATTCGACACCTCATCCGGCCTGCGGCCACGCGGACTCGCTCACACCCGCTCGCCCGGCCCTCACGGGCCTTCGGCTTCACCGAGTTCCTTTCGCCGTTTCCCAAACGGCTCAAGTCTCCCCGGTCGAGGCGGTGAAGGTTTTTTGCGTGCTTTGCGCTCTTTTGCGGCTGAACGTCTTCGTCACTGCTGGCCGCGGATGAGGGGCAGCAGTTGGGTCAGGTTCAGCGAGCCGGCCTTTTCGCGGGCGACCGCGGTTCGCTTCACATGCTGCGGCTCGGCTGATAGCCCGGCAGGATTGGCGGCACGGTGATCACCGGTGGGACACCGATCACAGGCGGCACGCGCGGGGCCGGCGGCGGACGGTTCGCCAGCGCGCGACGGATCATGAAGAACTCACCCACGTTCTCCGGCGTCAGCAGGCCGACGAACCGGCCATCTTCGCTCACGGCCATGGTGAGCCCGCCCTCGGCGCGGACTTCCGCGAGCGCATCGTCCAGCGATTGATGCGCCTGCAAGGTGACGAACTGCGGACGCATGACGTCGCCAATCAACGCCAAGTCGCCCCGCTCCCGCAAGGCTTCGAAGAGGGCAGCGTGATCCAGAATGCCGACGACGCGCCCGCCGTCCACAACCGGGAAGTCGGTTTGCGATCCGGCGAGGAGGAGCTTCGTGGCGTCGGCCAGAGAGTCTTGCGGAGAGAGGGCGCGGAAATCGGTGAGCATGGCGTCGCGCACGGTCGCGCCGGTGAATGAGGATTTCATCTGGGCGGCGGCGGCTTCTTGCGTGGCGCCGATCCAGACGAACAACGCGATGAGCAGCAGCATCGGATTGGAGAACAAGCCGACGAAGCCGAAGATGACGGCCATACCTTTGCCGATGGCGGCGGCGATGCTCGTGGCACGGGCGTATTCCATCCGCATGGCGAGCAGCGAGCGCAACACGCGTCCGCCGTCCATCGGGAAGGCCGGCAGCATGTTAAACAGCACGAGGAACACGTTTACCATTAGCAGCCGCTCGATGAACCCGCCACTAGTCACACTGAACGCGGAGGGCAATTGCCACGTGTTGCGCAGGAACAAACCCGCCAGCAAGCCGCCGGCGATCACCACGTTCACCGCCGGGCCGGCGAGGGCGACGATGAGTTCCTGCATGGGTTTCTCCGGCATCCGCTCCAAGCGCGCCAGGCCGCCGATGGGCAGCAGCGTGATGTCGCGGGTGCCGATGCCGTAGCGGCGCGCGGCCAGGGCGTGTCCGTATTCGTGCAGGAGCACACAGAGAAACAGGCTGGCGAAGAACAGCACACCGCCGAGCGCCGCTTCCAGGCTGCGTCCGGCCGTCCAGTGCGCGAGGCCGATGAAGCCCAGCAGCAGCAGAAAGGTGACGTGGACATACACATCAATCCCGAGCAAACGTCCGAGTTTGAATGACCATTTCATAGCGTATGAATTGACCGTTTTCTTTGGTTGTCGTTCACCGAAGTCATCGCTCATTGGCCGCGACTGCCCTGACCGGTGCGTCCAGCGGGTGTATGCAGCCGGCTGCGCAGCCGCTGGGTGCGCTTCATTTCGCGACCGTTGATCTTGTTCTGCAGTTCGGCCATTACTTTGCCGAAGGCCGCACGTAGGGTGTGGTCGCGCCCCTCGGCAAAGACGTCCGGCCCGGGCGTGACCAGGTGAACGCGCACCGCAAAGGGCGGGCTGGTTTCGAAGCAGCACTCGAGGCGGACGTTGACTTCGTCAATTTGCAGCCGCTCTTGTAGCGACAGAATGCGGCTCTCGACCCAGCCGTCCAACTGGTCCGTGGAGCGCACGCAGAAATGTTGCAGTGTCAGTTTCATGGATTCGTTTTGTGGTTTGGATTTCACGCCCGGAGCTCAGCCCCAGCCGAATTCTTTCACGTCCATCTTCCATCCATTGCCGTCCGTGACCCAGAGCTTGCGCCCGTCCAGTTCGTAACGCACCTGTTCGATGTCCAGATCATCGGGCAGCACATTCACAATTACGTCGCCCGAGGCAAGCGGGATCAATTTCGTGCGGCGGTCGGGCCGCTTGGCGAAGAGGTGCTCGTTCAGTTCGTCCACCACGAACACGTAACCACCGGCCCGGACGACGCCAGCTTCGCAGGCTTCTACGGTGCCCACGAAATGCCGGCGGACGTCCTTCTCGAAGCGGCGGCGATGAATCACGTGGATGTGTTCGCCCGGTTTGAGAATCGTGTGTTTCATGGTTTCCATGAGTCTGTTCATTCGAGGAGCTGCGTTGATTGATCACTCCCGCGAGCGGCCGCCGGTGAGCAGCGGCAGCAAATACATGAGGAAGTAGGCCAGCGAGGTTACGAAGGCGGCTACGTAGGTCCACGCAGCGGCATCCAGCACCTTGCGCACGGCCACGGCCTCATCGCCCGGCGCGATCATGCCGAGGTCGGAGAGCACGACCTTCGCGCGACGCGAGGCGTCGAACTCGACCGGCAGCGTGATCAAGTTGAAGAGCATGATGATGCCCCAAGCCACTGCGGCAATCATCAATCCCATCATCGGCGTGATCAAACCAGTCATCCACCCCAAGATCGGCAGGAACATCGCGATCTGGCTCGCGTAACTGGTGATGCCGACCGAGGCCATGCGCCAGTGCAACGGCTTGTAGGCCATCTGGTGCTGGATGGCGTGCCCGCACTCGTGTGCCGCCACGCCCAACGCCGCCGGCGAGCGCCCGTAGTAATTCTCGGTCGAGAGCACCAGCCGCTTGTGCAGCGGATCGTAATGATCGCCGAGCATGCCGTCCTGATGGGTGATGTCCACGTCGCGAATGCCGGCCTGGCGCAGGATTTCATACGCCGCCTCGCCACCGGTCAGACCGGACATGACCACGCCCTTACTGTAACGGTGGTAAACCGATTTCACCCGCGCCGCCGCCCAGAGTGACAGCGCCAATGTCGCAATGAACACAATCAAAGTCATACTTCGCCTTTCGTCTTAGCATTTCATTGCCGGCCGGCCCGCTCCCCGCGGAGCAGCCCGCCGTCCGGCGATTACGGGCGAACAGTAGGCGCCATCCGTCATCCCGGCCAATATGACTTTCCGAAGGGACAGTTAGGTTAATCCGAAGCTTGAAAAGCAATCCGCGCGGCTGCGTTCCGAGTTTTGACAGCGCCAGCTACCAGGTGTCTTTCACCACGAAGCAGGGCAAATGGGAGGAGCACCGGTTACCGATATGGGATTTCATGCCGACCTTTCGCGGTCGTGTATTGTCCGGCGAACCGCCGCTCGACCCAGCCAGAGTCACATCGGTCGGCTTCCTGATTTCGGACAAACAGGCGGGGCCGTTTCGGTTGGAAATCGCCTGGATCAAGGGCGCGGGCTCTCGTGGACGGCAAAGGCCATGCGGGACTTTGTTCTGGTCGTCGGTGATTAAATGAACGACCGATCGAGGGCGTGCGTCAGATAATGGCCGCTTGTCCTACCGAGAAGTTCCTCCAGCCGCTGGCGCCGATATTGGAAAATCCGTTCAACATCGCGCCGCACGAACAGCCAATTCATCAACGCCCCACCGCGCGGGCGATAGCGCACGTGGTCTCTGCAAAGCGTGCCACCGTCGCGTTCCTCGAAGAGGTGCGTGTGATGCCAGAGCGTGTACGGACCGCGGAGTTGGACATCTACGAAGCGATGCGGCGGCTGCCACTCGGCAATCTCAGTGCGCCAGCGAATGGGAATGCCATGCACGCGAATGCGATAGTCAATGAGCGTCCCGGCTCGCATTGGGATCGGCGGGGGCGTCAGCACCTCGAACTTCAGCCAGGGCGGCGTGATGGCCTCCAGGTTTCGCGCATCGGCGAAGAAGGAAAACACCTCGTCGAGCGGTCGCGGCAGCCATTGTTCGGTTTGCAGCGTGAACGCTTTCATAATCGCGCCTAGTGCTTCAGAGCCTTGTTTTGATGCCGCAGGCCCTCGCCGCGCACCAGCCGCGCAAAGCTTCGAACAAGCCAAACACACCGGCCACCGCCAGCAGAAGGGCGAGCCAAAACGATGCGCTGAAGCTGAACGCGGCGACTGCGAGCAACGCCAGCCCCAGGAGACCGCGCACAAGCCGGCCCTTGCCGTCAATGTTCGGAGTGAAGAACTTCTTCATGGATTGACCTTTCTCGCTGCGGAGCGCAATTCGTCCAAGGCGGGACCGACCTGCGCCAGCTCCTCAATCAAAGTCGCATCGAGGGATTCCAAGGTCGCACGGTAAGCCGGCAAGGCGCGACCACCCACCAGCAACGCGACTTCCGCCGGCAACAAGTCGCGCAGCGCGCGCAACTCACTTGCCAGAGCGGAATCATCTTCCGGATACACCAGGCTCAACGCCACGGCGCGCGCCTGTTTCTGCCGGGCTGCGCCAGCGATTTCCGCCGCCGGCAGACTCGCTCCAAGGTAAGTGACCTGCCAACCCAGGTTTGCAGCCAACGCCCCCACCAACAGCGCGCCCAGCTCGTGCAGTTGCCCCACCGGCGTGGCCACAATCAACCCCGGCGAGGTTTGGCTGCCGCCGAATGGCCGAGCCAGGGTGGTCAGGAACGTTCGCATCATGCCGGTCGCGAAGTGCTCGTGGGCGGCAGTGATTGCGCCTGCACGCCATAGTTCGCCGAGTCGTTGCGACAGTGGAGCGATCAGGCGCTGGAGCACGCCCTGCGCTCCGAGGGTGGTGTGCGCATGCTTCAACCGTTCCTCGAATGCCCGAGTGTCGAGTGCCCGGATCGCGGTCAGGCATTCCTCCAGCAGGGGATTGTCGCCCACGGTCGCCGCCGGTTGAACTCCGTGGCCGTTGATGCCCGCTGCCGCGCGAGTCAGTGCCCGCAGATCCTCATCCGGCAAGCGTGCCACCCGCCCGATGCTGTGACCGGCGTGCGTCGCGTCCCGCAACAGACTCAATCGCTCCAGGTCGGCCTGCGAGAACAAGCGGCGCTTGGTGGGCGTGCGGCTGGGCTCAACGGCACGGTAGCGTTGCTCCCAAATCCGAATCACGTAGGGACTCAGACCCGTGAGCCGGGCTGCCATTTGAATGGGAAGTGCCGTTTCTTTCATGTTCTACACAGAAGTTCAACGATTACACATGAGTTGCAAGCTAAAAGCCACAATAGCGCGAAAAATGCCTATATTATTGGCCAATTGCCGTGTTCACCAAAACTTCCACAAATTTATTTTGACATTACACACATCTTACACAATCTTGTCTCACGTTCAGCAACCGATGGTCGGTCGCTGAGGCGAAAGAAAACACAACAACAACAAATCGAAATCGAGAACCGAACATGAAAACAAATCGCATCATCGCCCTGGCAACCTTGGTGGCTGCCGTCACCCTCACCCCCAGCCTCTTTGCGGGTAGCTGCAGCGCCAGCAAGGAAACGGCAAGTGCCTGTTCCGGAAAGGACATTGTCGCGCTCGCCTCCGGAGCGGATAACTTCAAGACTCTTGTCGCTGCGGTAAAGGCCGCAGGGCTGCTTGAAACCCTGCAAGGCGAAGGCCCGTTCACGGTGTTTGCCCCCAACGACGCCGCGTTTGCCAAGCTGCCCGCGGGCACGGTTGAGGGCCTGCTCAAGCCGGAGAACAAAGACAAGCTGATCGCCATCCTCAAGTACCACGTCATTTCCGGCAAAGTGCTGGCGGCAGACGTGAAAACGTCCGAAGCCAAGACCGTTCAAGGTCAGAGCGTGAACCTGGTGGTTTCCGCCGAGGGCGTGACGGTGGACAACGCCAACGTCATCAAGACGGACCTGCTGGCTAATAATGGCGTCATTCACGTCATTGACACCGTGATCCTCCCCAAGTCCTGAAGCTTCGGCGGCCGTGAGGCGGAAGGTCAAATCCCTCCTGCCTCACGCTGTCATATTGCGCTATACTTGCTCACATGCATCCCTCCCGCTTCGCCACCGCGACAGTAGCGACCGTATGCTCAGCACTGGTTCTGAACGCCGCGAGCGCCTCGTCTGACTGGCCGCAATGGCGTGGGCCGAGCCGGGATGGAAAGGTCGGAGGCGCGGCGTGGCCTGAGAAACTCGACACGAACCACCTTCGTCAGGTTTGGAGCGTAAAACTAGGCCCCAGTTACTCAGGGCCCATTGTCAGCGGAGACCGGATCTTTACCACCGAAACGAGGGACAAGAAGTCCGAGGTGGTAACCGCCTTCGATCGCCGGACCGGCAAGGAGCTTTGGCGGACGGAGTGGGAAGGGGCGATGAGCGTGCCGTTCTTCGCGAAGTCCAACGGCGACTGGATTCGCTCGACCCCCGCGCTGGATGGCGACCGTCTTTACGTGGCCGGCATGAGGGACGTGCTGGTTTGCCTGGAAGCACAGAGTGGCAAGGAACGCTGGCGGTTCGATTTTGTGAAGAAGCTTGAAGCGCCCTTGCCAGACTTTGGCTTCGTCTGCTCGCCGCTCGTGGAAGGCGAGTTCGTTTACGTGCAGGCTGGCGCGGGCTTAGTGAAACTCAACAAGCGCACGGGTGAACTGATGTGGCGCGCGCTCACCGACAAGGGAGGCATGTGGGGTAGCGTGTTCTCTTCGCCGGTGTTTGCCGAACTGGCCGGCCAGCGGCAGCTCGTGGTGCAGACGCGCGACAAGCTCGCCAGCGTGGACCCGGCGGATGGCAAGGTCCTGTGGGAACAGCCGGTTGAAGCTTTTCGTGGCATGAACATACTGACGCCGGTCGCCTACAAAGACACGCTCTTCACCAGCACTTACGGGGGCAAAACCATCGGCTTCAAGGTCGCGCGGGCTGACGGCAAGTTCACGGTCACGGAAGCCTGGAAGCACAAGGCGCAGGGCTACATGAGCACTCCCGTCGTCATCAACGGTGTGGCCTATGAACATCTAAAGAGCCAGCGCATGATGGCCATCGAGGTGGAGACCGGGCGCGAACTCTGGACCGCCACGGAAGGCTTCGGCAAGTACGCCAGCCTCGTCGCGCAAGGCGACCGGATCCTCGTCCTGGACCAGCGCGGACTGCTTTACTTGCTGCGGGCCAATCCGAAGCAGTTCGAGCTGCTGGACAAACGCCGCCTCAGCGATGCGGAATCGTGGGCGCATCTCGCCGTCGCGGGCAACGACCTTTTCGTGCGCGAACTAAACGCGCTCGCCGCCTACCACTGGACGGCACCTGGAAAACACGCAACCCAAGCGGAGGCGGTTGGGCCTTCGGTTGCGGTGCGTCAGTGAAAACACCCCTAACGGAAAAACGGACAAAGACTATGCAACTGAAATTCGACTGGTTGATCGTTCTCGAAAACCTGCGCCGCGGCATCATGGTTACCGATGTCAGCCTGGATCCCCCCGCGGGCCCGCGCATCATCTACGTCAATCGAGCCTGGCTCAAGATGACGGGTTATGGTCGCGAGGAGTTGGAGGGCAAGACGCCGCGCATTCTCCAAGGCAAGCACACCGACCGGGCGGTCGTCGGCTTGCTGAAACAGAAACTGCTGAACCGCGAGGTTTTTCACGGCCAGACCTGGAACTACCGCAAGAGCGGTGAGCCCTTCCTGATGAACTGGTATTGCTACGCCATCTACGGCGAACGTGGCCGGCCGATTTACTATGTCGCCGAGCAAGAAGACGTCACCGAACTGGAGGCGCTGCGCTTGAAGCAACGCCTGATGGTTAATCCCCAGGACGACCAGGCCGCCGACTTTTTCGCGATTCTGAAGGACTGGAAGAGCGCAAAGAAAGCCGCCTGACGGTCAGCGCCAGATGGCTGCAACGCAAACAGTCCTCGTCACTGGCGCGACGGGTTACATCGGCGGGCGGCTGGTCACTCGTCTTCTGGAAGCCGGTCATCGAGTGCGGTGTCTGGCCCGGGACCCGTCGCGGTTGCAGGGCCGGCCGTGGCATTCGCAAGTCGAGGTGATGGGCGGCGATTGTCTCCAGGCGGAGACGCTGCCCGCCGCGATGTCGGGCGCTGAAGTCGCGTTCTACCTCGTGCACAGTATGGCGGGGGGACACGACTTCGAGCAGCGCGACCTTGTGGCGGCCCGCAATTTCAGCCAGGCCGCAAAGCAAGCCGGCGTCCAGCGCATCATCTACGTGGGAGGCTTGGGCGATCCCACATCCGATTTGTCCACGCATCTGCGTTCCCGCCAGGAAACCGGCGCCGCCTTGCGCGAAGCCGGGGTGCCGGTGACCGAGTTTCGGGCGGCGGTCATCGTCGGTTCGGGTAGCCTCTCCTTCGAGATCATCCGCTACCTGACCGAACGGCTGCCCGTGATGATCTGCCCGCGCTGGCTCTACACCCGCGCCCAACCCATTGCCATCCGCAACGTGCTCGATTACCTCGTCGCGGCGCTCGACACGCCGGAGAGCACGGGGCGCATCATCGAAATCGGCGGCGCGGACGTGCTGACCTACGGCGACATGCTGCGCGGTTACGCCCGCGCTCGTGGACTGAAGCGCTGGCTGGTGCCCGTGCCGGTGCTGACACCGCGCCTCTCTTCTTACTGGGTTCATCTCGTGACCCCCGTGCCGGCGGCGATCGCGCAGCCGCTGATTCGGGGATTGCGCAACGACGTGGTGGTATGCGACGACTCGGCGCAACGGCTGTTTCCGCACATCCAGCCGATGAACTACGACACCGCCGTCCGCCTTGCGCTGGCCAACTTGGAACGCGGCCAGGTTGAAACGGCCTGGAGCGACGCCGTCGCCAGCAGCCAGGGCGACGTGACGCCCGTGCAACTGACCTCGCAGGAAGGCATGATCCTCGAGCGCCGCCAGCGCACGGTGGCGGCATCCGCGGACGCTGTGTTTCGCTGCTTCACTCAACTGGGCGGTGAAGTGGGGTGGCTTTACATGGACTGGACCTGGCGAATGCGCGGCGCGCTGGACCGGTTGCTCGGCGGCGTGGGTTTGCGTCGAGGCCGGCGCGACCCGCACGAGGTCCGCGTGGGCGACGCCGTGGATTTCTGGCGGGTCGAAACGGTCGAGCCGGGCCGCACACTACGCCTGCGCGCCGAGATGAAAGTCCCCGGTCGCGCGTGGCTGGAGTTTCGCGTCGAACCGCGGGGTGAGAACAGCGCCGTGCTGTCACAGACGGCGTTCTTCGCGCCGCGCGGGTTGTCGGGCCTTGTCTATTGGTACGCACTCTACCCGATTCACGCCCTGATCTTCAGCGGGCTGGTTAACAAGATCGGGCGGCACGCTGAGATGAACTCAGTCGGCGCGCCCATTGCCATTTGATTGGACACGCGCTGCGTTCCACTTAGTCTGCTGTTCATGGACTGGCTGAACTATCACCACCTGCGCTACTTCTGGACTGTGGCCAAAGAGGGCAGCGTCAAACAGGCTGCCGCGAAGCTGCACGTCTCACAACCGTCCGTCTCCGAACAGGTCCGCGAATTGGAGGACACTCTGGGTGAAAAGCTCTTCCGCCGCGAGGGCCGGGGACTTGTACTCACGGATGCCGGTCGCGTCGCTCTTGGTTACGCCGAGGATATTTTTACCCTGGGCCGCGAACTGGTCAGCGCCGTGAAGCAACGCCCCACTGCCAAATCGTTGCGGCTCTACGTGGGTGTGGCGGACTCCTTCCCGAAGCTTGTGACGAACGAAATCCTGAAACCGGTGTTCTCGCTACCCCAGACCGTTCATGTCATCTGCCGCGAGGGAAAGCTGGAGGACCTGCTGACTCAACTGGAGGCGCACCGGCTCGACATCGTGCTCGCGGATGAACCGGCGACAAGTGTCACGAGTTTCAAGGCGTTCAACCATCCGCTCGGCGACAGCGGCACGACCTTCTGTGCGGCCAAGGTGCTGGCGGCACGCCTGAAACGGAACTTCCCGAAATCCCTGGACGACGCCCCCGCGCTCCTGCCGTCCGAGAACACGGCGTTGCGCCGGGCGTTGGAGGCCTGGTTCCGCAGCGTGGACATCAAGCCGCGCGTGGTGGCGGAGTTCGAGGACCTGGCATTGATGAAGGTGATGGCGGCGGAGGGGCGTGGCTTTATCGCCGTGCCGAGCGTGGCGGTGAACGACGCTCTGGAGCACTACGGTTTCCAGGCTGTCGGAGTCGCGGCACAATGCCGCGTGCAGTTTCACGCCATCACCGCCGAGCGGCGGATTGCCCACCCGGGAGTGGCGGCGATTACCGGCAAGGCAGCAAGTCAAACCGGCTGACTCCGTTCCGAATTAGTGTCTGGCCGAAAACTGGCTTTTTCCAGAGCGGGGCGAAACACCAAGGA
>CAYJNU010000262.1:0-11394 GCA_964371005.1 uncultured Verrucomicrobiota bacterium | reverse complement strand
GTAGAGCCCAAGTGTTGCTCGGGCTGAGGGGGTGTGAACTGTCCGTCGCCATCACCCCGCTCGCCGCGCCCGTAGTCACGAGCTGCCAGGAATCGGCGTGAGTGGGTTCCTCGAACGAGCGATTGCGCACCAACTCGGCGTAAAGGCCGCCATCACCCGCGCAGTTGATCTCCTCAAAGAAAATGCCGAACAGACTCGGACTCACAGCCACACCCGGCTGGTCAACTTGAACCGAGACAGTTGCGTTGCCATCAGCTTGCGCGGACGCGCCAGCCAGCCCCAGCAAAGTGACGACCGCTGCGATCAAGCCTTCCCACCGAAAGAATTTCATTTTTCGCTGCCCCAGTCCTAAAGAAGAGGCGGCGCTCACTTGCCGTGGCGCCGCCTCGTAACCACTCAGCCAAGCAACTCAAACGTATTACCTACGGATTTACCAACCGGAAGAAGACGTTCGTCTTGCTCGAATCAATGGTCAGGTCCACGCCCGTCAGGCTGCCGGAGCCGGGATACGTGAACCACGACGCCGGATCCGCGACGCTGACCGCATTGGTTTCCAGGCGTGCGCCCAGCATGCTCGTGGGCCAACTGAAGCTCAGGGTGTTGCCGGATACCGTTACCCCCAGGCTGAAGGATTCGCTCGTGATCGATGAAACCGCGACCGAACCGTCCACCGCTAACTGGGTGGTATCCCAGGTGATTTGCTGTCCCGGCGTGTCGGACACCACCGTGACCAAGCCGCTGTAGCCGCCCGACGCGTTGAAGACCGTGAACTTGTCGCCCACTTGAAGCGGTTCACCCACGTTTTTCAAAACGAGTGTGCCGTTGTAGCTGAGTGCCCCGGTCACATTGATGCGGTCCGCCAACGTGGTTACCCCGTCATTACGGTTGAGTTCCGCCACAATCGTCGAACCAGTCACCAGTGACGGCGAAGCACCGAGCGTCAATGTGCCGATTCTGGTGCCGGCACCAAGGGTTGCCCCGTCTTCAACCGTAACCACACCCGCGATGGTGCCAATGCCGCCCAGCGTTGCGCCGGCCTGCACGGTCACCGCCCCGGCTATCGAACCGTTCACATTCAATGTGCCACTGCTGACCATGGTCAGGCCGGTGTAGGTGTTCGCACCACCAAGGGCCGCCGTACCTGAGCCGACCTTGGTCAGACCACCGCTGGCATTCGCTGTTGGCGTGGCACCCGTGATGACCGCCGGCGTCGTGGCTCCGCCCCCGGTGACGGTGAACGTTGTGTAGGTATAATTCACGCCGGGGCTGGTAATGACCACATTGGTCACCCTGCCCGAGGTCGGATTGATCTCCGCAATCGCCGCAGCCCCTTCGCCGTCGCCCGTGATGGTCACAATCGGCGGGGCGATGTAGCCTGCACCACCATCTGTGATGCTCGCACCATGCACGCCGCTACCGGTCGGAGCCAACAGGGCAACCGCGGTGCCGATGGCGTATCCGTTGTCGTCGATGGTGGCGCTGCCACCATAAACATAAACGCCTCTGCTTACGTTCAGGAAGGTCGCACTGTTGGTCGCAGCCTGCAGTGCGCCGCCGTCGAAATTAACGATTCCAGCGCCACCCACACCGGTGGCCGAGAGCACGCCCGCCTTCAGGTTCAGAATGCCGACGTTCGTGTAAGTGCCGCCGACAGCCGTCCGGAAATCAACTCCCTGACCAGTGCTGCTGATGCTTCCGCCCATCACATTGATGATGGAAGTCTGAACCCCGCCGGCGGTACCGTTTCCACTCCAGTTGCAACCGAAACCGCCACCGGCGAAGGTCAGCGAGCCGCTGAATATGTTGAGCACGGCGTTGTTGGGGCCGGCGCCGCGAGCCATGGTGATCCAGCCCGTGTTGGTCACGTTGACCCCATGGATTTCCAGCAAACCATCGCCAGGCCCTTGCGGTGGCCATTCAGTCGGGAACACCCCACCCGCGATGCAAATGCCGTCCGTGGTCAGCGAGCCACCGCTGGTATCAAAGTAGCCGTAGCTGCCGGCTTGACCAATGCTGAGTTTGTCGCCGACTCCACCGGCACTAATCACCGTGCCGCCGGTTTGACGGACGGCGCTCACCGCGCCGGCGACGTTGCCAACGTGCAAGGTGGTGGCGGTAATGTTTCCGGAGATGCCCATCGTAGTGTTTCCTGCCGCGGTGCCCACCCACATGTCAGTCGGACGCACGCTGCCCGTGAGGGCAACGGTCCCTTCTGCCACCTGCAACGGGCCAGCCTGGTTGGTGCTGGTGCCGGAGATCGTCAGTGTCCCGATGCCGCTCTTGGTGAGCGCGCCGGAGCCGGAGATCATTCCGCTGAGCGTGCTGGAGCCGCTACCGATGGAGACAGTCGATGCCGCCGTCACATTCATGGGCCGGGCGCTGGTCACGCCGCCTAATTCCAAAGTGCCTCCAGCCATTGTCACAGCACCACCGCTGGCTCCAAGAGAGCTGTCACCCGCAACGGTCACCAGGCCACCGGCAATGATCGTGCCCCCGGTATAACTATTGACCGTGCCGAGATGGAGCGATCCAGCGTTGGCTTTGGCCAACGACGCTGCACCGGTGATGCCACCCGCTCCGGCGAAGCTGTAGTTGTTGGCGGCGTCCACCACCACGCTGAATGGATGGACATTGCCAGGCAGGTTGATGCTGTAATTCCCCGCAGCAGTGTCATCGAAGCGAACCGGGTCACCCGTCGGCCCGTATTCGAGATAAACCGCGCCCGGAACACCCGAATTCGCCCAGTTGGCAGTGGAATTGAGATCCCACACGTTGTTCACATCGCCATACCAACTCAGGTTTTGGCCGTTGCCAGAGACGTGCAGGTCGAGACTGTTCCCGTTGTTTTCCAGGTTGGCCGTCATTCCCGGTGGCAGCGGCCCGAGCATGAAGTTGGCAATGCCACCCAGGCTGGCCCCCCCGTAGGTGATCAACGGGAATGTGCCGATCGACCATCCATATCCGCTGATGTTGATGGTGATCGTCGCGCCTGAAGCCGCCAGCGACCCGCTGGCTGCGATGGCTGGCCAGGTTGGATTACCGCCTGTCAGGGTGCCGTAATTGAGATTCAACACGGCGCCGTCGCCCAAGGTCACATCGGTGGCGTTGAGCGAAACATAGCCGCCCGCAGCCACTGAGAGCGCGGCATTGCTGACCACCAAAGCGGGGCTGGTGAGCAGCAAACCCGAAGCTGGATTGAGACTGAGCGTGCCTCCACGCACCACCGTCGGGCCCGTGTGATTGTATCCGGCGAGCGCACCGGACAGCGTGAGCGTGCCCGCACCGAGTTTTGTGATTCCGCCCCCCGTCGAAGACGGGTCCTCCGCCAGGAAGCCAGCAATGGTGACGTCAAATCCGTTGTTGTCGAACACCAGGCCGCCCGATTGAATGAGCACCGTGGTCGTCGCGGGGATGAAATCAGGGCTGGCCGCGGAGGCTTGCAGCGTGCCACCGTTAAAGTAGGCGGTGGAGCTGGCCGGAGCTGCGCCCAAGGAACTGACTCGCGTGGCTTGAACCAGCCCGCCGTTCAGTCGCAGCGTGCCATTCTCCCCACCGTTTTCGCCCAGATACAAGTTGGCGTTGTTGAGCAATTGCCCGCCGTTGACGATGAGTTCGCCGGTGGCTCCCAAGGAACCAAGCACCACGTTACCGCTGCCGGTCTTGCGCACTGTGCCGCTGTTGATCACCATTGTGCCATTGGCGGCCGCGTTGGCCCGGCCAATCGCCAGCCAGTTATTGACGCCGATGTAACCGCCCGCGACCTCAACCCGACCCGTGGTCGCGCCTTGCCCGACCCACAACTCCGCCGTCCCCTGGGGAACGATCGCGCCACCTGAGGGGACTATCAACGCACCACCATTCACCTGGCTGGCCGCCGTGCCCCCCATGTAGTTCGAGCCCGAGAAGGTCGAGGTGCCTGCGCCAACTTTGATGAAGCTGGGATTCCCCCCGTTGGTGGTGATCATACCACTCCAGGTTGAAGTGACACCAGCACTGCCAAAAGTGAGGACCGGGTTGCCATTGGTTGAGGTAATCAAGCCACCTCCTGACAGATCGGACGCCGTTTGAGAGTTGCCGTACAGATGTACCGTACTGCCACTCGTCACCGACAGCGCGCCGAGCGAATTACCGGCGGCCCGCAGATGCAGGATGCCGTTGACGGTTGTGCCGCCGGCAAAACTGCTGGCGTTGGAGAGCACCAACGTGGCGTTGTTTTGCAGTACCAGAGCACCAGCGCTATTGATGGGAGCACCACTTAGAATATAGCTTGCGTCAGACACCGTGACCGAACTCGGGACATGCGCGGCATTGAGCGTGACCAGAGGTTGCGACGCGCCCAACGGGTCAAAACGCACGTTGTCGGTTTCAATGTAGGCCAGGGTTGAAGCCCCATTGTCCATGGTCCAGTTGGCCGCCGTTGTATCCCATGCGCTGCCGACACCCGCCCAGGCAAGCACGCGAGGCTCATGAATGTTCAGCACCGCCACCGAACTGGTGACGGAGCTGGATGAATTGGTGACCACCACATCGTAGTTGCCCGCATCACCGCTGGTCACCGCCAAGATTGTGTAGGTCGTCGTGGTGGCGCCGGGAATCGCAGTCCCGTTGTGCCGCCATTGGTAGCTAGGCGTGTTTCCACCTGCCACCGCGGAAATGCTGGCCGGAGAACCCAGGGCGACAGTCTGATTGGCCGGAGTTGGCCCGCTGAAGATGAAAACGTCGGTTGGGAACTTGATGAACTCGCCCGGAGTCAAGGCCACGTCGCTGAAGCGAATGTTGTCCATCATGCCATTGATGCGATCAGCCTGATTACCGCCGTACCACCCACGGCCGAAGGTCCAATTTATTGCGGTATTTGTGATGGCATTTGCCTCCGGGGTATATCCCAAAATGTCCAGGTTGCCTATCTGCGTGTAGCCCGAGCCATCATCCAGCCACATCGAGAGAGTCACACCATCACTCTCCACCGCGAGCGCATACCACTTATTGACGACGGGGACATAATCACCATCCAAGATCCACGTGTTGCCACCGGCAGTTTTAAAATTAATGCGGAATTTGTTGTCAACGCCATTTTTTTGCAGATAGAAATCTGACGCTGATCCATCAGCTCCCCCGCCAGCAGTCCCATCCCGACCGATGAGCGTCCTCCATCCGCTGATGTCTCGCAAAAAGACCATGCACTCGATAGTCCAACTCGTCGGCCCCCAGTTGTGCAGCGCCCCCTCCAAAACATAGCCATCTTGGGAGACGTTGTTCATCCCCAAGCCGGTGCCGTAGGTATAGTTTGTCCAACTCGGCCCATAGGTAAGGTCCCAGCCACGCATCAAGACGCCGCTGACCGTGTCCACCGAGCCGCCGGACCCGTTCGCCTGGCCCGCGGGAGTAAATGCCTGGCCATTTACACCATCTTCGAAGTTCCAATAAGCGATGGTGCTGCCATAGCAGTTGAATGCCAGGACTAGTATTGCTAGAAGTCCCGTCACCGGCAGCAGTCGCCGTTCTTGGTGTCTGCGTTGTATTGTTGAGTTGGTTTTCATACTCCGTGTTTTGGGGTTTTTGACGCTGGTGGGTTAAAGGGAGCGAGGCCTTGGAGCCTCACCACCAAAAGCTGGGTCCCGCAGAGGCTCGCTGATCCATCGCATCGAACTTGCGCCAGGCAGCATGGCCGTCTTTGAATCCGACATCCCCACCGGCGGGGAATCTCCCTTTCAAGTGCGGGCTGATATGCTTCTTGTAGAAGCCTCCTTCGACCTCTGTGTAATTGTAGGCTGCGCTGTAGCGCTGCGCATAGTTCCCCAGACTGGGAGTCGAGATGGTCGCATCGGCGATCAGTGGTCGGTCGGTGTTTGGAGGCGCCGGTAGCGTGGGGCCGTTGGGCAACGTCGTCAAGTTGATGCTCTCCGGCAGGAGGGTCGTATTCTGGTTGGTCCGGCTTACTCTCGCGGCAGCTCCTGAAAACGCAAACGCATAGCCGGAGATGTGGAACCCACCGGCAACGCCCCAGTCCCAAAGGTTTCGTTGCGCGCCCGGATCGGCGAAGTTCTCCAAGTCGCTGAACCGCGGGGCCGTGCCGGGACAGAAAAACGTCCTCTTCTGCTTCGACACGCTCTCCAGCATCACGTCCGCGGCTGCCAACGGGATGTCCCAGACCCATGCGGCAGAGCCGGTCAGCACCGGCAGTTTCTCTCGGCTGTCCGAGGCGTACATGTTGACGCCTATCAAGAGCTGCCGGGTGTTATTCAGACATTGAATCCGCTTGGCTTTCTCTTTTGCACGAGAAAGGACGGGCAAAAGCATTCCTGCCAGGATCGCGATGATCGCAATGACAACCAACAATTCGATGAGGGTGAAGGCACGCCAAGACCGGCGATCAGACGAAACTGCAATTTTGCCCGAACAAGATTCAAACATCATAACCGGCAGCGCTCAACCTGTAGGTGACATGGATCATTTCACCTTGAACGTAGCTGCTCGGTATCATCTCCAACAACGCCACTTTGCGAAAAAGAAACGCCTTTTTGCGTCAGCGCCGCAGTCGTCATTCTCGCCCCGTGCTGTCTTCGATACGCCAGCGGACTGGCATGTTTGCCGGCACGAAAATACCGGGCGAAATGCTGCACATCGGCAAAGCCGAGTGATTCTGCTATGGCGCTGACAGGCAAGGTGGTTTCCACCAGCAGACGCGCGATCTGGTCGGTTCGCAAACGCCGGATTTCGTCGAGTACTGAGCGCTGCAGATTCGCGCGAAAGCGCCGCTCCAGCGCCCGCCGCGACAACCCGGCAGCGCGTGCCACCGATTTCACATCCACCGGTTCCCGCGCGTGATCCCGAATGAACCGCAACGCCTTCACCAGGTGCGCGTCTTCCATGGCCACCACGTCGGTGGATCGCCGGGCTACCACGTGCGTGGCCCGCACGAAAATCTGCCGCGGCACCCGCCGCGTCCCCTTCATCAGCCGCTCCAGGGCCTCTGCGGCCTCGTAACCCGCTCGCTCGAATCCGATGGCCACGCTGGACATCGCCGGGTCGGACAGGCCGCAAACCAATTCGTCGTTATCCACGCCAATCACCCCCACGGCGTCCGGTACGGCGAGGCCCGCCACGCGGCACGCTTCCATCACCCGTTGTCCACAATCGTCATTGCAGGCCAGCAAACCGACTGGTTGCGGCAGGGACTTCAACCAATCGGCGAGCGCGGCGCGCTCGTTGGCCCAGTCCTGGCCAAACGATGCCAACTCGTAACACGCCGGCCCCGTGAAGCCCGCGCGGAGGATTTGCGCACAGAACGATTCCTGTCGCACCGCCGACCAGGGAGTTCGTTCCTGATGCGCCTGGGACAGGCCACAGAACGCGAAATGCTTGAAGCCACAGTCCAGCAAATGTGCCGCGCCCAGTCTCCCAATGTTCGCCGAATCGGTGATGACATTCACCTGCCCCACCACTTCCTCATGCCGGTGTCCGACGACCACCGCCGGAATGCCCAACGCGAGCACGTCGTCCAGCACGTCCACATCGCGCAGGATGATGCCATCCGCATCAAGCCGTTTGATCACCGGCCAGGCCTTCTCCAAACCGCCTGGCTCCCAATAAAAGGACCAAGGTCCCTGGTGGTGCGCATAATCAGCAATCCCCTTCAGCATCGAGCGCCCGGAAGCCCGCGACGACTCGATCAGCAGCACGACGCGCGGCAGCGGCCGACCGATGCGAGGACCTCGTGCTGATGCAGATTTCAGGGTGGCAACAGGCATGGCGTTTTACTCAGCTTTCGATGGCGACCGATCGGGGCGAGGGCCACTGGCCCAAGGGCAGTCGGGGGAGGTCAACCGGTGCCACACAGCGACCGTTCACCTCAGAATCGCTCGCAACATCATTCATAGCTCGCTGAATGGCATAGCACAATCCTCGCTGGGGTGACACTGGATTCTCACGCGCCCTGCAGGCCTGTCAAACTCCGCTTGCGCACACCCCGCCGCGGCGTACGTTGGCCCATGGAAATGACCCGAACCATCCGGTGCCCCTACTGTGGCCAGGCGTTCGATCTGGTGATTGACACCAGTGGCGGCTACCAGCGCCTCGACCTTGACTGCGAGATCTGCTGCCGTCCGTTGGCCGTGGTGGTCGAATGTGAACCCGGCACGATTGTCAGTTTGGATGTTGTGGCGGAGTGAGCTAAACTCCCGCCCGATATGACACCAAGCAAAGTCCTGTGGGTTTACATCGTGCTGCTCGTGATCGGCGGCCTGATTGGCTTTCTCAAGGCCAAGAGCAAAGTCTCGCTCATCATGTCCGTGGCCTTCGCCGCGGCCCTGAGCCTGTGTGCCGCCAGCATCATCTTCCAACCCTACGTGGCCGACATCCTCCTCGCCGTGCTGCTGGTCGTCTTCGGCATGCGGTTGGCCAAGACCAAAAAATTCATGCCCAGCGGGTTGATGCTCGTGATCACCCTCGCGGCGTTGGCGCTGCGGCACATCCACCTGGGCTAGCCGGGGCTGGCCGCCAGCCCCGCCCAGCGACGCAAAGCCGCGGCACCGCGCGCCCATCTCCCAACTCAATGCTGCAACGCCTGATGCAAGTGCGGCGTGAAGAGTTTCGGTTCGAGCAGGAAGGCGTCGTGCCCTTTCTCCGAGTGGACGGTGATCCACATTGTCGGCACGTGAGCTTTCTTCAGGAGTTGAACCAGCCTGGCCTGCTCGACGGTTTGAAACGAAAGGTCGGAGTCAATGCTGAACACCAGGAACTCCTGCTTGCGGCAACGCTCGAAGACATCGTGCAAGTCGTTCAAGCCCGCTTCCGCCGCCAGATCGAACCATTGCCAGGCGTCGAGAATGCGCAGGTAGCTGTTGGCGTCGAAGCGCTTCACAAACTTCACGCCCTGGTGGAACATGTAGGACTCGACCGGATGATTCATTTCATACCAACCATGCGGCGGCTTCTGGCTGACCACCTCGCCGCGGGCCCGCTCGCGCAGCATGTCGAGTGAAACGAAGGTCTTGTGCGCGATGCGCCGGGCCAGCGCGAGGCCCGTGTCAGGCCTGGGGCCATGATAATAGTCGCCGCCTTTGAAGTGCGGGTCGGCCTCAATTGCGGTGATCTGCTCGAAGTTGATGATCCGGTTGTAAATCGTCGTCTCCGGCCCCGTGCCAATAGGCACCACGGTTCGCACGCGCTCGGGATAGCGAGTGGCCAGGGACAGGCAGAGGAATCCTCCGATGGATGCGCCGATCACCGCATGCAACCGAGTCACACCGAGCGAATCCAACAAGCGCATCTGGGAATCCACGATGTCGCTCATGCGCAGCACGGGAAACGCCGGCCCCCAGACCTTGCCGGTCTTGGGATTGATGGATGCCGGGCCGGTGGAGCCATAGCAACCGCCCAGGTAATTCACGCAGAGGACGCAGAAAATGCGCGTGTCCAGCGCCTTGCCCGGACCGATGAAGCCGTCCCACCAACCCGCGTGGTTCTCGTCCGTCCACAGGTCGGCTGTGCCGGGCACGTGGGCATTATGCCCCGCGGCGTGCTGGCTGCCGGTCATGGCGTGGAACAAGAGGATGACGTTCGATTTGTCGGCGTTCATCCGGCCATACATCTCGTACGCCAGGGTAAAACGGTCCAACTTGCCGCCCACCCGGAGGTGCAGCGGGTTTTTGCGGTCTTTGAACTCGAAGAACCGCGTCTGAACTTTGCCAATGTCTCGCATGGTTGCTTGGAGATGGAAATCCAACCCGGCGCAGTCTAATCACTGCGCCTCGAATGCCAAAAGAAAATCTCGCCCACCGGAAGGCTCTGGCGTTACGGCGTCTCGCGAGAGCGCCGCCGTTGTTGATCCAAGTTTGCGGCGCACTACCAAGCCGCCGCTACGCCCACGAGACGCTCGCTTCAAGCTGACGCTTTCAACGCCTGATCCAGGTCCGCGAGAATGTCGTCTATGTGTTCGATCCCGATGCTCAGACGGACGAGATCTGGGGTGATGCCGCCGGCCCGCTGGGCATCTTCCGAGAGCTGCGAGTGCGTCGTCGTCGCCGGGTGAATCGCGAGCGACTTCGCATCGCCCACGTTGGCGAGATGTGAGAGCAACTTGAGCGAGTCAATAAACTTGCTGCCGGCTTCCTTCCCACCCTTGATGCCGAAGACCACCATCGAGCCGCCCTTGCCGCGCAGGTATTTCTGACTCCGAGCAAACTCGGGATCGTCCGGCAAGCCGGGAAATCGCACCCAGGTCACTTGCGGTTGCTGCTTCAGCCACTTCGCGACGGCAAGTGAGTTCTCGCAGTGCCGCTCCATCCGCAGCGGCAGTGTCTCTATGCCTTGCAGGAGCATCCAGGAATTGTCCGGCGAAATACAGGCCCCGAGATTGCGCAACGGTACCGTGCGCATCCGCAGAATGAACGCGAGCGGGCGCAGCGGGTCGGGCAGGTCAATTCCCCAGCGCAAGCCGTGATAGCTGTTGTCCGGCGTTGTGTAGAGCGGATGCTTGCCCGCCGCCCAATTGAACCGTCCGCTGTCCACCACCACGCCACCGATGCCCGTGCCGTGGCCACCCATCCACTTTGTCAGCGAATGCACCACAATGTCCGCCCCGTGCTTCAGCGGTTGCGTGAGATACGGCGTGCTGAAGGTGGAATCCACGATCAGCGGCAGACCGTTCGCCTTCGCGATCTTGCCGATGGCGTCCAAGTCAGAAACTTCGAGCGCCGGGTTGGACACGGTTTCGCAGAATAGCGCGCGAGTCTTGTCGTCAATCGCCTTGGCGAAATTCTGCGGATCGTTCGAGTCCACCAGCTTCACGGTGATCCCAAGCGCCGGCAGGATGTCGTTGAACATCGTGTACGTCCCGCCATAGAGATTGCGCGCCGAGACGATGTTATCACCCGCCTGCGCCACGTTGATGACCGCGTAAAACACGGCACTCGTCCCCGAGGCGACCCCCAGCCCGCCCATCTCCGGCCCGCCCTCGAGCAACGCCACGCGTTTCTCCAGCACGTCGGTGGTGGGGTTCATGAGCCGCGTGTAGACGTTGCCGAGTTCCTTGAGCGCGAACAGATTCGCCGCGTGCTCAGTGCTCTTGAAGACGTAGGAGGAAGTGCGATAAACCGGCACGGCGCGCGAAAGCGTGGTCGGATCCGGCTGCGTGCCGCCGTGGAGACAAAGCGTTTCGAGTTTCATAGGTGCGCGAAGTTAGACGGGGAACAGCGGGCACGCAATGTCGGGCTTCGCGCCGGCAGACGCCACCGCGGTTGGGAACAGCGAGGTCACCAAGGCGCCAAGCACAGCCTTGCGTGAACGCCTTGCGTTCATGCCAAGAAACAGAACGATTTCCACACTCACCTCACTGAGAATGGTGTTGATGGAGTGAGATGAAAAACGCGAGCATGGAGGGCGGCTGGCGGC
>CAYJNU010000261.1:0-11460 GCA_964371005.1 uncultured Verrucomicrobiota bacterium | reverse complement strand
TGGTAGAGCACGCCATTGGTCCCCAAGCGCAAACTCGATAGCGTCAGCGGCGCGGTGTGATAAGCCTGGCCGGCGTTGGAAATCGTGAGGCTGAAAGCGACCGGCGAAACCAGGGGCGTGGAGGCGCCGCCGCCGCCGGCGTTGTTCACCACCACCGTGCCGATGCTCGAACTATTGGCCTTGAAGTAGATCGTGCCGGCGCCGCCGCGCTGTTTGCCCCAACCACCCTGCGCCGTAAGCGTCCCGGCGAAGTCGTTCGTGCCGTAGCAGAGTGCGATGCGTCCGCCGCCTCCGCCTCCGCCATGCACCCCAGCTTCACCCACGCCGCCGCTGGCGGAGATCGTGCCGCTGCCGGCGATGCGGTTGGCGATGATCCAGAGGCTGCCCCCGGCCGCGCCGCCTTGATCGTTGATCCACGCGCTGGTGCCGTTCGCCAGGAGCGAGCCCTCCACGGTGAGCGTGCCGCCGATGCTCAGTTTGACGGCGCCGCCGCCGGGCGAATCCGGGCTGCCCTCCTGCGTGGTGCCGCCGCCGCTGCCGCCGAAGTCCGCCGGCTGGATGATCGAGCCGTGACCACCCGCTCCGCCCGGCTCGACCGAGGGACCGTAGAACGCAAAGCCGCCGTCGCCACCATGACCTCCGCCACCGCCATCATCATAACTGCGCGGCGCGCCGCCGGGCATGTTGGTGCCGACGTAGCCGCACCCCGAGACATCAATGCGCGCGCCGGTCTGGATCGTCACGTCGCCGGTAATGGTCAGGTCGAGGCGGTTGTTCGCCTCGCCGCTGGGCGCGGGCGAATGGGTCAGCACGCTGGCCTTGGGGGCGCTCTGTTGCAGGATCAGGCTCTGGAACGTGTGCGGCCCGTTGACCGTGAGCGTGCAGCCGTTCACGACGATGTCCTGGCCATCGTAGGTCACATCGGCGTAACCAATGGTCGTATTGCTGGTGAAGACGACCGCAAGGGCCGCCGTGGTTTGCAGCGCGAGCGCTGCCAGGATGCCGATCACGGCACGGGTTGTTTTCATGGTTTGCTCCAGTGTTTGGGTGTTGGTCAAAGACAGCACAGACTCGGGCTTATTTGCGGTTGGTATCCTGATTCACTATTCGATTAGGCTTCCCCCCGACCGGTTCTGTCAAGCAGCGTTTCTGCCATCGTCGCAGCGCCCCGCAGCGCCCCGCGATGTCGCCCCTCCTGCCATCCTGCAAGACGGGGAAGTCGCCCGGCGAAGGGTCGAAAGACGGATCAACGCCAGCGCTGCCCGCGGATGCGTCGTTGCGTGGCCGCGGCAGTCGCGTCCAGTGGCTGTGCGCCAGCACTCGCCGCAGTAAAGCGTGCCCATGCGCGGAGAGTAGCGCCCCGGCGGCCTGTTTGGCAACCGGGGCGTGAGTAGAAGCGGCTTGGAGGGGATCAGTTGCCGGACTGCAACCGGAAGAACCGCGGGCTGCCCGTCACATCGATGGTCAGCGTCCAGCGGCCATTGACCTGCACGGGCGCGCCAGGCACGGTTTGCCAGCCCGCACCGTTGAGGTCCGTGGTGTATTTCGGCGTGTAACTGGCCCCGAACGTAACCCAACTCAGACGCACTTGGTCACCGGATGCCCTTTCAACTTGGAGGAGCGGCTGGATGTCCGCGCCGGCGCCGAAGGACTCCTGATACATCGGCACGGCCGGCAGACATAGGCCCGTCGAGTCGCCCCAAGTGCCATCAAACGTGTAATAGGCCGTCAGGCCGGATTCGTTGCCGGCTAGCGGACCGGAAAAGCGGTCGCGGATTTCCTGCGCCGTGAGGGCGCGATTCCAGAACCGCAGGTCATCCATCGCGCCGTCGAGGTAGCGGCTCACGTTGATGGGCTCGGGGCTGGTGGCCAGTGCTCCGGGTGCATTGACGGCCTGTTGCAACTGACCGTTGACGTAGAACTTGAGGTTGCCGGCGACCGCGCCGCCGTCGAAGGTGAAGGCGACGTGATACCAAGCGCCGGGCCGGATGATCACGGCGTTGGTCCGGCTGTACTCGTAGGAGGGGGAGGTGAAGTTGGTGCCGCCGTCGGCGGTCGAGACGCTGGCCTCAAACCAGCGTTTCGTCGGGCCTTCGCCTGCCACGTGCAGGTTGAAAGTGTCGTACGTCATGCCTGCGCCCGTGATCGGTTTGGCGACGAGGATCGGGTACGGCGCATTGGTCTTCTCGCTCAGCTTCACCCAGCCTTCCACCGTCAGAGCATTGGTGAAATCCAGGGCCGGGCAGGCGGCGATCTGGAGGTTGTCGTAGCGCAGGAATCCGTCGTGCTCCTGCCCGAACTGCGCGCCGAGATTCATGGTGGCAGGGGCGCCGGCGGCGTGCTTGAAACTCCGGTAGAGGACATCGGTATCTAAGTAACCAAATAGCGTGCCGGAGCAGTTCCAATGGACCGCGCCGCTCTCGTCCGCCACCATGCGCGGGGTCGGTTGAAACCCCCAGACCGAGGAAACGAGTGACAATCGCACCGGAGCACTCCAAGTTTCGCCCCCGTTCGTGGAGCGGCGATACCAATCGCTGGCCCACATGACGTGAACCGCATGGGGATCGTAAGGCTGGAAAGCCAGTCGGGGATCCAGGTTACCCGCCGTGCCGAGGTTGAGGTTGCCGTCCGCGAGTTGCTGGGGCGGCAGGAAGCCGGTGCCGGCGTCGGTGGAGCGGGCCAGGTACACATGGGCCGCGGAGGTGGCGAAGACCGCGCCGGCCCGATTGCCACTCAACGAGAGATCAAGCTGCCCGCCGGTTGGGAGACCCGCGTCTGATGTCAGTGCGCCCTGGGTCAGAGAACGCGCTGGGCTGAACGTCGCGCCCCCATCCGTGGACTGACGCACGAAGACGTCGGGCACGATCGGATTGGCGTTGGTGTCCTCGCTGAAGTAGGCGATCAGCACCGTGCTTCCTTGCAGCGCAACTTGCGGCAAATCGGCCCCGGCGGTGGAGCCGGCTGCATACTCGACGATGTACGGTTCGATCTCGGTGACCGTGTAATTCGTGCCGCCATTGATGGAGCAGGCAATGTGCGTGGCCCCGCCGCTGCTGGCGTGATGCTTCCAGGCCAGGGCAATCGCCTGGGATTCCTGGCGGAGTTCAGACAGATTCAGCAGACCGGATTCATCGTTGAACAAGGTCTGGGAGGTGAAAGTGCCGCCGTTGTCGGCCGAATTCATCACATAGACTGAGTAACCGGTTTCACCGGTGCTTCCGCCCCATGCGATGGTCACCCGGCCCTGGCTGGCGGCAATGAGCGGCGCGCCCATGTAATTCCAGTAGCCCGCGGTGGTGAGCACGCGGGCCGGCTCGAACGTCCGGCCGCCATCCGTCGAGCGATGATAGCGCATCACGTAATCGTGCAATCCCCCGCCATCATCCGCCCAACCCTGGGAAATGGTGACAATGTGGACGCTGCTGGAATCCACGGCCATCCAGACTCCTCCATTCATCGCGTAGGGGGAGTCGGTGCGCTCGTCGAGCAGAATCCAGTTCTCGGGGCTGACGCCGCTCCGGGTGCTGTCCGTGTAATAAATCCGGTTCGTGGCGGGGAGGACCCCGTCCGGATCAAGCCACCGGGAGTGCCAAGCGTTATGGATGATGTCCTGATCAACCACGAGTTGGTTCTGCTCATCGTACCAGTTGTCATCGTGGGCGGGCGTGGCCGTAAGATTAATCATGTGGTCCGAGCCATTGGCTTTGCCTCCGACCACCGTGATGTGAACCGGTGCCGACGTCACAGACAGCGAAGCGCCATACTGGGCCACGGCCAGCAGTGTGTAACTGCCTGCGGAAACATTCGACCAGGTGAACGTGTAGGGCGACTCCCCCGCACCGCGCGTTCCGGCGGTCAGGGTTCGCTTGCCGAGCGGCGCGTCGCCATCCAGCACGGCACTCAATTCTCCGTCGGCGGTGAAACGCAACGTGACGGTCACCGCGCCGGACACCGGATTACCCCCGACCCAGGTGGTGAATTCTCCGACGTACACGCTGGGGGTCACATAGGTTCCACCGAGGGTGAAGAACTCCGCCATGCCCGGGGTGTTGTAGTCCATGCCCTCGCCAAATGGGCCGGACAGGATACCGAGGTGACTCCCGTCAGCGTAGCTCCACTCGCCATGCGGGTCCGGCTGGCCTACGCCCACGACACTGCCGTTGGCGAGAAAATCCACGCGGCTTACGGCTGGTGTGGCGTTCGTCACCAGCGCTTGCAAGGCAATGCCGCTGCCAGCCGTGAGCAAGGCACCCTCCGAGGGGTGGGTAATACTCAAACCGGGCGAGGCGACGCAGGTCGCCGTCAAGCAGGTTGATGCGATGACCGTCAAGGCGGCCGTAAACCCGCCCAACGTTGTCGAGCGGCCAGTGCTTAGGTGTCTTCTCATGGTTCGTTGTTTTGTTTCTTCCGGTTCGTTTGTGCCATCGGTACCGCCTGCAAATTCCGGTTCACCGCGGGTGACCACGCACCACGGATTCCCGACGCGTCACTGCGTTCGAGTCCCAGGGAATCTCCGGGATTTTCAGGTCGCGCCCGGTGAAGTTGGATCACTGCCACGAGGGGGAGATGAGAAGTTTGACGCCAGCAGTCGCCGGGGGAAAAATCAGAAGTCGCGTCCCTACGCGCGCGGACGATCGTGCCCAAACCATTTCCATTCCGGTCCCGGCCCATGCGCGGCATCGTCTCAGAAGGTGCGGTGGGCTTCAACCTTGGAGTTGAAAGAATCTTGGCCACGCAAACTCTTCGCCCGACCGCCAACAACGGCGTTCCGTAGCGAACCGATTCGCAGGATGACTGCGGTCCGTAGGGAATCTCGCTTCCCAAGGATGATGCGATTCAGAGAGTGAGTTCGTCCTGCTTGGGCTCTTTCGCTGTGCCTCGGGCGCTTTCTTGAACATCTCGTCCCGGCTCGCGGCTCTGCGCCCTTCCCGCTGAAAGAAGGCGTTGTAGCTCCACGCGCAGTTGAACGGGCGGGCGAGAGCGGCGGGGGCCGCGGTCTCGTCCTTGAGATAGCGGTGGAGGATGTCCGCTCGGCACCGAAGCAGAACGTGTTCATGGGCGGGAGAGCAACGCCCCAGCGGCCTGTTTGGCAACCGGGGCGTGTGCGCAGCGTTGCGCGGGGATCAATTCCCCGACCGGAGCTGGAAGAAGCGCTGCGCCGGCGTGCTGCCAGGAAGCAGGGCTGCCTTCCGGTCGCCGTTCAGGGAAGGCGCGTTGGTCACGGACTCCCAAGTGCCAGCCGTGAGGTTGGTGCGGGAAACAAGTCCGAAGCCCTCGGCGCTGGTGGGCGCACGCCCCGCATCAGGGTTCGACCCAGCGCAACCGGAAGAACTCCGCGCTGCTTTCGCTGGTTGGCAGGTTGGTCTGCATCAAGCCACCCGTGCCGTTAAGCAAGGGGGTGACTTCGATCCACGTGCCGTCGAGGTTCGTCGCGGACAGGAGTTGGTAAGTCACCCACGACTCCGACGCCCAAGCCACGCCCAGACTCGTTCCGTTGTTCGACAGAGCCAGCCGCGGCGGATTGAGGAAACGGTAGTGTGTGCCATTGGTTCCGCTTTGATAGCCCCAGCCGGCAACCGTTGTGAGAACGCCGGTGAAGAGGTTGGTTTCGAGATAGACTGCAACCCGACCGCCGCCGCCACCGCCACCTTTGCCCCGCGGACCGTCGCCCCCAGCACCGCCGTTGGCGTTGATGGACCCGCTGCCCTCAAGGGTCCGCGTTGTGATCCAGATGCTCCCGCCTGAACCACCGCCGCCTGAGCCGTATGAGCCCGCGATGCCGTTGATGCCGTTGGCGGTGATCTGTCCGTTGACCCGTAGCGTGTCGCTGACGATCAATCGCATCGCGCCACCGCCCGCGCTACCCTGCGTCTGCGAAGCCGCGCCCCCAGCCGAGCCCCAGTCGGTGGGTTCCGCCAAAGTCCCATAGGCAACACCTCCCTTGTGTCCGCTGGAGGAATTGCCGCCCACACCGCCGTAACCGCCGCCTCCACCGCCGATCCAATCCACCCACCGCTGACCTTCGCCACCCCCCGGCCCGGCGCCCTTGCCATCAGTACCGGAAAAGCCCTTGCCGTCAACGGAGACTCGGCCGCCGGAATCCACCAAGAGATTGCTGACGGTGACGAACAGGTTGGTTTCGCCGGTGGCATGACTGACCACACCGTTCGTGGCGACGTGCAGTTCGCTGAATGCCACGGGCCGGTTCAACAACAGCGTGCCGCCCGGCAGCGCCTCGGCTTGTTCGCAGAACAGGGCATCGGCTGCATCGAGGATGAACGTGCCGCCCGACGCGGCTCCGAGTTCCGTGCAACGGAGGCCGCTCCCCGGACCGAGCGTCAAGACGGCGTTGTCCACGGCGGCCACGCGCGCGAAAACACCGCCGGGCCGGGTTGCGCAAAGCAGGTTTCCGAAAACGGCAAACTCGAAGTTCGTCCCCGCAGTCAGCACCGGCACGGCGACATTGACGATGGCGTTGGAACTGATCTCCAGGCGCGCGTGTCCCCGGCCAATGAGGTTTTCGAAATCCCACGTGCCTGCGGGCAGGACGGTTTTCGCGCCGGAATTGTCCTCGTTGTTCAGCCACAATTCTCCGACGGACTGGCTGGAGAGTTTGCGGAAGACGGTGCCCGCGCCGCCGTATTGAGTTCCCCACGCCCCGGTCGCACTCACAAGGCCCGTAAACTGGTCGCTTTCGAGATAAAGAGCGATGCGGCCGCCGCCGCCGCCGCCCCCGGTGCCGCGCAAGCCCGCACCGCCGGCCCCACCATTGGCACTGATGCTGCCACTGCCGGCCAGGACAGCGGCGCTGATCCAAATGCTGCCGCCCGCGCCCCCGCCCGCCGCGCCCCACGATCCAGCCCCGCCGCTGTTGCCATGGGCCGAAACCAAGCCGTCGTTGTGCAGCGTGCCGGCGACCAGGAGGCGGAGCGTGCCGCCACCGTTCCCGCCTTGGAACCCCGAGCCGGCACCTCCCGCCGAACCCCAGGTCACGGGTTCCGTCAATGATCCATAACCGATCCCCACTCCATATCCGCTGCTGCCCTTTCCACCTTCACCCCCGTGTCCCGCGCCACTGCCTCCGATGAGATCGAGCCAGCGCGTCCCCTGTCCCCCGCCAGGACCGCCGCCCGTGCCGTCGGTGCCTGGAAATCCTTTACCATCCACCGTGATCCTTCCGCCAGCGGCCACCACGAGATTGCTGACGGTGACGAACAGGTTGGTTTCGCCAGAGGTGAGGCTGACGACGCCGTTGGTGGCGACGTGCAGTTGGTCGAAGAAGGCGGGTCGGTTCAGCAACAAGCTGCCGCCGGGCAACACCTCCGCCTGCGAGCAAAACAGCGCATTGCTCCCGTTCAACACAAGCGTGCCGCCCGCCGCCGCCCGCAGTTCCTCGCAGCGAAGCAGACTGCCTTGCTTATTCGTCACGGACGCGCCATCCACTACTTCGACGCGGGTGAAGGTGCCGTTGGGTTGCGTCGAGCACAGCAGTTGTCCCGAGATCGTGAGGTCGAAATTCGTGCGGGTGGTGAACACTGGCGCCAGGAGACTCATGCTGGTGTTGGTGCTGATCTCCAACTGCGCGCGTCCTCGACCCACGAGGTCGGTGAACGTCCATGAGCCTTCGGGCATCGTGCTCTTACCGCCGGAGTTGCCGGCATTGTCCAAACGCAGTTCGCCCTCGGGTTGACCTGCCAGCTTGCGATAGACCGTCCCCGCGCCGCCATATTGCGCGCCCCATGCCCCGACCGCGTTCACCGTTCCTCCAAACTGGTCGCTATCGAGATAGAGAGCGATGCGGCCGCCCCCACCGCCGCCCCCCGTGCCACGTGATCCCGTGCCGCCCGCACCGCCGCTGGCGCTGATGCTGCCACTGCCGGCCAGGACCGCGGCGTTGATCCAAATGCTGCCGCCCGCGCCGCCACCCGCGGCACCCCACGAACCGGCTCCGCCGCCGCTGCCATTGGCTGAGATCAAGCCGTCGCTGCGCAGCGTGCCAGCGACCATGAGGTGGAGCGCCCCACCGCCGTTTGCGCCCTGGTAACCCGAGCCGGCACCTCCCGCCGAACCCCAAGTCACGGGTTCCGTCAGAGAGCCATGACAAATCCCCACTCCGTATCCGCTGCTGCCGATCCCGCCTTCGCCCCCGTGTCCCGCGCCGCTGCCCCCAATACGATCCAACCAGCGATGCCCGTCGCCACCGCCCGGACCGCTCCCCTTGCCGTCTGTTCCCTGAAACCCTTTGCCGGCCACCGTGATCACACAGTTGGTTTCCATCGCCAGGTCACCCGTCACCGTGACCACCAGACCCGTGGACGCCGCATCGCAGGTCAGCACGGCATTGCTGGTCAAAAGGAGCGACGCGAATGTGTGCGGTCCGTTCACGGTGAGCGTGCAGTTGCTCACGATAATCTCGTGGCCGTCGTAAGTGGGATCGCCCGCATTGAGCGTCGTGTCGGTGGTGATGAGGGCGGCGCAGGTGTCTGCCAAAGGCACGGTCAACGCGAGCGCAACGCTCAGGAGAGGGCGGAGTTTAGATTCCATCGCTTGATTCCGTTCTGCGCGGAGTTGAACGGCGGGGCGAGATAGACGAGGTCCACGGTCTCGTCCTTGAGATAGCGCCGGAGGATGTCCAAGTTGTCGCCGTGACTGAGCATGCCCATGCAAAGAGAGTAACGTCCCGGCGGCGCGTTTGGCAATCAGCGGCTCGCAGCTCATCACTCGCCTCGGCTGCCATGATCGAGGTCGCCAGAGCGGGTCAGGCAGAATTTCACTCGCGTGGCTGCCCGCATCTCCGTAGGTTTCCACCGCCTATGAAACCATGGTACGAAGCGTTGTTCGCCAATTTTGCCCGGGCCTATGATCGCGAGGTGTACACTCATGGCACGATGCAGGAAGTCGCTTTCATTGAGGCCGAGCTCGGGGCGAACAAGGGTACCCGCATTCTGGACGTGGGCTGTGGCACGGGCCGGCACGCCATCGAACTGGCCCGCCGCGGCCATGCCGTCACCGGCATTGATCTTTCGGCCAGCCAACTCGCCCGGGCACGGGAGAAAGCGCATGACGCCGGCGTAAACCCGGTCTTTGAACAGCGCGATGCGCGCGAGCCGCATTTCACGGCGGAGTTCGACCTGGCGATCATGCTTTGCGAAGGCGGCTTCTCGCTCATGGAGACGGATGCCATGAACTTCGCCATCCTGGAGAACGCCGTGCGGGCGCTCCGGCCGGGCGGCAAGTTTCTCTTCACCTGTCTCAACGGCCTGTTTCCGCTCGCCCGATCCGTCAAGGAATTCACCAACGCCAACGAGATCGGGACGCGCACCTTGGATGTAGGCTTTGACCTGCTCACACTGCGCGCGCGGTCGGTCTTGGATTTCACGGACGACGCGGGCGCAACCCATCGGCTCGAAACGAACGAACGCCACTACCTGCCCTCGGAGCTGACCTGGTACATGCATAGCCTCGGGATGGAACGCTGCTCGGTGTCGGGATGCACAGTGGGCGACTTCGAGAAGCGTCCGCCCACCCCGGAGGATTTCGAGTTGATGGTCATCGCCGAGAAGCGGTCCGAGGCATGATGGCGGCGCTGCCTATGCGTGAGAACTGGGTCATGGATGCAAGAGTCGGAAGAACCGGTCGGCGTGCGAGGCCGGCAGTGTCAGGCTCTTGTTGATCCCGTCGTCGGTGATGGTGAAGCCTTCGTGGCCGCTCGGCAGCCAGTTCGCCGCGGACACGTCGGGCTTCTGCTGCAACGACCAGCCGGGTGTTACCGACGGCCATGACACACGCACAGCATTACCCTGACGGCTGATGGCCAGGGCAGGCCGGTCGCCGGCCGGCGTGAAGGTCGTGGTGTTCAGCAACACCGTCACCGTGCCGTCACGGAAATTCGGGCAGGCCAAGTCCAGTTTGCCGTCGCTATTGAGGTCCGCGGAAGACACGTTGGGAATCCGGCCCACGGGAATCGTGGTGTCGTAACCGAAACCGCCACTGCCATTGTTGGTTAGCACCGTTAGCGAGTCGGCCCCCGAGTTCGCGCAAATCAAATCCGCCATGCCGTCGCCGTTGAAATCCGCGGCGGCGACGGTCGAGGGATAACTGCCGACCCCAAGCGTGGCATTGAAGCCAAAGCCGCCACTGCCATTGTTCGTCAGTACCGTCATCGTGTCGGCGCCCCAGTTCACGCTCACCAGGTCCAGTTTGGCATCGCCATTGAAATCGGCCGCCGAAACCGCATCCGGGAAATGACCGACGGGGAGCGTGGCATTGAAGCCAAACACACCGCTGCCATTGTTGGTCAGCACCGTCAGCGAGTCGTCGTTCTTGTTCGCGCTGATCAAATCCGGCTGGCCATCGCCGTTGACATCCGCCGCCGCGACAAACAGCGGCTCGTTGCCCACGGGGAGGGTGGCATGCAAGCCAAACACGCCACGGCCCTGATTTGTCAGCACCGTCAAAGTGTTGGCCCCGGCGTTCGGGGACACCAGGTCCAGCGCGCCGTCGCCGTTGACATCCGTCGCCACAAGGCCCCGCGGCCGGAGCCCCACCGCGAACGTGCCGTTGCTGCCAAAGAGTCCACCGCTGTTGTTGGTCAGCACGGTCACGGTGTTGTCAGTTTCATTCGCGCTGATCAAGTCAGCTTTCCCGTCGCCATTGACATCCGCGGCCACCACCGCCGAGGGCCCGAAGCCCACGATCAGCGTGGCGTTGGAGCCGAAACCGCCGCTCCCGTTGTTGGTCAGCACCGTCAGCACGTTATTCCACCCACCCGGATCGCCGGGAAGCCCCCAGCGGAAACCGTAGCTCGCGCTGATCAAATCCAGGCGGCCATCGCCGTTTACGTCCGCCGCGGTGCCAGCGTCCGGTCCCCTGTTTTCATCGCCCACGGCGAAGGTGTTGGTGGTGAAAGTGACGGGCGGTGGTGGCATGACTTCGTAGATTTCGATTTCTTTCACTTGCGGGCTGTTGCCGTCCGTCTCGCACCAGAACCGAATTTGCGAAGCTGAGACGTTCACAACCGCCGGATACCATGCTTCGGTCGTCGTGGCGATGAGCGGAGTCACGGCTTGCCAGGTGGCATTGCTCCACACCTCGACCCGGAAACGGTCCAGGTACGAGTAGCTCGGGTCGGTCGAGAGGTACCGGTCTGGAAACACACGGACGGAGGCGATCTGCCGGGCTGCGCCGAAGTCCACCGCGAGCCAGGCCTGGCGCTGCCCGGCCTCGGCGCACCAGCCGCTGTTCTGACCCATCCCGCCGTCAAAACACGTGCTAGGCGTGTATCCATTGTAAACGCTGGAGGCCGAGAGCATTTCGGGGGTGACCGCAACCTTGCTGGTGGTTTGGGCGTTCACGCTTGCCAGGGGCAGCGCGACCGCGAATGCGGCGACGAAAAAGACGAGCCAGGCTGGCTTGGCGGGGTGTTTCATAGGTTTCATGGATGTTGTCGGGTGAGAGTGA
>CAYJNU010000260.1:3249-11470 GCA_964371005.1 uncultured Verrucomicrobiota bacterium | reverse complement strand
GAAGTCTGGGGCAGCCTGCTGTTTGCGCTCTTCGGCGCGTGGGTGTGGGCCGGCTGGATTCGCCGCGACCGACTTGCGCGCAACCTCACGCTTTGGGCCATGCTGGGCGGACTGGGGTTTCCCATCGGCCAACGTCTTCCGTCTTTTCATGCGTGGAATCCGGAGGTTTTCAAGACCGGCGTCTGGACCACGCTGGATCCGGTCATGAATTGGTGGAACTGGATGGAAACTACCTTTGGTGCGGTGATGGGCGTGTGCCTCGGCCTGGGTTTGTGGCTGAATCGCCGGCGAATCGCGCCGATGACTGAGACTGCTGATGCGCCAATCAAACCAGGCATTGAGTGGGTGCTGGCGGGCATTCACGTCACCCTGCTGATTGTGGGTGAATTCACCGAGATCCGGTGGGCCAATGCACTTTACGATCCCGGTATTGTTATCGCGTTGATTCCGCTCGCTGCGGTGGCAGGCGGACGTTGGTGGCCATTTCTGGTTGTGCTTCCGATTACGCTCGTTCCCATCGCCGGCAAGACCATCCACAATCTCGTGTATGAATCGGGGGTAGTCGGTTCGCCGGTCGGTTGGGCGCTTTACGGGGTTCTGCCGGTCCTGCTGGCTACGGCGGCTGCGCTGTGGTTCGCCAGCCAAACCGGACGTGGCTGGACTGGTCGCGAGTTTGCCCGTTGGGCGCTCCTCAGCAATGCGTGGCTTTACTACGGACTGAACTACGCCTTCTTCCACTTTCCTTGGCCTTGGGAAAAGTGGACGTCCCGCACACCAAATGCAATCGCGCTCACCATCTGCGTGCTCGGCTTAACCGTGGCGTGTCTGACCGTTGGGCGGCACAAACGCCGAGCGCGATCACCGGAAGTCGGAACATGAGAGCGACGGAGTGCCGCATCCCCAGGGCTGCGGGAGGGCTCAAGCTGGGGCCAAGTCCACAGCACACCGAAAGCCGATGGTTGAGCAGCGGTCCAAGCCTGACCACATCAGCAGGAATTTCGCGGCAAACCGGCAGGGCAACGGTCCGCCGTCCGCATACCAAACCGAGCCCGCGGCTTTGTAACATGAGCCGCCTTTGAGGATGCAGAACCGCGTGCGCCCATCGGAACGCTCGCTCTCCGTCCAGTGCCAGACGTTGCCACACAAATCGTAGCAGCCAAACACCGACCGACCGGCAGGAAACTGCTTCACGGGCATGGTGTTGCCCCCGGAGGAGTTGTTGCACGCATCGGCACGCATCTCGTCGCCCCAGGGATACCGCGTGTGCTGCGGCCCTTCGGCGGCAAATTGCCACTCCTCCTCCGTGGGCAGGCGTTTACCGGCCCAACGCGCGAAGGCGCGCGCGTCATCCAAATCCACATAGACCACCGGATGGCGCTCCTTGCCGGGCGGCGGCCTGCCGTTGGCCCAATGGCGGAGGAAGTTCTCCGCCTGGCGCGGTCGGTAGCGACTCGCGTTGAGGAACGCGGCAAACTGGGCATTGGTGACGGGCGTAAGGTCCATCGCGAAACGGTTAAGTTCAACCTGACGCGTAAACGTTCGCGGCTTGTGCAACTCCCCTCCGACAAGGGCACGTTTCTCTGACGATTCGTAGAAGCCACACTCGCGAACCTGGAATTCGACGGTCATTGTGAAGCTGGACGCCGGAATCTCGACCATGCCCTCCGGCACTTGCCGGAGTCTGGTGATCGAGTCGGGCTGCTTCCACACCGTTCGGCGCGAAGGAAACTCCGTGGATTGATCGGCCCGCTTTGCCACCGCGCGCTGGCGCTTGAGGAATAGTCCGAGGCTCGCCCGCGGCAGCGCCTCTGGTTCAACGGCGAGGAAACAACCGATGCCATGTGGAGTCATGCTTCCGTTGAGCCTGACCGTGCCTTCGGTAACTCCCGGTTTGAGTTCGCGTCCCAGGATGAGATCAAAGAAGCGTGCTCTGTCCGCGGCAACCTTCAGCAACAGGTCGCTGACCGGACGACCGGATCGGTTCACCAACGTCCAGAGTCGCATGCCATTGCCCGCCCACTCACTGGCGTAAACGTCCGGCTGTTCGGTAGGCACCAGCGGCGTCCAACCTTCGCCCGTGAAGAGGTCGGCGAAGCGGCGCTGGATCGGTAACATCGTGCGGAGGATCGTGCGATCGCGAGCGTTCCAGCCAACCCACGACCCGAAGACGTTTTCCCAGACCATCATGCCGCTGCCGTTCATCCAGGCGGCGTGCAATTCACCGCTGTGATCCCGATCCCAGCGTTTGATCTGGTGCTGAAGATGCCGGCGCTCGAACCATTTGTTGCGGAGCACGCCGGGCGCTTCGCTGTCTGCAAACCACTGCGCCCAGCTCAGGTGATGATCATGAATGCGCTCGACGGGCAGCGCGCCTTCACCTTCCAGCACCACGCCCGGACGCGCCGCATCCAGTTTGGCACGGAACACCGCCGCGCCCTTGTCCATCGTGTCCAGGAAGATGCCGTCCGCACCCATCGCCCGAACCGTTTCTACCAAGGCATCCAAATCATCACAACCTTCCCGCCGGGTGCCGGTGTAACACGGATTGTAGTCAATGAACACCCTCACCTCCCGTGTCTGCAACGCTTGCACAACCTTCCGCAAGCCCGCGAGGCCGCCGGGCAGGTCGCGGTAGAAATCGAACTGGTTGCGCTCGTCAAAGCCGATGCGCGGATACGCGTGCCAGAGCACCACCGCATCGTAGCCACCGAATTCGCGGACGCCGTGATCGAGGAACTTGCTTACGGTGTATCGCCCGCGGACTGGATCGTAGAACTTCCCGTCGCAAAGCATCAGGAAGCAGCAGGCGAAGCACCGATTGGCCCAGGCGAAGTCGGGTCGGCGGTAAAGCGCGTCCGAATAATTCAGCGTGCGCCGCCGCGCTGCGCGCCAGGTCGCCAGTCGCCGCCGGAACTCCGGCCATGCTGCCGCGTCGCGCGGAGCCGGGATTAAGGGCGCTTCCGGATCGCAGTCGTCTGCGGACGGAACGGCGGATACTGCGAAGGGGCTTGAGGCAGCCAGGGCTCCGATGGCCAGGCTGACGCGCAAGAACTCGCGGCGTGATGGCATGAGAGGACTCTACCTTCCAGCAATCGGCGCGCAATCTTCGCGTTACTGGCCTGGCAGGACGAAACGCCGCTCAAGACTTGCCGTACAGCTTCCGGAGCACCTCGGCGTTGTAGCTGCGGGTGCCGCCGGTTTGAGGCTGGACCTTGAGCGAGCCTTTCACGATCTCCACCACCACGCCCGCGAAGCCCACGATGTCCACGTGCCTGCCGTAGGCACATTGGGGGAAGTCGGGTTGGCCCGCGTAGTCGTTGATTGGCTGGATCGGGGCGGTGAAATCAGGGTCGGCGATGTAGACTCGCGGCGGTCCTGCCGGCGTGGGCGGCACGGCGGGCTGGGGGCGTTCGGCTTCCGTTGGCATCGGAGGCTCATAGCGTTCTGGTGGCGCGAACAACGCCTTGAGCCGATAGGCATTGAAGCTCTGCGTGGTGCCCTCGGGCGAGCGCACCTTGATGGATTGATTGACAATGTCCACGACGACACCCGCAAAGCCGCGGATATCAATGTAAACACCGCGCACACACTGGGGGAAATCGGGCCGGCCCGCCAGGTCCTCGATGGACAGCGGCGCACCGGAAAAGTCCGGCGTGGAGATCGGCCGCGGCGGTTCGGGCGGCGTTGCCGCCGGCTGTTGATCTGATGTCGTGTGCGATTGCATGAGCCGAAGAGTTTCGCTTGGTCCCGTCGGAATGGCGAATGGATTCTTTGAGAATGTGGACGGGCAAAGGATGCAAGAGAGTCCCCGCAAGAAACTTCACTCCTGCCAGACCGGCCGAACACACCTTGGGAATGCGCGTCCCGATCACACTTTCGGAGAACGTAGTTTCGTCAGTTTTACCCCATCGCGTCGCAACAAGGTCGCCTCCACCCGGGGCACGTACATCTGTGTTTCCGCCGGCAGATACGGTGCGATCGCTTCAAAGCTCCGAGCTTTATGTGTCTCCAGCAGCTTGCCCACTCTGCCCTCACCGGCATTGTAGGCGGCCACCGCCAGCGGCCAATCGCGAAACCGTTTGTGCAACACCTTGAGATACTGCGCGGCGGCCTGGGCGCTGGGCTCGACCTGGTAGCGCTGATCAAACGGCCAGCGGCGCAGTCCAAAGCGTTTGGCGGTCGCGGGCATGAGTTGAAACAAGCCCGCCGCGCCGACGGGGCTCTTTGCCCGCCGATCGAATGAGGACTCGACCTCCGCCAGCCAGATCAGTTCCTTGGGAACGCCTTCGGCGGCGAAGACCTGTTTCAGCTTGGGAACAAGTTGCTCCGCTCCTGGTGGCAGCGGGCGCTGCGAGAGTTTCTTTTCCCAGACCTTTCGCTCCAACACGGGCGGCGGATTCGTTGGCGACGGCGGTGATTTGCCGGGTTCGACTTTGGGCGGTGGCAGCGCACGACGCAATTCCTCGGCGGCCTCCGGGTAATCCAGCCGTGACCGCAGCCACGCGGCGTAGGGTTGCGTTTCCTCATGCGCGTCCAACAGTGGCAAGGCGGCCTTCGCAACGCCCGTCAGCGCGGCCAGGTCGAGGACTTGATTGCCGTCGAGTTGTTGTGCGAACTGCTTGAGGAACGCCTCGACCTTTTGCTGGTCCACTTCGCCCAGCGACGCAAGGAAATCCTTGTCGAGATTCTCCTCCGCCCACTCCTGCACGGTGCCGACGAGGTCGCTCAAGTCCAGTTCGGCGTCGAGATTCGTTTGCGCCGACGCGCCCCAGCAGGCGACGAGCAGGGCGATGATCAGGAGCACGTGTTTCACGGCGATTCGACGGGGCAGGGGAGGGCCATGTTCAACGACGGCCGTCATACCACGGGCCGCAAGCGTCGCGGCTGGCCAGGGTGCGTTTGCGATTGAACACCGCCCGGGCGAGGAAGCGCAGGTATTCGCCGGCGCTGTAAAGGTGCAGTTTGCGGGCGGAGGTCAGCAGTGGATGCCGGTGAAGGATGACGATCTCGCGGCGCTGTTCGCGGGCGAGCTTGTGCAGGCGGCGGCTCAATTCCAGTTCCTCGGCGACGAACAGGTTTTGGTCGAATCCGCAAATTCTCCGGAAGGCGGCCGTTTCCACGAAGATGAACGAGCCCGCCAGCAGGCGTCGCCACCGGCTCAGGCCATTCCACAGCCCCGCCCCGAACCGGGCGGCCGGTGAATCCTGATCCAGCCGCACCGTGACGCCACCCGCCAAACAGCGCCCGCCTTGAATTTGCTCCACCACCTCGGCGAAGAGTCTTGCACTCGGTTGGGAATCTGCGTCCACGAAGACCAACCAGTCGCCGGTAGCCGCCGCGGCGCCGGTGTTTCTGGCCCTTGCGATCTGGTTCACCGGTTCGAAGACAACCTGTGCGCCCGACGCCCGTGCGAGTTCCGCTGTCCGATCCGTGGAGTTGTTGTCGCAAACGATGGTCTCCGTTTCCCAGCCGGGCCGGGTGAACGCTTCACTCGCCAGCCCAATGTGCCGCAGTGTCTCGCCGATCAGGCGCTCCTCGTTGAAAGCCGGGATGACGATGGAGACGCGCATGCCTGACGCCGGCCGGCTACGCTGGTAGAACCACCTTCGCCCGTTTCAGCGCGGCGCCAGGATACGGATAGATCAGCGCAATCTGCTTCAGGAGTTCGGGGCTCAGGTCCGCCTCGGTCGGCATGCGCCCAAGTGCGCGGGCCAATTCTTGCAGCGCGAGTTCAATGGTGCGTTTGGAGGCTCCCTTGCGCGGGCGCAACACACTTTGCCGCGGCACCGCTGCCGTCCCTGTTGACTCGGTGGCCTGCTTCATGGCGGTCAACTTGGCCTTCGTGATGCGGACGTAGTTCGCGTCCAGGTCCACCATCACGTAGTCGCGGCCCAGCTTGGCTGCGGCGATGGCGCTTGTGCCCGCGCCGCAGAACGGATCGAACACCACGTCGCCGGGGCGCGTCACGAGCCGGATGATGCGTTCCATGAGTTTCTCCGGAAGCTGACACGGATGTGCGTCCCGGTCGCGTTTGTGTTTGATGCGATGCACGTCGAACCAGACATCCGACAGCTCCACGCGGGCATCGTCACCGGCGGCCTTGCGCTTGCGGATGCAGTCGGCGCGCAGGCAATACTTTGGCGCGTCGGGGGGGGGCACGGCTTCCGGATTGAGTTTGTTGCCAAAGCCGGCGTAATTGAAGACCGGATTTCCGCCGGGTTTCGTGTAGTAGAGCAGGGCGTAATGGGCGGGCATCAGCCGGCCCCGCGGTTCCGACAGCGCGTCCCAGACGATCCAATGACGGAACTCCAGGCGCGAGTTCAGGAACGCCGCGTGGTGCATGGCCCAGCGCGGGAGGTTTACGACAAAGAGGCTGCCGCCCGGCTTGAGCGTGCGGGCCATGCCATCGAGCCAGCGCTCGCACCATTCCAGGTAATGCCGCTCCGCCAGGGTGTCGGCGTAGGTGTCGTAGCTCTTCTCCAGGTTGTAAGGTGGGTCGGCAAACACCAGATCGAACGCGCCTTCCGGATGCAGCTTTTCGACACGCTCCAGAAACGATACGCAATCCGCTTGATAGACCTCGTTGCGCAGGAGCTTGCGCAGCCGTGTGGGTGGAGCTTGGGCGACCAACGCATCAGGCGTGAGCCTGAATTCACCGTGCGCACGGCTGCTGACCGGCGACACTCCCAACCCGCGTTGGATGACATGCAATCGCCCGCCTGCGGCTTTCGGTGTGAGCCCCGCGATACGCTCCAGGATGACCTCCGGTGTCACGTGGTCACGGATGCGTCGCCGCGCGACGTCTCGCCACACGTCCGAGGGCGCCGCGCCCGCCGGATTCATCAAATGCTTCTTTCCCCCCCAGTCTTTCAACGATTTGCCACAGGCGGCACAGCTCAGATGCGGCATGCGGACCTCGGTGGTGTCGAGCGGAAATGGAGTTGGACTCTTGCGGTTGGCATCTCGCTTCTGGAACAGGAGCAGGCCCAGGTGGCTGGGCTTCAACGACTGGCCGCGCCTCGCGTCGTCGAGGTCCAGCGCGATCCAATACTTGAAAACCATGCGGGCGCCGTGCTCACGGAAATTCTCCAGCCTTTGTCCCCAGAGCGCGAGTTCGCGCGGCGCGCCATAGACGAACAGCAGGGCCCCGAACTGCAACACGCGAACGGCCTCGCTCAGCAGCGCCATCGAATCCGGCGAAAGGTCCTCCGGTCGTGGCGGTGCGAGGGACAGCTTTGCCGCCGGGTCGAAGTGCGTGCTGATGGCGACAACGGCGCTCTTCGCCGTAGATTCACCGGCGAGGGCGTCGCGACGCTGGAATTCGATTGTGTGCCAGACGTTGTCCATGTTTCCAGAACGGCGGGAGCAGTGTGGAAGCTGCCAGCGCGGACTTCAACTCCGAACCTGCGGCCCTATCGCGCTGGTGTTTGCGAGGGGGGGCCGGCGAAGCGGAGCGAACAGACCGCTGGTCCTCCCCTGGATCACCTGCCGACAAACCGCGCCACCGCTTCCGCACGCGAACGGACGTGCAGCTTTTCGTAGATGTGCCGCACGTGGGTGTTGACGGTGCCGGAGCCGATGTTAAGCCGGTCAGCGATCTCTTTGGAACGAGCGCCTTTGGCCAGCAGGCGGAGAATCTCCTCTTCCCGCGGCGAGAGTTGAACCGCCGCAGCCTCGGTTCGCGTCCGCTGCTGAAAGGCCGCCACCACCCGCCGCGCGATGTGGCTGGACATCGGCGCCCCGCCGCGATGCACCTCCGCGACCGCCTCCAGAATCTCCTCCGGGGAGACGTGCTTGACCAAATAGCCGGTGGCGCCGGCCTTCAACGATTCAAACACCTGTTCGTTGTCCTCCTCCACCGTCAGCATGATGACCTGAGTTTGCGGCAACAAGCGCCGCAGTTGCGCCACGCATTCAATGCCGGATTGGCCAGGCAAGTGAATGTCCATCAGCACCACGTCGGGAGCGGAGTTGGGCAAACGCTTCAGGGCTTCCTCGGCGCTGGCGCAGGCTGCCGCGCAGGAGAAGCCGGGCGTCTGGTCAATCCAAGCGGCCAGGTTTTCCCGAACGGTGCGGTCGTCCTCCACGATGCCCACGCGGATGCTCATGACGAAGCGGTGCCTTTGGCGGCGAGGCGTTGGCCTGGCGCGCCAGCGTTTTGGTGTGGGGGCGGCCCCCCCCCGCCGTTGGGGGGGGGGGGCAGCGCCCCCAAGCCGGCGGG